>NZ_JBFAKY010000045.1:0-39656 GCF_040656015.1 Promicromonospora sp. NPDC050249 | reverse complement strand
TCCCCCTCCCCCCCGTTCTCCCTTCCAAATTGCGGGGCACACCACCACCTTTGTTCCCACCACCCCCCCCCAAAAAAACGCGGCCCGGATCCGCGGAATTCCGCGGATCCGGGCCTCTGACCAGGCCGACCGCCCAAGGGCGGCCGAGCAACCAACTAGAAGTTGATCATGTGCCCAGCAATACCATGCACAGTCTCCTGCACCGACTCCGACAGCGTCGGGTGCGTGTGCACGTTCCGCGCCACCTCGTCAGCAGTCAGGTCCCACTTCTGCGCGAGCGTCAGCTCCGGCAGCAGCTCAGACACGTCCGGCCCGATCATGTGGGCGCCGAGCAGCTCGTTGTACTTGGCGTCAGCGACGAGCTTGACGAAGCCCGTGGTGTCGCCGAGGCCGTGCGCCTTGCCGTTCGCCATGAAGGGGAACGTCGAGACCTTCACGTCGTGGCCCTCGTCCTTGGCCTGCTGCTCCGTGAGACCGAACGAGGCGACCTGCGGGGTGGTGAACGTGGCACGCGGCATCATGCGGTAGTCGCCGAGGGTCTGGGTCTCGGCCCCGGCGATGGTCTCGGCAGCGACGACCCCCTGCGTCTCCGCGACGTGCGCCAGCATGAGCTTGGCCGTGACGTCACCGATGGCGTAGATGTGCGGCACGTTGGTGCGCATGTTGTCGTCGATGTCGATGGCGCCGCGCTCGGTGAGCTGCACACCCGTGCTCTCGAGGCCGAACCCGCTGACGTTGGGCGCGAACCCGACGGCCATGAGGACCTTGTCGACGACGAGCTCGCCGGGCTTGTCGTCCTTGACACCCTTGTAGGAGACGGTGACCGACGTGCCGTCGTCCTTGACGGTCTGGACCGCGGTCGACGTCAGCACCTTGAAGCCCAGCTTCTTGTACTGCTTGGTGATCTCCTTGGAGACGTCCGCGTCCTCGTTCGGCAGCACACGGTCGAGGAACTCGATGATCGTGACGTCCACGCCGTAGTTCTTCAGGACGTAGCCGAACTCCATGCCGATGGCGCCTGCGCCGACGATCGCGATCGACTTGGGCAGCTCGCGCGTGAGGATCTGCTTCTCGTAGGTGACGATGTTCTCGGTCAGCTCGACGCCGGGCAGCAGGCGCACCTCGGAGCCCGTGGCGATGATCGCGTTGTCGAAGGTGACGGTCTCGGTGCCGCCCTTGTTGAGGGCCACCTCGATGGTGTTCGCGTCACGGAACGTACCGCGGCCGTCGAACTCGGTGATCTTGTTCTTCTTCATGAGGAAGTGCACGCCCTTGACGCGGCCGTCGGCGACGACGCGCGAACGGTCCCAGGCCTTCCCGAAGTCGAACGTGACGTCCCCGGACATGCCGAAGAAGTCCTTCTGGTGAGTGAAGATGTGGGCCAGCTCGGCGTTGCGGAGCAGAGCCTTGGAAGGGATGCAGCCCACGTTGAGGCAGACACCACCCCAATACTTCTCCTCGATGATCGCAACGGACTTACCGAGCTGGGCAGCGCGGATCGCGGCGACGTAGCCGCCGGGGCCCGCACCGAGGAGTACGACGTCGTAGTGGGAAGCCATGGGACAAGGGTATTAGGGTGCGCGAATCGTGGTGACGTGACATCGGTCTCGTTACCGCTACGGCTTCGAGCAGGCCATCGACGCAGGCCGTCAGCGCACGCTGTCGACACCCTTGTTCGCCAGCGCGTCCGCCGCCTCGTTGCCCGGGTCGCCGGCGTGGCCCTTGACCCAGACCCAGCGCACCGTGTGCTTGGCGACCTCGGCGTCGAGCTCCTGCCACAGGTCGACGTTCTTCACCGGCTGCTTGCTCGCGGTCTTCCACCCGTTGCGCTTCCAGCCCACGATCCAGGTCTTCATACCGTTCATCACGTACGACGAGTCGACGTGGATGGTGACCTCGCTCGGCTGCTTGAGCGCCCGCAGCGCCTCGACCACTGCTTTGAGCTCCATGCGGTTGTTCGTGGTGAGCTTCTCCCCGCCGAACAGCTCCTTGGAGTGCTCCCCCGCCTTCAGGAGCGCACCCCAGCCACCCAGCCCGGGGTTGCCCTTGCAGGCGCCATCGGTCCACATCTCCACCACGGGTTGCGTCTGCGTCACGGCGCAACCCTAGCTTCGCCGGTCGTCAGCGGGGGTATGCGGCGCCGTTGAAGGTGACCCGCAGCGAGTACAGCGAGGTGCCCGCCGTGATGTAGAGGTGGTTCCGCTTCTGCCCGCCGAAGGTGAGGTTCGCGACCGACTCGGGCAGGAGCAGCTTGCCGATCAGGTCGCCGTCGGGAGCGAAGCAGTGGACGCCGTCCCAGGCCGCGGCCCAGATACGGCCCTCGGTGTCGAGGCGCATCCCGTCGAAGCGGCCGGCGTCGCACGTGGCGTGGATCGCGCCGCCGGCCAGGCGCCCGTCGTCCGTCACGTCGAAGACGCGGATGTGGCTCGGGTCCTGACGGGTGTCGACGACGAACAGCTGCCGCTCGTCCGGCGAGAAGGCCAGCCCGTTGGGCCGGACGAAGTCGTCCGCGACGACGGTGACCTCCCCGTCGACGGGGTCGATGCGGAACACGTAGCAGGCGCCGTCGAAGTCGGAGTCGCCCGCGTTGCCCTCGTAGTCCCCGGTGATGCCGTAGGTGGGATCCGTGAACCACACCGAGCCGTCCGCGCGCACCACGACGTCGTTGGGGCTGTTCAGCCGCTTGCCGCGGTAGCTGTCCGCCAGGACCGTCACCGAGCCGTCGTGCTCGGTGCGCGTCACCCGCCGGTTGCCCTGCTCGCAGGTCACGAGGCGGCCCTGGCGGTCCACGGTGTTCCCGTTGGAATACCCGGAGCCGTGCCGAAGGACGCCGACGGCGCCCGTCGTCTCGTCGTAGCGCAGCAGCCGGTCGTTCGGGATGTCGCTGAAGACGAGGTACTGCCCGCCCGCGAAGTACGCGGGCCCCTCGGTCTTCCGTGCGTCGGAGAAGTGGCGCTTCACCACGAAGTCGCCGTCAAATCCAGTGAACCGCTCATCCAGCGTGACGAACTCGGCAGGAATCGCCTCAGAAGTAGACATGATTCGGAGATTATCCCTCATGACCGATTCCTGTACAGCCAGCGTCATCGGTATAGTCCCTGCCATGGATGACGTCGACCGGGAGCTCCTGAAGCTGCTGCAGCAGGACGCGGGCATGCCGTACACGGCGCTGGGCAAGGCCGTGGGGCTCTCCGCCGGGGCTGCTCACGACCGCGTGCGCAAGCTCCGGGAACGCGGGGTGATCCGCAGGACGACCATCGAGATCGACCCCCAGGCCGTCGGCCGCGGCGTACTTGCCTTTGTCATGGTCGACGCGAACGCCTGGATGGGCGACCCGTCCACCCATGAGGCGCTGGCCCAGATCGCGGAGATCGAGGAGGCGCACATCGTCGCCGGTTCGGCCTCGGTGCTCGTGAAGGTGCGCACCGCGTCCACCGAGGAGCTGCAGCAGGCGCTGCGCCGGATCTTCGGTGTCGACGGCGTCACCGGGACCGACGCGATCGTGGTGCTGGAGACGTTCTTCGAGCGCCCCGTCCACATCTGACCCCACCCCATCGGAGGAGTGTCAGAGGGTCGGCGTAGCGTGCTCGGTGACGTCGGACAACCACCTGGGCCACCCGGAGGAACGGTATGAAGTTCGGATTCATCAGCAGTTTCGGCACGATCGACCAGCACATCGCTCTGGCGCGCGAGAGCGAGGAGCATGGTTGGGACGGCTTCTTCACCTGGGACGCGATCAGCCTCGACGGCGAGTGGGCGATGCCGGTCTACGACCCGTTCGCCGTCCTCGCCGCCGCTGCCACGGTGACGGAGCGCATCACGCTCGGCGCGATGGTGTTCGCCGTACCGCGACACCGCCCGTGGGAGCTCGCGCAGCGCGCACTCACCGTGGACCGTCTGTCCGGCGGTCGCCTCGTCCTGCCCGTGGGTGTCGGAGTGGCCGACGACCGCGGCTTCACCTCAGCTCCGGGTCAGGCAAAGGGCCTGAAGGAGCGGGCGGCGCTGCTGGACGAGACGCTGGCCTGGGTCGAGCAGTCCTGGTCCGGCGAGGGCTTTGAGTTTCACGGGGAACACATCGACACCGGCCCGTTCCGCTTCCCCGAGCAGCCCGTGAACGGCCGGATCCCGGTGTGGCCGGTCGGTGTCTGGGACGCCGAGCGGCCGCCCGCCAAGAACCTGAGGCGCACGCTCCGCTGGGACGGGATCGTCCCGCAGCTGCGCGGCACGGCGGACGATCTGACGACGGAGGACATCACCGGACTGGTCGACTGGCTGACGGCGCACCGGTCGGACGAGACCGAGGGGAACGGCACGGACAGCGCCCGGGGCGACCGCCCGTTCGAGGTCATCCTGCAGGGCAAGCTTTCACCCGATCCCGCCGAGGCCGCCGAGCAGGCCCGCGTCATGGCCGACGCGGGCGTCACCTGGTGGATCGACTCGTGGTGGGACCCGGCAACGGTCACGCCGGAGCTGCTCCTGGAGAAGGTGCGCCAGGGCCCGCCGAACCTGTCGAACTAGGGACCACGGCAGTGCACGGACCTCGACGAAGCAGAACCACAGCGAAGTAGAACCAGGGCGAGACAGAACTCTGGCGAGACAGAACCGCAGCCTGGGCCACGTTCCATCTCGCCAGAGTTCTGTCTCGCTGCAGTTCCATCCCGCCGAGGTTCTACCTCGGCGAGGGGAACCGGTCAGACCGGGCGGGCCGCCTCGATCTCGACGGACGGCAGGTGCCGCGCCGGCAGCGTCTTTGGGCGCCACGACGCCCGGGTCGCCTCGAACGCGGTGATCTTGTCCTCCTGCTGCAGGGTGAGCCCGATGTCGTCGAGCCCCTCCATGAGCCGCCACCGCGTGTAGTCGTCGATCTGGAACGGCACGGTGACGTCGTCGGCCGTCGCGGTCTTGGCCTCGAGGTCAACGGTCACCTCGGTGCCCGGCTTGGTCTCGAGGATCTTCCAGAGGATCTCGATGTCCTCGGGCGAGACGACGCCCGCGACCAGACCCTGCTTGCCCGAGTTGCCGCGGAAGATGTCGGCGAACCGGGACGAGAGCACCACCCGGAAGCCGTAGTCCTTGAGCGCCCAGACGGCGTGCTCACGCGAGGAGCCGGTGCCGAAGTCGGGCCCGGCCACGAGCACGGAGCCCGCCGAGTACGCCTCCTGGTTCAGCACGAACGAGGGGTCGCCACGCCATGCGGCGAACAGCGCGTCCTCGAACCCCGTACGCGTGACCCGCTTGAGGTACACAGCGGGGATGATCTGGTCGGTGTCGACGTTGCTGCGGCGCAGCGGGACGCCGACGCCGGTGTGGGTGTGGATCTTCTCCATGGTCTGTGCTCCTCTCAGCGCAGCGCGGGCTGGCCGGCAGCGGATCCGCTGGCGGATCCGATCGCCACGGGAATGGGCAGGTCGACGACGGACTCGCCCAGCGGGGACGCGCCCACGCCGTCGAGCGGCGTGCCGTCGAAGGTGGTGATGTCGATGTCGTACGGCAGGTCGAGGTCGGCGACGCTCGACAGGGTGCCCCGGATCGCCGTCGCGGCAGCGACCAGCGGCGAGACCAGGTGGGTACGCCCGCCCTTGCCCTGCCGCCCCTCGAAGTTGCGGTTCGACGTGGACGCCGACCGCTCGCCCGGTGCGAGCTGGTCCGGGTTCATGCCCAGACACATCGAGCAGCCGGCGTTGCGCCACTCGGCGCCGAACTCCTTGAAGATCACGTCGAGGCCCTCGGCCTCGGCCTGCAGCCGCACGCGGGCCGAGGACGGGACCACCAGCACGCGCACGGAGTCGGCCTTCGTGCGGCCCTTGACCACCTTCGCGACGGACCGCAGGTCCTCGATGCGCCCGTTGGTGCACGAGCCGATGAAGACCGTGTCGACCTGGATGTCGCGCAGCGGCGTGCCGCCGGTCAGGCCCATGTACTCCAGGGCCTTCGCCGCGGTCTCGCGGTCGCCCTCGTCGGCGATCTCCGCCGGGACGGGCACGGTCGCCGAGAGCGGCAGGCCCTGGCCCGGGTTGGTGCCCCAGGTGACGAACGGCTCCAGGTCGGAAGCCTCGAGCACCACCTCGGCGTCGAACTCCGCGTCGTCGTCCGTGCGGAGCGTCCGCCAGTACTCGACGGCGGCGTCCCAGTCCTCGCCCTCCGGCGCGTGGGGACGGCCCTTGAGGTACTCGAACGTGGTCTCGTCCGGCGCGATCATGCCGGCGCGGGCGCCTGCCTCGATCGACATGTTGCAGATGGTCATGCGGGCTTCCATGGACAGCGCCCGGATGGCCTCGCCGCGGTACTCGAGCACGTAGCCCTGCCCGCCGCCGGTGCCGATCTTGGCGATGATCGCCAGGATGATGTCCTTGGACGTCGTACCGGCGGGCAGCGTCCCGTTCACCGTGATCGCCATGGTCTTGAACGGCGCCAGCGGGAGCGTCTGGGTGGCGAGCACGTGCTCCACCTCGGACGTGCCGATGCCGAACGCGAGCGCGCCGAACGCGCCGTGCGTCGAGGTGTGCGAGTCACCGCACACGACGGTGAGGCCGGGCATCGTCAGCCCGAGCTGCGGGCCGACCTGGTGCACGATGCCCTGGTCGGCGTCGCCGAGGCTGTGCAGCCGGACGCCGAACTCCTTGGCGTTGGCGCGCAGCGTGTCGATCTGCGTGCGGCTCGTCAGGTCGGCGATCGGCCGATCGATGTCGAGCGTCGGGGTGTTGTGGTCCTCGGTAGCGATGGTGAGGTCAGGGCGCCGCACCTGCCGTCCGGCGAGCCGCAGCCCCTCGAACGCCTGCGGGCTCGTGACCTCGTGCACCAGGTGCAGGTCGATGTAGAGAAGATCGGGTGAGCCGTCCTCGCCTCGACGCACCAGGTGCGCTTCCCAAACCTTCTCTGCCAGCGTGCCGGCCATTGCGGTTCGCCTCCCTGTAACTACCTCGGTCAGAAACAACTTTTGCCCTCGACTTGCAATCTCACGTTCCGAGACGGCAATATCGCGGTATGGACGATACTAGCGGAGTCGGCGTCTTGGACAAGGCGGCGTCCGTCCTCGGGGCACTCGAGGCCGGACCGGCCACCCTGGCGCAGCTCGTCTCCTCGACCGGTCTGGCCCGCCCGACGGCGCACCGCCTGGCCGTTGCACTCGAGCACCACCGCCTCGTGGCCCGTGACATGCAGGGCCGTTTTGTGCTGGGTCCGCGCCTCAACGAGCTGGCCACGGCCGCCGGCGAGGACCGCCTTCTGGCGGCTGCGAACCCCGTGCTCATCGCGCTGCGGGACCACACAGGCGAAAGTGCCCAACTTTACCGTAGGCAGGGCGACCACCGCGTGTGCGTCGCCGCCGCCGAACGCCCGGTCGGCCTGCGCGACTCCATCCCCGTGGGTGCGACGCTCAGCATGAGCGCCGGCTCCGCGGCGCACGTCCTGCTCGCGTGGGAGGAGCCGGACCGCCTCCACCGCGGCCTGCGTGACGCGACCTTCACGGCCACCATCCTCTCCGGCGTCCGACGCCGCGGGTGGGCACAGTCCGTCTCAGAACGTGAGCTCGGCGTGGCCTCGGTGTCGGCTCCGGTGCGCGGCCCCTCCGGCCGCGTGGTGGCCGCCGTGAGTGTCTCCGGACCCGTGGAGCGCCTCTCCCGGCAGCCCGGCCGGCTGCACTCCGCCGCTGTCGTCGCCGCGGCGAACAAGCTCACCGAGGTGCTGCACCGGTCCGGCGAGTAGCCCTTCGTTCGCAGCACTGTCCCCCGCGGAGCCCGGCACTCGCCGGGCTCCGCGGTGCACACGGCGTGTGCGGCCGGTGAGCGGTCGGTGAGTGCTGGTACGCCACGCCGAGCCAGGTGATTCCCCAGGTCCCGGTCCTGTCAGTACCCTCTGGAGGGACGTGTGCCACCTCGGCACACACACCTACGTCGTGAGGAATCTGATGCCGCCCAAGGTGAGGCTCATCATCATCTGGATCGTCGTGATCTTCCTGCTGTACTCGGTCGTCAACGACCCCGAGCGCTCCGCCGACGTCGTGCTTGCTCTGTGGGACGTCATCTGGGGTGCCATCGCGAACATCGGCAGATTCTTCGAGGAGCTCTTCACCGGGTCGATCGGCCGCTGACCACGTAGGGTCAGCGGCGAGACCCGACCACCGGACCGGGCCGTCGGATCGAACCTCTCGGATCGATCCACCGGCCGTCCCGGTCCGGCTCGCGCACCGCATCCGACCGCACCCCCGGGGAGACCCGCATGAGCGCAACAGCGGACTTCGTCGTCCCCAACCGCGCCCTGCAGCGGTACATCCTGGCGGACGAGAAGATCATCATCGCCACGCACCGGCACTGGTCGATGCTCTGGGAGCCGCTCCTCACGACCGCCGGTGCGTTCGTGCTGGCGCTGGCCCTGCTCGTCGCGGTGGACCCCAACGTCCGGAACGACATGGGCTGGGTATGGCTGCCGTTCGTCGTCCTCGGCGGGCGCCTGCTGTACAAGTGGCTGGAGTGGCGGGCCCGCTGGTTCGTCCTGACCGACCGCCGGCTGCTCGTTCTCGACGGCTTCCTCATCCACCGGGTGGCGATGATGCCGACCGAGAAGGTGACCGACCTCGGGTACGAGCGCACCCCGATGGGTCAGCTGCTCGGCTACGGCACCTTCATCTTCGAGACCGCCGGGCAGGACCAGTCCCTCGACCGGGTCACCTGGATACCCCAGCCCGACTCCCGGTACCGGCTCATCATCGCGTCGCTCTTCCACCCGGACGCCGCCGACGCCGAGGCGGCCGCGCAGGCCAACCCGGACATCAGGCCCCAGGCCATGCCGTCGGCCGAATCACCGTCCGGCCCGCCGCCACCCGCACTCATGCCCCGGATCGGACGGCGCATCAACCCGCCGACGCAGCGCATCGAGCTTCCGATCGCCCGGAGCGACGCCGCCCAGGGCGGCACCATCCCGGGCGGCACCATCCCGGCCGGCACCATCCCGGGCAACACTGCCGACGGGAGCGCCACCAGGGACGGCACGGCCCCCGTCAGCGGTGAGCCGATCCGCCCGAGCTGGTCGTCGACGGGCGGCGCGACGGCACCCACGCCGCCGGCCGGCGGCGCTACCCCAAGCAGCGGCGCGCACCACGGCGGCCACGTACCCGGTGGGGCCACCGCCGACCCGGACTCCGAGGTGCGGCCCGAGCCGTTCATCGAGGGCGGCAAGGACCCGAAGATCCGCTGAAGGCTTCCCAGCCCGGTCCAGCGAGGAACACTCCCCGCAGACGGCGAAAGGCCCGGTCCGCATGGACCGGGCCTTCCTGCTGTACCCCCAGTGGGATTTGAACCCGCGCTACCGCCGTGAGAGGGCGGCGTCCTAGGCCGCTAGACGATGGGGGCCCTGAACGGATCCACCGGCCGGAGCCGACGGACCTGCGTACCCCCAGCGGGATTTGAACCCGCGTTACCGCCGTGAGAGGGCGGCGTCCTAGGCCGCTAGACGATGGGGGCCTGAACTACCGGTTATGGACCGGTTGCCGGTGAGAACCGTAGCGCACCATGAGGCCGACTCGCATCGGCTACGTGTGCGCTGCGCTCTGCGCTGGGGTACCAGGACTCGAACCTAGACTAAGTGAACCAGAATCACTCGTGCTGCCAATTACACCATACCCCATGGGGGTAATGACCTTCTGGATACACCTGTTTCCGACAGGCTTTCCGTGTGGGCCCTACCGCTGGAGAACATTACCTGACCTCGGACGGTGGTCAAAACGGAAAGGGCGTGCTGTCCGTCACGCGTGCCGATCCGGGTCCGGCTCAGGGCTTTTCCGGGCCTGTTCGGCGCAGTTCGGAGCCGTAGCCGAGCGCGGCCGGGAGCTCCGCGAGCGTCTCGATCACCAGCACACCAGCCGCGCGCAGGGCGTCCGGGTCCTGCACGTCACGGAACCCGCCGTCGGGCGCTGGAGAGCCGCCGTAGCCCGGTCCGCGCCGGTGCCCCGCCCGGTCCAGCCAGACGCCCGTCAGGCGTGCCTGGTGGGCCGCCAGCGCGTCCACCGTGGGCTCGTCGCCCACGTACGCCGTCCGGGCCGGGTCGGTGCCCAGCAGCCGGGCGCCCTCGAGGAAGACGCGGGGGTCGGGCTTGCCGAAGCCGAGGGTGTCGACCCCGACCAGCACGGGTAGGTCCGCGAGACCGGCCGTCCGCAGCTTGTGCTCCTGCAGCCGGGTGGCCGCGTTCGTCACCACGCCCACCCGGATTCCCGCTGCGATCACCGCGTCGACGGCGGCCCGGGCGTCCTCGTGCGCCGTCCACGACTTCTCGAAGGTGCCCCAGAACAGCGCGTCCCAGGCGGCGAAGGAGCTCTCCGTGACGGGCGCGCCGCCGTACGTCTCGTGCAGCAGCGCCGCCCGGAGCCGACGCTGCGTCACGTGGTCCGTCTCGCCGCGCGTGTAGCTGCTGTAGTAGCCGCCGGGGTCGGTGCGCCAGTGCGCCAGGATCTCCGGCTCCCGCTCGGGCGGGACGTGCGGCAGGTACTGCGCCCGCACGGCCGCGAGCGCCGTCGCGAAGGCCCCCTTGGTGTCGACGAGGGTGTCGTCGACGTCGAACAGGATGCCGTCCACCGTGCTGTCGTTCATCGTGTCCCTCGTTCGGCGGGTTCGGGCACGACCAGGGCGGGCCTGCGGCGTCGTGCCCACCACAGCAGCACAGCGGTCGTGATGATCGTCCCTGCGATGCTGACTGCTCCCTCGGCCGGTGCGATCTCGGTGATCAGCAGCGAGTCCTCGAGCCCGTCGTAGGCGATGGCGAGGCCGAATGCCAGGAGGTTGTTCGCCACGTGCAGCGCGACGGCGCACTCGAGCCCGCCCGTCCGCCAGACGAGCAGGCTGGCGACCAGGCCGAACACCAGCCGGTCGGCGAACAGCCAGGGGCTCTGCGCGCCGTGCGCCAGAGCGAACAGGAACGCCGTCAGGACGGCGGGCAGAGCGATCGCCAGCCAGCGCCAGCGCAGCATGCTGCCCGTCCACTGGGTGAGCCAGCCGCGGAAGAAGTACTCCTCGCCGGCCGCCTGCAGCGGTGTGGTGAGCAGGACGACGACCGCCAGCGCCAGCCAGCCGGACGCCGGGGTGAGCGGCCACCAGGGCTCCTCCGCGGCCGCGCCGCCGTCTGCGCCAGAACCAGCGCCGGCGCCGTCGGCGGGCAGGTCCAGCTGCGTCAGGAGGAGGTCGCCCGCGAACGTGAGCGGCACCAGGAGGAGCAGCGCGACGCCGAGCGCGCCGAGCAGCAGGCGCCAGCGCACCCGGCCGAGGACTGACGACACGAGTCCACCGCGGCGGGCCCGCGCCCAGGTCGCGACAAGAGCGACCGGGATGCCGAGCGCGAGGCCCAGGTTGGTCACGAGCAGGCCCACCGGCGAGACGAACCAGGCGTCGGTGAGACTCGACGGGTCGGGGAGCCGCACGCCCAACGCCTCCGCGACGACGAACGCGAGGGCGTACAGCAGCATCGCCCCGGCCAGCACGACCGTGCAGGCAACCACTGCCGCCAGCCCGAGCAGGGGGCGCCACCACCGGTGCTTCGGGCCGCGCAGGGCCTGCGGGTACTCGCGCGGCGCGAGAGCCGACCCCACGGGGTCCGGCGCCGCCAAGGCGGGCACAGAGTGGCCGGGCGCGGTCGAGGTCGGCACGGCGGCAGGCGGCATGTCGTCGGTCACGCCCGCCACCGTACAGAACTCGTTCGGCCCGCACCCGCTCACCCTGCGACCTCACTCAGCGGCGGCGGTCACCTCTGCCGGAGCCTGGGCCGCGAGCTCGGCCAGACGGGCCTGCGCCGCGTCGATCCGGCTGAGCGTCCGCTCGCGGCCGAGCACCTCGAGCGACTCGAACAGCGGCAGACCGATCCTGCGGCCCGTCACGGCTACGCGGACGGGGGCCTGCGCCTTGCCGAGCTTCATGCCGTGCGCCTCCCCCGCCGTCGTGACGGTGTCCTTGAGCGTCTCGGCCTCCCAGGCCACGTCCGCGAACGCGACGCGGACGTCGGCGAGCAGCTCGGCGGCGCCCGCCTTCATCGCCTTGTTCCACGAGTCCTCGTCGATGACCGGCTCGTCGAGGAACAGGAAGTCCACGTTGTTCGTGATCTCGGACAGCAGGGCCACCCGGGAGTGGGCGAGCGGCGCGACGGCGTCGAACACCTTGCTGTCGAACTGCTCCTCGCTCCACGGGGCGCGGGGTGCGTGCAGCCAGGGGCCGCAGGCCTCGGTGAACTCGGGCACGCTCAGGGCGCGGATGTACTCGCCGTTGAAGGCGGTGAGCTTCTTGATGTCGAAGAACGCCGACGAGGAGTTGATGTCCTCGACGCGGAACCGGCGCACGAGCTCCTCGAACGGGAGGATCTCCTCGTCGTTGCCGGGCGCCCAGCCGAGCAGCATCAGGTAGTTGACCATCGCGTCGGGCAGGATGCCCTCGGCGAGGTAGTCCTCCAGCGCCACCTTGTCGCGGCGCTTGGAGAGCTTCTGCCGCTTCTCGTTGACGATCACGGGCATGTGCGCCCACTGCGGCGGGGTCTGGCCCAGGGCCTCCCACAGCAGCTGCTGCTTCGGCGTGTTGGGCAGGTGCTCCTCGGCGCGCATGACAAGGGTGATGTTCTCGTCGATGTCGTCCACGACGTTGGCCAGGAGGAAGACCGGTGAGCCGTCGCCGCGCGCGATGACGAAGTCCTCGAGGTTCTTGTTCGGGAACGTCGGGGTGCCGCGGATCAGGTCGACGACCCTGGTCTCGCCGTCGGCGGGCGTGCGGAACCGCAGCGCGCGGCCCTCGGCGTACTCCAGGCCGCGGGCGCTGCAGAAGCCGTCGTAGCCGGTCTGCTGGTTGCCGGTGCGCGCAATGACGGCGTCCCGGGTGCAGTCGCAGTAGTACGCCTTGCCCTCGGTGAAGAGCCGCTGGGCGGCGTCCTTCTGGATGCCGGCGTTCGCCGACTGGAAGTACGGCCCCTCGAACGCCGGGTCCTCCGTGCGGATGCCCAGGGCCTCCATGGCCGACAGGATCCCGTCCACCCACTCGGGCTGGTTCCGCGAGGCGTCCGTGTCCTCGATGCGCAGCACGAACGTGCCGCCCTGCTGCTTCGCCACTGCCCAGTTGAACAGCGCGGAGCGGGCGCCGCCCACGTGGAACATGCCGGTCGGGGAGGGCGCGAAGCGGACGCGGACGGGCGCGTTCGCCGCCGGGTCGGTCGAGGTGTCGGTTACTGAAGTCACGGGCCCCAGCCTATGGGGTGGGGCTGACATCGCCGTCCTGTGCGGCGTGAACCCGTGCGCCACGGTCCTGTACGGCACGACTCCGTCGACCGCCGATCAGGAGTCCGGCGGCGAACGTCAGCCAGGTGGGGATCTGCACGCCGGCGGCCGTCAGGAGCAGGCTCAGGTCGAACCCCGGGTCGCTGGGCTGCATGGACGCGGCGATGCCCGCGTAGCTGATCCCCAGGACGACGACGGCCAGGCCGAACGCCAGGCCGAGAGCGGCCCAGGCGCTACGGACCCGCACGAGGCGGAGGGCGCCGATCGCGACGAGGATCACCGCGAGCACCGTCGCCGTCGCCAGGAGCGCGATCAGGAGGCCCAGGCCGATCTCCAGCAGGCCGAGCTGACCGGTGCCGGCGAAGACGTGGACAACCAGGAACACCACGGCGCCGACGACGACCGCCACCGGGGCCAGCACGAGGAACCGCCGCATGATCGCCATGGCTCATGGTGACGGAAGCACGCCCGAAGAGCCACGATTCCTGCCGCCTCAGTCCGAGGCTTCACCCCACCGCGCCCGCGACAGGGCCACCAGCTCGGTCAGCTCGGGGTCGGGCAGCGCGTCGGCGTCCCACCAGCGCACGTCCAGCGACTCGTCCGAGACGACGGGTTCCGCGCCCGGCTCGGCCACGGCGACGAACCGCACGTCCAGATGATGTACCGGACGTGCGGCGTCCCCGGTGCCGGGCCGGCAGAACGGCACCACGTGCTCGTCCAGGTGCACCGGCACCGGGTCCACCGACAGCGCCACCAGCCCCGACTCCTCGCGCGCCTCCCGTTCGGCGGCGCCGGCCAGCGTGCGGTCCGCTGCCTCCAGGTGCCCGCCGAACTGGAACCACCGCCTCGCCTTGCCGTGCAGGGTCAGCAGCACCCGTGCGCCGTCGTGCGAGAGCACGAGGGTCGACGCCGTGAGGTGGTCGGGCACGCAGCCACGGAACACACCGTCGTCGTGCCCCTCGAGGTGCCGCACGTACCGCGCCCTGAGCCGCTCCTGCTCCGCCGTCGGCCCGGTCCAGGCACGCAGCACCCGGGCCGCGTCGCCGTGCAGCGACGCGCCGTGCTCCGACGTCATCTCAGCGGCGCCGCATCACCGGGTTGGTTAGGACGCCCAGGCCCTCGACCTCGCACTCGACGCGGTCCCCGTGGTCGATCCTGCCGACGCCGGCGGGCGTCCCGGTCAGGATGACGTCGCCGGGCAGCAGGGTCATGGCCTCGGAGATGTACGACACGAGGAACGGCACGTCGAACACCATGTCCCGGGTGCGGCCGTCCTGGCGCGGCTCGCCGTTGACGCGCGAGCGCACGCCGACGTCCTCCGGGTTCAGGTCGGTGTCGATCCAGGGGCCCAGCGGGCACGAGGTGTCGAACCCCTTGGCGCGCGCCCACTGCCCGTCGGTGCGCTGTGCGTCACGCGCGGTGACGTCGTTCGCGACCGTGTAGCCGAGGATGTACGACGACGCCCGCTCCGGCGTGACGTCCTTGCACACCTTGGAGATGACGACGGCCAGCTCGGCCTCGTAGGAGACCTCCTGCGTGAAGTCCGGCAGCACGATCGGGTCGTCCGGGCCGACCACCGACGTGTTCGGCTTGAAGAACAGCAGCGGGCTGGACGGGACCTCGTTGCCCATCTCCTTGGCGTGGTCGACGTAGTTCCTGCCCACGGCCACCACCTTGGAGCGCGGGATCACCGGGGCGAGCAGCCGGACGCCGTCGCCCAGCTCGACGCGCTCGCCGGTCGGCATCGCCGGCATGTACAGGGGGTCGCCACCCAGGACGGCGAGGAAGGTCTTGTCACCCTCCTGCTGCACGAGGGCGAAGCGGGGGTCGTCTCCGTTGGTGAATCTAGCGATACGCACGGGCCCAGCGTAAGCCTGCCTCGCGGGCCCGGGCGCTCGGGGTCCGTTCAGGGTCGACCAAGGGCTCCGACCCAGGTCATCCCCGATGCCGCGGGCCCCCTCCCGTCCATAGCGTGTCGGACGGACGGTCCGGCCGGTCGATGGCACCGGGCCCTGACGAGGAGCGAGCATGAGGATCTATCGGGCCGGGGTGCGGCAGCACACAGCTCTGCGGGCGGCCTTGGCGGTGGCAGCGATGACGGCGCTCGTGGCGCCGGCGGCGGCAGCGGCAGCGGCACCCGCCGCGAGTGCCGCCGTCACGACCGAGGCCGCCGACGACGTCGCGGCCGAGGTCGACGGCTACCTGGCCGAGTACGTAAGGGTCCACCGGGCACCGGGTGTCGCCCTCGTGACGCTCACCGACGGCGACGTGCGCGTACGGGTCCACGGCGTGACCGGTGACGGCGACCCGGTGGGCGAGGACACCCCGCTGCGGATCGGGTCGATGAGCAAGGCGTTCACCGCGCTGGCCGTGCTGCAGCAGGCCGACGCCGGGCGGTTCGACCTCGACGACCCGGTCGCCGAGGTGCTCCCGGAGCTGCGGATGGCCGACGACCGCTACCGGCAGATCACGGTGGAGGACCTCCTGAACCACCGCTCCGGCCTGGCCGTGACGGCCCTGGAGTACTCGTCCGACCCAGCCGCCGCGCCCGCGGAGACCGTCGCCCGCCTGGCCGACGAGGAGCTGGCCGCCGACCCGGGCACCACCACGATGTACAGCAACGCGGGCTACACGGTGCTGGCCCGGCTCGTCGAGCACACCTCGGGCGTGGGCTTCGGCGAGTACCTGGAGCAGGAGATCTTCGCGCCGCTCGGCATGGACTCCAGCACGGCGACCGAGCTGTGCGACGCGCCCTCGCCCGGCCTCGCCCGTGGGTTCTCGGGGCTCGGCCCGCTCCTGGTGGCGGTGCCGGAGCTGCCCCAGGGCTGCGCCGGGAACGGCGGCATCGTCTCCACCGCAGGAGACATGGCGTCCTGGCTGCGGTTCCAGGTCGGGAACGGCACGTCGCCCTCGGGCGAGCGCCTGCTGGGCGCCGACGCCTTCCGCACGTTCCACGACGTGCCGGCCGACGCCGCGGAGTACGGCTACGGCTGGCACCGGACCACCACGGAGGACGAGACCGCGCCGCTGATCGGGCACGGCGGCACCCTCGCGACCTTCGCCTCCGGGATCGAGTTCTCCCCGGTCACCGGGACGGGCGCCGTGGTGCTCAGCAACGCCGCCGGGGAGCCCATGGCGCTGACGCACAACGCCGTCGTGGCGGTGGACGGCGGCACGCCGCAGTCGACGTCCAACCCGTTCGACGTGTTCAACGCCGTCGTCCTCGGGATCGCGGCGCTCGTGCTGCTGGCCGGGGTGGTCGTCGTCGTGCGAGCACGCGGGTGGGCGGTGCGCCGCGCCGCCGGTGCACCGCACTGGCGCATGCTGCGCCTGGTCCCGCTCGCGGTGTTCACCGTGCTCGGCGCCGCGCTGCCCTGGCTCGGCGCCCAGCTCATGGGCCTCTCCGAACCCGTAGCGGCCTACCGGGTGGTGCTCTGGCTGTACCCGGCGGTGGTGCTGCTCGGCCTGGCGATCTTCCTGGCAGCGGGCGGTGGGCTCACCGCGCGGCTCGTCCGCCTCCGGGGCGCGACGGTCAGGCGCGCGCCAGCACCTCGCCGTTGAGCACCGCGAACCAGCCGTCCGGGGCGGCGGCCCACTCCCGCCAGCCCTGGGCGAGCTGCTCCAGGGCGACGTCGTCCGCGAGCGCCGAGTCCTTGGCCTGCACCGCGAAGTTCGACTGGGTGCAGCGCTCGGCCCAGAGGCCGCCCCACCAGGTGCGGTCGTCGGGGGTGGCGTAGCACCAGACGCTGGCGCCGGGCTCGATCGTGGCGGGGTCGAACCCGGCGTCGCGCACCCAGGAGGCGAGGCGGCGTCCGGCGTCCGGCTCGAAGCCGTAGGTGTGGGTGACCTCGTGGTAGAGCATGTTCCACTCGGTGAGCTCGGGGGACTCCGGGAACCAGGTCATGGCCTCGTAGTCGGCGTCGCGCACCGCGACGAACCCGCCGGGCTTGGCGACGCGCTTCATCTCGCGCAGCGCGGCGACCGGGTCGGACAGGTGCTGCAGGAGCTGGTGGGCGAAGACGACGTCGAACGAGCCGTCCTCGAACGGCAGCTCGTACGCGTTGGCGTGCTCGAAGCTGATGTTCTTGGTGCCGTGCGCGTCGGCGAGGCCGCGGGCGGACTCGAGCACGTCGTCGGAGGCGTCCACGCCGACGACGCTGCCCTGCGTCAGCCGCTCGGCCAGGTCGACCGTGACGGTGCCGGGGCCGCAGCCGACGTCGAGCAGCGTCATGTCGGAGAGCAGGTGCGGGAGCAGGAAGGCGGCGGAGTTGGCTGCCGTCCGACGCCGGTGCGAGCGCAGCACGGACTCGTGGTGCCCGTGCGTGTAGGACTCGGACTCCTTGGTCAGGTCGGTCCCGGCGACGGGGCTGTCCTGGCCGCCGGCCAGCCGCGACAGGCTGCTGGGGGCGTCGACCGCGTCGATGGGGTCGGTTCCCGCGGGCTGGGTCCTGTGTCGGGACGTGTCGCTGCGGGAGGTATCGCTGCGAGCGATGTCGTGCTCGTTGGCGCTGCCGGTCATGGCCGCACTGTATGTGCGCCGGGCGGTGCGGCACATCTGCGTTCTCATCCCTCGGACGGCCGGTCCCACGGCCGAGCGGCTTTTCGACGGTGTTCGGCCTGACGGCGTGGCCCGCGCGCGTCAGCGTCGCCGTCACGCAAGGATGCCCGCATGCCGACGCCTGACCAGCTTTCAGCCGCACCGTCCGCGGTGTCCCGTGGACCGTTCCGGGGCGCCCTCGACCGGATGAGCCGTAACCTGCTCGGCGGTCCCGGCCGGGTGCCCGGGGCCGACATCGCCCGCGGGATCGCCGTGCTCGGGATGCTCACGGCGCACATGGGCGTCACCTCCGACGACCTCAGCACGCTGGAGGGCTGGCTGAGCCTGGCGCACGGCCGCTCGTCGATCCTGTTCGCCACCGTGGCCGGGCTGTCCCTCGCGCTGTTCACGGGCGGCGCCAAACCGTTCACGGGCGAGCTGATGCGCACCGCGCGGGCCCGGATCCTGGTGCGGGCCGTGCTGCTGCTGGCGCTGGTCGCGGTGCTCGACCTCCTCGGCCCGCGCGTGCTGCTCATCCTCGGGTTCTACGCCGCCTACTTCGTCCTGGCGCTGCCGTTCCTGCGCATGTCGCCGGCACGGCTCGCCACGATGGCTGTGATCGTCGCGGTGGTCGGACCGTTCCTCGCGTACTACGGGCCGGAGGCCCTGGCGCGGGCGGGCCTGCGCGCCCCGCACGACGGTTCCGGTGCCGCCACCGACTTCCTCCTCACCGGCCACTACCCGGCGGTGGTCTGGATGGCGTACGTGTTCGCAGGGCTCGCGGTGGGGCGCTGCGACCTGCGGTCGCCCGTGCTGCGTCTTGGCCTGGTCGCCGGCGGGTTCGGGCTCGCCGCCGTCAGCTCGCTCGTCTCGTCCACCCTGGTGGCCGGTGCGGGAGGCGCCGAGGCCATCGAGCAGGAGTTCATGAGGACCGCGTCTGAGTACGCGGCCGCGACGCCGCCCACGTTGTCCGACCCCTGGCCGCCCCTGGCCGGCCTGTACCTGGAAGGGCCGCACGACGACACGATGTTCGAGGCCCTGGGCTCCGGGGGCTTCGCGCTCGGTGTGCTCGGCCTGTGCCTGCTCGTCGGAGCCCGGGCCGGCACGAGCACCGACGGCGGTGGGGTGCGACAGGTCGCACGGCGGGTGGCACTCGCGGTGACCGCCCCGCTGGCCGCCGTCGGTGCCATGGCGCTGACGGTCTACTCCGCGCAGGTCGTCGTCCTCTGGTGGTGGAGCCTCATCGGTGTGGACCTGCTCGTCTACCCGGACAACGGTCCGCTCGGTGTGATGGTGCTCAGCGCCCTGGCCGCGGCGACGCTGTGGCGGGCGCTGTTCGGGCGCGGCCCGCTCGAGCGGGTGTTCACCGGGATCGCACGGAAGGCGTTCCCGACGCCGGGACGCACGTCCGACGGGGCACCGGATGCTCCGCCGGACGCAGCACCGGATGCTCCGTCCGACCCGGCATCAGCCCCCGCTCAGAAAGTCACCTGACCGACGACCGTCGTGACGGTGTCGCCGCCGACCCACACCTCGCCGTCGGGCAGCTTCTCGACGTGGACCCGGCCCGCGCGGCCCAGCGCCGTCCCCTGCGACGCGACATAGGACGACGGCAGCACGTCACCAGCGAGCCACTGCCCCAGGCCGGCGTTGAGGCTGCCGGTCACCGGGTCCTCCCCCACGCCGATCGACGGCACGAAGGCACGCACCTCGACGACGGGCTCGTCCTCGCCCGCGCCGCGCAGGCCCGCCCGGTCGGCGCCCTCCCCGTGACCGACGCCGCCGTACTCACCGACGACGCCGAGCTTCAGGTCGCCCATCGCCACGAGGTCGGGCTCGAGCGCGAGCACGGCGGCCGCGTCGCGGAGCTGGACCGCCACCCAGCCGGGTCCGTTGTCGACCCAGGCCGAGCGGACGACGTCGGACACGTCGATGCGCAGCGACCGCGCGATCTGCGCGAGGTCGGCGTCGCCGACGTCGCCCGAGCGGATCAGGGGCGGGCCCGCGAACGCCAGGCGGTGCCCGTCGCCGACGGCGGTGCGCCGCAGGCGCACGAGGCCCACGCCGCACTCCTGGACCACACCCTGCCCGGCGGGCTCGCCGCCGGCCTCCAGCCATGCGTGCGCGGTCCCGAGCGTCGGGTGCCCGGCGAACGGCAGCTCGCCGCCCGGGGTCCAGATCCGCACGCGGTAGTCGGCGCCGCCGTCGCGCCCGGCGTCGGTCGGGGTGAGCAGGAACGTCGTCTCCGACAGGTTGGTCCAGCGGGCGAAGGCGGCCATCTGGTCGTCGGTGAGGCCGTCGGCGTCGTGCACGACGGCGACCGGGTTGCCGCCCGCCGGGGCCGGGGAGAACACATTGACCTGCCGAAACGGAAGACTCATGCGCCCAACGCTACCCATTCTTGACCGGGTCAGGCCGGGAAGATCGCGTCCAGCTCCGTGAGGTCCTCCGGCGTCGGCGTCCACGACCAGGCCTCGGCGTTGCGGCGCACCTGCTCCGGACGTGTGGCCCCGGCGATCACCGACGTCACCTCCGGCCGGGACAGCAGCCACGAGAACGCGACGTCGATCTCGGCCACGCCCCGCTCGCGACAGAACGCGCCGAACCGGTCCAGCGTCTCCCACGGCGCCGTCTCCAGCAGGTGGGGCTTCGCGACCACGAGGCGCGAGCCGTCCGGCCGGGCCCCGGCCGAGTACTTGCCCGTGAGCAGGCCGTTCGCCAGCGGGAAGTACGGCAGGACGCCGACGCCGAAGGCCTCGGCGGCTGGCAGCACCTCGCGCTCGACGCCGCGGGACAGCAGCGAGTACTCGTTCTGCGCGGACACGAACCGGGTGCCGCCGAGCGACCGCGCCACGTGCTCGGCGTCGGCCACCTGCCAGCCCTTGAGGTTCGAGTGGCCCACGTACCGCACCTTGCCGGAGGTGACCAGGTCGTCGAGCGCGGCGATCGTCTCGTCGACGGGGGTAGCCGGGTCGGGCGTGTGGAGCTGGTAGAGGTCGATCCAGTCGGTGCCGAGCCGGCGCAGCGACGCCTCGGCCGCCCGCACGATGTACCGGCGCGAGCCGCGAGCGCCGAAGTCGTTCCCGTTGACGCCCTGCATGTCGAGACCGAACTTCGTGGCGACGAGCACGTCGTCGCGGCGGCCCTTGAGCGCGGCGCCGAGCAGCTCCTCGGACAGGCCGCGGCGGGCGCCGTACACGTCGGCGGTGTCGAAGAAGGTCACACCAGCGTCGATGGCGGCGTCGACCAGGGCCGTCGCGCCCTCGGCGGTCTCGGTGACGGTGCCGGCGCGGCCGAGGTTGTTGCACCCCAGGCCGACGACGGGAACGGACAGGCCGGAGCGCCCGAGGCGGCGCAGAGGGAGATCGGACATGTTGGCACCTTACGACGGCGGCCGGGGCGGTTCGGCCGCACTCGGCCGGTGCCGCGCCGGACTTACCCTGGACCGGTGAGCACAGTCCTCGGCGAGCCGATCGCGCCCGGTGCGCCCGACGCCGTCGGGCACCAGCCTGTCGTGCGCGACGCCGGTGCGAGCCCGGCCCGGGTGCTGCTCCCCGAGGAGTGGGTGCCGCTCGCGGACGCGCATACCGCGCGGGCCGACGCCCTCACCGCCGTCTGGCGCGCGGCCCGCGACGCCGGGCGCAAGCACGCGATCGAGGACTTCCTCTTCACGTACTACCCCACCCGCATCGCGCACCTGCGCCGCTGGCACCCGGGAGCGGGTGTCGCCCTCGTGCTGCCCGACGGCGGGGCGGGTGCCCTCGAACCGGACACCGACGACCCCGCGCCCGACCCCGAGGACCGCACGACGTGGCGGTGGCACACGACCGCCCCGAGCGGTGGCGCGGCGGAGGGCTCCAAGACTCCCCAAATAGTGACGCTCGACCGCACCGCCTTCCTCGCGGACCGCGGCGACACCGTGCGGTACGTGCGCGAGCTGCTGTCCGCGACGGCGTCCCGCCCGGGAACGTTCGGGTGCTTCGGGCTGCACGAGTGGGCGATGGTCTACCGCGACCGGGAGGCGGGCCGCGACCAGCGGCACCCCCTGCCGCTGCGCCTCGGGCACGCCGGGACGGACACCGTCGTCGAGGCGAACCCCGTGCGCTGCTCCCACTTCGACGCGTTCCGGTTCTTCACGCCGGAGGCGACGGGACGCAACCAGCTGCAGCCGACCCGCGCGACGCAGGTCGGCCTGGAGCAGCCGGGCTGCCTGCACGCCAACATGGACCTCTACAAGTGGTGCCTGAAGCTCGGCCCTGCCGTGCCCGGTGACCTGCTGCTCGACGCGTTCGAGCTGGCCCGCGACATCCGCTGGACCGACATGGCCGCGTCTCCGTACGACGTGTCGGAGTACGGCGTCGCCGCCGTCGAGATCGAGACGCCGCACGGCAAGGCGGAGTACGTGCGGCGGCAGCGCGAGTACGCGCAGCGGTCGAACGACCTCCGGCTCCGGCTGATCGAGGTCTGCGACACGGTTCGGAGGACATGGGCTGCTGCTCCCTCGTAGGCCCCGACCACGTGGGCCTCAGCTGGCGACGATGTCGCCGTAGATGATGCCGCGGCCGTTGGTCGTGAGGTAGACGCGGCCGTAGACGAGCGGGTCGCCGGTGATGGCGGATCCCGAGTACGCCCACTGGTGGTCGTCGTCGTTGAGGCGGGCCCACCGGCTGCCGCCGTCGGTCGAGCGGTAGATGGCGGCCTTGCCGCCGATCAGCGCGGACGTGTAGATCGCCGGGTAAGCAGCGTTCTTGGCCGCCTTGCCGAAGCCGACCGACTCCGCGGTCTCGAACGTGGCGATGCGCTTCCAGGTGGTGCCGCCGTCCTTCGAGCGCCACATGCCGCCGGTGACGCCCGTCTTCTCGTCGCCGCGCCCGGCCAGCCAGAGGTGCTTCTTGTGGCGAGGGACGGCGCGGAAGTCGTCGACGCCCGCGGTCGGCAGGCCCGTCGCTCCTGTGTCGGCGAACGTCGCGCCGCCGTCGGTGCTGCGGTAGAACGTGCCGCCCGAGAACGCGTACAGGAGGGACGACTCGACGCGGTCGGCCCGGATCTTCGCCCCCGCCGGCAGGCCCCGCACCGGGATCCACGTCTCGCCCAGATCCGTGCTGTACACCGGGGTGACCTCGGAGCTGCCGGGCGTCCAGAAGATCCTGGACCCGTTGGCGCTGATCGCGACGGTACCGCCGTGGCCGTCACCGGGGACGCCCTCGACGCGCGCGGCGTTCTTCCAGGTCTTGCCGCGGTCGGTGGAGACGCCGACGTGGCCCTTCTCGTTGCCGTGCACGTTGCCGGTGCCGACGATGATGTCGCGCCTGTACTGGGCGAAGTCGACGCTGGTGCCCGTGGACCAGTCGGTGTCGATCATCGGCTCGGCTCGGCCGAGCTCGGTGTGGACGAAGCCGCCGACGTCGCCGACCGCCGAGACGAGGGTCCCGCCGAGAGCTGCGAGGTCGAGGACCGCGCACTCCTCCACGCCTTCGGCGCGGACCGCGACCGTGAACCTCTTGACCGGCAGCGCGACGCGCTCGCCGGCCTCGTTCTGGCCGATGAGCTCGCCCTGCGCGTCCCACCGGGTCAGTTCCTCAGTGCCCCAGATGGTCGCGCCGGTGCCCCACATGATGCGGTCGGAGTCGTGCGGGTCGATCGCGAGGGCGTCGATCATCCACCCGTGCTTGACCGCGTGCTGCGGCCCCTGGTCCTCGCCGTTCCAGGACAGCCACGGGCTGCCGGTGTTGTCCATGTCGAACCGGTCGTGGCGGTCCTGGCCCTCGGCGTAGTCCCAGCTGAGCTGCCACGTCGCGCCGGAGTCGGTCGAGCGGTAGAGGATCTCGTCGGGATACCAGTTGTTGCGCGTGGCCGCCATGAGGGTGCCGGGGTTCTTGCGGTCGACGGTGATCCCGCCGAAGCCCGGGATCACGCCGCGCGGGCTGTACCCGGGGGTGATGTCGGTCCACCCGCCGGTCCGGGTGGCGAGCCGCAGGATCTTTCCGCCGTTGCCGGCGGCGGGCGCGCCGTTGTAGGGGCCTGGGTCGTAGCTGGTGACGACGTACAGGTACCCGTTCGTGTCGTCCATCGCGGACTGTCCGGGGATGGTGCGGTTGCCGCCCGCTGACCCGAGCGCTTCGGCCGCGCCGGGGACGGCCTGCCAGGTCGATCCGCCGTCGTCGGAGACGTACAGCGGGTCGTCCGGGTCGGCCACGCCCACATAGATCTTGCCGCCGACCTGGTCGAAGTCGATCCAGATCACGCCCTGGTTGTCGGCGAGGAGCGGGTTCGACGGGTCGACGACGAAGTTGCCGGGGTTCGGGAAGTTCTCCACCTGCGCCCAGGTGCGGCCGTGGTCGCGCGAGCGCCACAGCCCGTTGCCGTTCGGGGTGCCGAGGTAGAGCTCGGCGTTGTCGGCGGGGTTGACGACCAGGCGCTCGCCCATGCCGCGGCCGGGCATGTTGCCGCCCTGCTTGAACGGGAGCTCTGCGATGCCCCAGGTCTCACCCTTGTCGTCGGAGTAGAGCACCGCGCCGTTGTTGGGGTCCCAGTCGATGGTGTAGGTGCCGACGGCGGCGTAGACACGGTGGGTGTCGACCGGGTCGGTGGCCATGGACACCACACCGCTGTAGCCCCACCTGTCGCGGCCGACCCAGTCGAGCAGCGGCTTCCAGGTGCGGGAGTCCTGCTGCCAGCGGTAGCAGCCGCCGATGTCGGTGCGGGCGTAGATCAGGTCCCGCTCGGTCTCGTTGAAGATGATCCCTGGCACGAAGCCCCCGCCGTTGATGACGGCGTTCTTCCAGGTGTAGGCGTCAGCACGGCGGGCGTGCGCCTGGCCTTGGGCCTGGGCCGACGTGGGCGTGGGTGTGAGGCCGACCGCGATCGCGGCAGCGCCGATCGACGCGAGGAAAGTGCGTCGTTGCATGGTGCTCTCCTTGGGGCTGCTGACCAGTTCGGTCTCTCGTCGAAGGTGCGCGTCGTCGCGCACCGGATCCTGACGTTGTTGAAGCGCTTCGACACATGGAAGCGGTGGCAGATGCTGGTGTCAAGCGAATGCGTTCGCCCGAACCTCCCCGCGGCCAGGCGAAACGCTTCGATAACCACGCGCGACCGGCGGATCCGGTGGACCGACGTCCTGCACGTACGTAGTAGCCCTACTTGTCGCGGGCTCGCCCGCTTTCTAGCGTCGTGAGTGTCGCACCCCAGCACACAGGAGTACTCCAGGAGATTCCCAACTTCACACACGAGGTGAGCCCGATGAGAGTCACCGCACTGAGAACACCCGCCGCCAGAGTCCTGCTCGGCGTCTTCGCCGTCCTGGCCCTGACCCTGACGGCGCTGGTCGCCGCACCGAGCTCCATGATGCCGAGGGCCGAGGCCCACGGCTGGGTCGTGTCGCCACCCAGCCGCCAGGACCACTGCGCCAAGCGGACCGTGAGCTGGTCCTGCAACGGCGTCGAGTGGGAGCCGCAGAGCGTCGAGGCCCCGAAGGGTTCGATGCTCTGCTCGGGAGGCAGCCGCTTCACCACCCTCGACAACGGCTCGCTCGCCTGGCCGCGCACGGGCATCAACAGCACCCACACGTTCCAGTGGACGCTGACGGCGTTCCACCGCACGGCCAGCTGGGAGTACTTCGTGGACGGCCGGCTCTTCAAGACGGTGAACGACGGCGGTGCCACCCCGGCGCCCACCGTCACGCACACGCTGTCCGGCCTGCCGAGCGGTAACCACACGATCCTCGCCCGGTGGAACGTGTACGACACCGCCATGGCGTTCTACGCCTGCATGGACGTGAACGTCCGCAGCGGCAGCGCGCCGGCGAGCACCGGTAGCGAGCTCCTGAACGGGAGCGGACGCCTCCTGGCGACGCGCCTGTAAAGGACCGAACGGCTGGTGTCCAGCGTCGGACACCAGCCGTTCGCACGCTCCGGACCAGAAATACGGGGATCCGCGTAGGGATTCACCCTCATGGCCGACGGAGCCCCCGGGGCGCAGGTCGCCACCCGGTCGGCCGTGTTGCCCAGTGCCCGCGGACATCCCGAACCAGGAGCACTTTTTCACCCGCTTCATGGGACGATCGTGGTGTGTCGAACGCACTCGTCGGCATCGGTCCGACGCCCGTCGAAGTGCCGTCCGTCGTACACGACCTGGCCGACCGGCTGCGGTCCGGGGCGACGGTCGTACCGGTGTGGCGCAACGAGTACGGCGGCCTCACGGTCCGGCTCGAGACGGAGCGCGGCAGCCGGCGGTCGTACCTCAAGTGGGTGCCGGACGGCGCCCCGTGCCCCGACCCGCTCGCCGAGGCCGACCGCCTGGTCTGGGCGGCGTCGTTCGCCCGGGTCCCCCGCGTGCTGGACGCCGGACGGGACGCCAAGGGCTCGTGGCTGCTGACGGCGGCGGTCGAGGTCCGCGGCGAGATCGCGTCGTCGGCCATCGAGCCCCGGTGGCACGACCGGGCGGAGCGCTCCGCGATCGCGATAGGCATCGGCCTGCGCCGCTTCCACGACGCGCTCCCCACCGACACCTGCCCGTTCGTCCGCACCGCGGAGACCCGTGT
Organism: Promicromonospora sp. NPDC050249; assembly: GCF_040656015.1. Taxonomy (NCBI): domain Bacteria; kingdom Bacillati; phylum Actinomycetota; class Actinomycetes; order Micrococcales; family Promicromonosporaceae; genus Promicromonospora; species Promicromonospora sp. NPDC050249. The sequence continues at coordinate 13,346 of NZ_JBFAKY010000045.1, read as the reverse complement.
CGCCGCGCTGACGGCCACGCTCGGTCCGGCGGAGCGCGCGAGGACCGCTGCCGCGCTCGGGACCCCGCCGCCGGTCGACCGGGCGGTCGTCTGCCACGGGGACGCCACGGTGCCGAACACGCTCCTCGACGGGCTCGGCCGGTTCGTGGCTCACGTCGACGTCGGCGACCTGGGCGTCGCCGACCGCTGGTCCGACATCGCGGTGACCACGCGCAGCGTCACGCGCCGCTACGGACCCGGCCTCGAACCCCTGGTGCTCGCCGCCTACGGCGTGGCACCCGACCGCGAGCGCACCGCCTACTACCGGGCCCTGTGGGACGCCGAGGAGAGCGTGCGCGTGCGACAGGGGGTGTCCGGGGCAGGAGACGCCCGGTCGGTAGCCCGCTCAGCCGCGCTCGGTCAGCGGCGCCGCGCATCGTAGACGCGGTGCATCAGGAGCTCGATGGGCCCCCGCGGCCACCGCCGCAGCCAGAGCGGCGCCAGGACCATCAGCGCGAGCGATATGCCCGCCCACATCGCCACGACCTGCCACGGTCCGCCGCCGGCGAGCCCGAACCCCCAGTCGTAGCAGAGCACCGAGGCGAGCACGTTCTGCAGCACGTAGCACGACAGCGCCGTCCGCCCGACGCCCTCGACGCCACGGCGGAGCAGGCCAGGACGGGCCTTCGCCCGTGCGACGAGCGTGGTGCCCAGCGCCAGGATGCCCACGGCCACCAGCGGCGGGACCAGGTACCGGTCGACGAGGAACCAGTCCGGCCCGGCCCAGGCCGTCAGCGCGTTGAGCGGGATGCCCGCCCCCAGTCCCACCCAGGCGAGCCGACGGCGCAGCCGCGCCCCGTCCTCGGTCGTCGCGAACAGGCCCGCGCGCACGAGCCGCGAGCCGACCAGGAACAGCACGGTGGCCGACGGCACGATCAGGATCAGCTCGATCCGGAACAACGCCACGTGCTCGAGACGCAGCAGGACGTGGTCGAACCAGCTCGCCGTCGAGACGGTCGTCGCGTCGGCCGTCTGCGTCCCACCGGCCGGCGCCGCCTCCGACCCGCCCGTCGCGACCATCAGTGCCGTCACGCCGGCGATCGCCGCCACGTAGAGCCCTGCCAGCACGCCGCCCCAGGCCCGCACGACCCGGTCGCTCCGCCCGACGAGGTACGCGGCCAGGAGGGAGGCGATCGCGTAGCCCATCAGGACGTCGAACTCGAAGACGAGGACGTAGTGCACAAGGCCCTCGACGAACAGGATCCCGGCGCGCAGTGCGTACCGGCCCGGCCACGGCATGCCGCGGCGGACCATCGACCGGTACTGCAGCTCGAGACCCACCCCGAACAGCAGGGTGAGCAGCCCGAGGAACTTGCCGTTGGCCAGCGCCTGCAGCACCCGCTGCACCGGGTCCGCCGTGGCGAAGCCGTCGGAGATCCACTCGGCGGGACCACCGGGTGTCGTGAAGATCCAGATGTTGCTGGCGAGCGTGCCGATGATCGCCAGCCCGCGCAGCACGTCGAGGGCGGCGATCCGGCCGCCGGTGCTCGACGGCGTGGCGCTCGACGGCGTGGCGCTCGCCGTCGTCCGCTCCGGCGTCCGCGCGGGTGACGCGGTTGATGGTGTCTTGGCAGGCATGTCCCGACCCTGTCGCGGCCGGGCCCCCGCGTCGTCGGCCGGACGGACGATCTCCTGCCGCCCGTGTACATCGTTCGGAGGACACCGGCCGGCCCACTTCGCCCCACCCCGGCGCGGCGGTCAGAAAACACGTCGTGGCGTCGTGGCCAGGTCTGGCACGCTGGCCACATGACGATCCCCACCGGCGAGATCTCCGTGCCCGACGTCGTACGGGAGCTCGCCGGCGAAGCGCTCGTCACGCCCGCCTGGAGCAACGAGCTCGGCGGTCTCACGTTCCGTGTCGACCCGGTGCCCGCGTCGGTGCAGCGGCCCGCCTACTTCGTGAAGTGGGCGCCCCGATCGGAGCGGGCCACCATCGAGGGCGTCGACCTCGCCGGCGAGGCGGCACGGATGCAGTGGGCGGCTCGCTGGACGCCGGTGCCGGAGGTGCTCGAGGTCGGTGCCGACGAGGACGCCGAGTGGCTCGCGACGCTGGCGATCGACGCGCGCTCCGCCGTCGACCCCCGGTGGCTCGCCGAGCCCGAGACCGCCGCCCGGGCGATCGGCGCCGGGCTGCGTGCGCTCCACGACGCCCTTCCCGTCGACGAGTGCCCGTGGACCTGGAGCATCGACGACCGGATCGCCCTCGCCGAGGCACTGGCGGCCCGCGGTCAGGCGTCCGACGGCTGGTCGGCAGAGGCGCGCGCACGCGCCGCCGACGCACCGGACCACGACCGGCTGGTCGTCTGCCACGGTGACGCCTGCGCACCCAACACCCTGCTCGACGACGACGGCGGCTGGGCAGCGCACGTGGACCTGGGCGCGCTCGGGGTCGCCGACCGCTGGGCCGACCTTGCCATCGCCACCTACAGCCTGGACTGGAACTACGGGCCCGGCTACGACCACCTCGTCTACGACGCGTACGGGATCGACGAGGACCCCGAGCGCGTCACCTACTACCGGCTCCTGTGGGACCTGGGATGAGCACGCGGGAGAGCGGCCCCGCGCCGCGGCTGCTGGTGGTCACCGGGCCGCCGGGCTCGGGCAAGTCGACGGTGTGCGAGGCGCTCGCCGACCGGTGGGAGCCGAGCGTGCTCGTGGAGGGCGACGCGTTCTTCGCCTTCCTGCGCCGCGGCGCGGTCGCGCCCTGGTTGCCGGAGGCGCACGCGCAGAACGACACGACGGTCCGCGCGGCGGCGGCAGCGGCCGGCAGGTTCGCCGCCGGTGGCATGACGGTGGTGTACGACGGCGTGATCGGCCAGTGGTTCCTGCCCACCTTCGCCGCCCTGACCGGGATCGACGCGATCGACTACGTGGTGCTGCTGCCGCCCGTCGAGACCTGCCTGGAGCGGGTTTCCACACGCACGGGCCACGGGTTCACCGACCTGGACGCGGCCCGCCACATGCACGACGACTTCGTGCGGGCGGCGTCGGAGCAGGGCTCGTCGGTTCCGGGGGTCGTGCTGACCGACCTGCCCGACGGCGTCACCGCCGTGGCCGACGCGATAGTCGCCGCGGTGCGGTCGGGACGGACCCGCTACGCCGTCACCGTCTGATCCGCCCGACGTGCCCGGTGGGCCGCCTGGGCGTTGCGGTTGCTGCACGTGGTGGAGCAGTAGCGGCGTGAGCGGTTGCGGGAGAGGTCGAGGACTATCCCCGCGCAGTCGCTGTCCGCGCAGACGGCGAGGCGGGACAGCTCGTCGTCCCGGATCACGTCGATCATCGCCATCGCCGTCTCCACGAGGATGCGGGTGGCGAGCGGGGCGTCGGAGGGCACCGCGTGGATGTGCCAGTCGAGGGGCGGGTGGCGAACGAGCTGAGGCACCGCGCCTGCGGCGGCCAGCATCTCGTTGACCAGGCGCGCCGCCGAGTCCCGGTCCGCCGTGAGCAGCTCCCGCAGGGGGGCCTGGAGCTCCAGCACCTCGTCGAGCTCGGCCCGGGTGCTGTCGTGCCGCCCCGTGTAGCCGTGCCGGACGAAGAACGCGTCCAGCTCCGCGACGGTCGTGAGCGTGACCGGCGGCTCGGCAGCGTTGACCAGCGCGACGGTGGCCTGGAGCGCTTCCTCGGTGTCATGAGTGAAAACCACGTTGACACCTTATCTCGACGCCCCCTACTGTCAGGACCCATGAGCGCTGTGACACCTGACACCGGCGGAGCGGGCCCGTTCGCCACCGGAGCCGACGCCGTCCGGACGCCGCCGACCCGCCGGCTGGCGACCGGCCTCGTGTTCGCGGGCCTCTCCGCAGCAGCGTTCAGCCTGTCCGGGGTGTTCGCGAGCGGGCTGCTCGACACCGGCTGGAGCCCGGGCGCCATGGTCCTCGCCCGTGTGGTGCTGGCGGCGGTGGTGGTGCTCCCGCTCGGCATCGTGTCGCTGCGCGGCGACTGGGGACCCGTGCGGCGCAATCTCGGGCTCATCGCGCTCTACGGTGCGATATCGGTAGCGGGCTGCCAGTTCGCCTACTTCTCCGCCGTGCAGTACATGGCCATCGGCCCGGCCCTGCTCATCGAGTACACGGCGCCGGCGGCCGTGGTGCTCTGGTTCTGGCTGCGGCACGGCCAGCGGCCGACCAGGGCCACCGTCATGGGCACGCTGCTCGCCGCCGTCGGGCTCGTCCTGGTGCTGAACCTGGTCTCCGGCGACCCGGGCGCGACCGCCGTCGACCCCGCGGGCGTGGCCTGGGCCCTTGTCGCGATGCTCGGTGTCTCCACCTACTTCGTCATCAACGCGAACGTCGACACCGGCCTGCCGCCGCTCGCCCTGGCCGCGGGCGGCCTGACCACCGCTTCCCTCGCCCTGGGCCTGCTCGGCGCGACGGGGATCATGCCACTGACCTACAGCCCCGCACCGCCCGTCTACGCGGGCACGGAGGTGCCGTGGTGGCTGCCGATCCTCGGTCTCGGCATCGTGACGGCCGGGTTCGCCTACGTCGCGGGGATCGCCGCCGGCCGCCTCCTCGGCCCCCGCCTGTCGTCCTTCGTCGGGCTGTTCGAGGTCGTCGCGGCCATCGGGTTCGCCTGGCTGCTGCTGGGCGAGCTCCCCCGGCCCATCCAGCTGGTCGGCGGCGTCCTGATCCTCGCCGGTGTCGTCGCGGTCCAGGCCGGCGAGAAGCGGTCGGGGGCCGCGCCGGCGCACGACACGTAACCCTGCCCGACAGCACGCTTCACCCGCCTGCAAGAATGGGCAGCACCATGACGGCGCCCTCCTCGACAACCTCGACCTCCGCGACATCCTTCTCCGCCACCAGCGACCCCAGACCGGCGTCGGGCACCCCGAAGCCCGCCGGGACCCTCATCCCGTACCTGCCCGCGCCGACGGGCAAGGATCCCGATCCGGACGTCCTGTTCGAGAGCTTCAGCGAGTGGGCCGCCGGGGGCGGGCGAGCGCTCTACCCGCACCAGGAGGAAGCCCTCCTTGAGGTCATGACGGGTTCCCACGTCGTCCTCGCGACGCCGACAGGCTCCGGCAAGTCGATGGTCGCCATGGGTGCGCAGTTCGCCGCCCTGGCCGCCCACCGGTCGGGGCGCGGCGGGCGCACCTACTACACCGCGCCGCTCAAGGCGCTGGTCAGCGAGAAGTTCTTCGACCTGGTGGCGGCGTTCGGCTCGAAGAACGTCGGCATGATGACCGGCGACTCCGCCGTCAACCCGGATGCCCCCATCATCTGCTGCACCGCGGAGATCCTCGCGAACGTCGCGCTCCGCCGCGGCGACAGCGGGAGCGGCAGCGGTGCGGACGCCTCCGATGACGCCATCTCGCAGGTGGTCATGGACGAGTTCCACTACTACGGCGACCCCCAGCGCGGCTGGGCCTGGCAGGTCCCGCTGCTGGAGCTCACGGACACCCAGTTCATCCTCATGAGCGCCACCCTCGGCGACACGTCCCGCCTCCGCGAGGACATCGAGGAGCGCACCGGCCGGCCCGTCGCCGAGGTCGCGGGCGCCGAGCGTCCGGTGCCGCTCACGTTCTCCTACGTGGTCGAGCCGCTCACCGACGTCATCCAGGAGCTCGTCACGACCCACCGCGCCCCGGTGTACGTCGTGCACTTCACGCAGAAGGACGCCGTCGACCGGGCGCAGTCCATGCTGTCCATGAACGTCTCCACCAAGTCCGAGAAGGAGGCGATCATCGCGGAGATGGGCGCCTTCCGGTTCGGCACCGGGTTCGGCAAGACGCTCAGCAAGTTCCTGCGGCACGGCGTCGGTGTGCACCACGCGGGCATGCTGCCGAAGTACCGCCGCCTCGTGGAGCGCCTCACGCAGAAGGGCCTGCTCAAGGTCGTCTGCGGCACGGACACCCTGGGCGTCGGCATCAACGTGCCGATCCGGACGGTGCTGCTGACCAGCCTCGTGAAGTACGACGGCGAACGTATGCGCCACCTGAGCGCCCGCGAGTTCCACCAGATCGCGGGCCGCGCGGGCCGTGCCGGGTTCGACACGGTGGGCGAGGTGCTCGTCATGGCGCCGGACCACGTCATCGAGAACCGCAAGGTCCTGGCCAAGGCCGGGGACGACCCGAAGAAGCTCAAGAAGATCGTGCGCAAGAAGGCGCCGTCGGGCAGCGTGAACTGGACCGACGCGACCTTCGAGCGCCTGCGCGACGCCGATCCGGAGCCGCTCGTCTCCCAGTTCCGCGTCAACCACGCGATGGTGCTGAACGTGCTGGCCCGCGCGTCGGCCCGGTCTGCCGGGCACGGCGTCGCGGGCGCGGCAGGCGATCCCGTGGACGCCATGCGCCACCTCCTGACGGCCAACCACGACACCGAGACGCAGCAGGCCGAGCACGTGCGGCAGGCGTTCCGGATCTACCGCTCGCTGCGGATCGCGGGCGTCGTAGAGAAGGTCCGGGTGCCCGACGCCGAGGGGCGGCTCCGGCCGTCAGCCCGCCTCATGGTGGACCTCCCCCGGGACTTCGCGCTGAACCAGCCGCTCTCGCCGTTCGCCCTGGCCGCGATGGACCTGCTCGACGTGGAGAGCCCGACGCACGCGCTCGACGTCGTCTCCATCATCGAGGCCACCCTCGACGACCCGCGCCAGGTGCTCATGGGCCAGCAGAACCGGGCCCGCGGCGAGGCGGTCGCGGCGATGAAGGCCGAGGGGCTGGAGTACGAGGAGCGCATGGAGCTGCTCGAGGAGGTCACGTGGCCCAAGCCGCTGGCCGACCTCCTGGAGCCCGCTTTCCAGGCCTACCGCCGCACCAACCCGTGGGTGGCGGACGCCGAGCTCTCCCCCAAGTCCGTGGTGCGCGACATGGTCGAGAAGGCCATGACGTTCGCCGAGATCGTGAGCGTGTACGGGCTGGAGCGCACCGAGGGCGTGGTGCTGCGCTACCTCGCCGACGCCTTCCGTGCGGTGCGCCAGGTGGTCCCCGACGAGCACCGCACCGAAGAGGTGCAGGAGATCATCGAGTGGCTCGGCGAGCTCGTGCGCGGCGTGGACTCGTCGTTGCTCGACGAGTGGGAGCGCTTGGCGAACCCCGTGGACGACGATGCCGATCTCGTGACGAACGGCGAGCTGGCGGACGCCGGGGCCGAGGCCCCCGCGCGACCCGTCACCGGCAACCCGCGCGCTTTCCGCCGGCTGGTGCGCAACGCGATGTTCCGCCGCGTCGAGCTGATCGCGCGCGAGTCCTACGGGGCGCTGGCCGCGCTGGGCGGCGGCTGGGACGCGGACGCGTGGGCGGACGCCCTGGACCCGCTGTTCGAGGAACAGGGCGACGACGCCGTCGGCTTCGGCCCGGAGGCACGGTCGGGCGCGCTGCTGACGATCCTCGAGCCCGGCGCCGAGCTACCGGGAAGCGCTGGCGGCGACACCGTCCGCGTCGAGGCCGGGACCTGGTGGGTCCGGCAGGTGCTCGACGACGCCGACAGCAACCGCGACTGGGCCTTCACCGCCCTGGTCGACCTCGCGGCGAGCGACGAGGCGGGCGAGGTAGTGCTCACGGTGCTGGGCGTCGGGCAGATCTGACCCCGGACGCGACACCGGCCGGCGCGGGAGAACCCGCGCCGGCCGGGGCCTGCGGCGCCAGCAGCGCCGCGGCCGAGCAGTCAGAACCGCTCGGGCGATCAGAACTTGGCGGTGACCCAGAACTTCTCGGTCTCCCACGGGTGGCCCGTCTCGGTCCGCCAGTGGTAGAGGAACTCACCACCGGAGAACAGGCTCACCGAAGGATCACCGAGATACCAGTTCTTGCCGTACCCGAGCTCGAAGATCTCGACATCCGTCTTGCTGATCTTCACCGTGTATCGCAGCACGACCCGCTTGCCGTCGGTGGACTTCGCGACCGTCCTGCCTCGCATGTCGTACTTCGAGACGAAGTAGTCGGTCGACGGGCCGAAGTCGGCCCAGTCGAGCGCCAGCCCCGAGATCTTGCGGTTGGAATGGATCCGCATGTCGAACGAGATCCACACGTCCCCGTCGGCCTCGACATTCGAGCGAGGGGGCGCGAAGTACGCCCCGAACTCATAGAACGCGCCGTTGGGCGCGCGATAGGAGTCGTAGAGGTCGCGGTCGTTGGTACCGACCTTGGTCGGCACAGCGGTGGATGCCTGGGCCGGAGCCACGACCCCGACCAGAGAAGTAGCCACGAGCGTTGCGACGATCAGAGCTGACTTGAGGCGCCTCATCGGCGCTCCTTCCATCCAGACGGACGGCGGCGCCTGCCGTTTCCAGAGGCTGCCGCCGAGCGGTCCCGAGACGACGCGCCGCGCCCAGTCTTCCCTGCGGCGCAGGCCGCCCGGTGCCGAAGAGCGGGTGATCTACGCGCAAACCAGGGTGAATCTTCCGGAAGCAACGAGTTTGCCACCTATTTACGAAACATCGGTCTTCACCTAAACTTCGCTTATTAGAGTCCCGGTCAGCAGCGCCGCGCGGGCGCTGCCTGGAGACAGGAGTGCCATGACGACGCACCTGCGAACGCCCGACCGAAAGACCTCGAGCACCTCGTCCGCCGCCGCCTTCCCCGCCACCGACGTGTCCACCGGCAGCGCCGCCGGTACGACCACCGGCATCGCCGCCGTCATCGCCCTCCTCCTCACCGCCGTCGGCCTGATCGCCACGGCAGCTCCCGCCGGCGCGGCACCCCTGGCCGCCGACGGCCCCGGTGTCGGGACACCGTGGGTCGTCACCCTCGGCGACTCCTACATCTCCGGGGAGGCCGGCCGCTGGGCCGGCGCCTCCAACGCCGACTACCGGCGCGCCGACGCGCTCGGCCCGAACGCCTACCACGACAATCCCGGCGGCACCGGCGAGACCATCGCCCGCTGCCATCGGGCGTCGACCGCCGAGGCCCACATCGGCGGCGGCGTCAACGGACTCAACCTCGCCTGCAGCGGGGCGCGGACCGCCACCGCCGCCGGCACGAACTTCAAGCCCGGCATCGACTTCTTCAACGGCTCGGCGGGCAAGGGCCAGGCGCTCATGCTCCAGGAGGCCGCCGCCACCAGGAACGTGCGCATGGTCGTGGTCTCGATCGGCGGGAACGACTTCGAGTTCGCGAGCGCCGTCCAGACCTGCGTGGTCAACTTCCTCACCTCGCCGTCCTGGTGGAAGAACTACTGCCACGACGACAGCTCCGTCGCGGAGAACTTCACGGCCGCGAACGTGGCCGCCATCCGGTCCCGGGTGGCGGGAGCCCTCGGCAACGTCGCGACCGCGATGAGCAACGCCGGGTACAGCACCTCCCAGTGGACGCTGGTGGTCCAGACCTACCCGTCGCCCATGCCCGGCGGCTCCGGCTTCCGGTACTCCGAGTCCGGCTACACGCGCCAGTCGGTCGGCGGATGCGGCGTCTGGAACCGGGACGCCGACTGGGCCAACGCCACGGCGCTGCCCACCATCAACGGTGCGCTGCTGGGTGCCGCGTCCGACGTCGGGCTGCCGAACGTCCGCACCCTCGACATGACGCACGCGTTCGACGGCAAGCGGCTGTGCGAGAACGGCGTCGGACTGTACGAGGAGGTGGGTCTGGCGAGCTGGCAGTCGCCGGGCGCCGCCGACCGGACCGAATGGGTCAACCAGGTCCGCACGGTCACCACGATCGGTGACTCGCCGTACTTCGTCCAGGAGTCGCTGCACCCCAGCTACTGGGGGCAGCTCGCGATGCGCAACTGCCTGCGGCAGGTGTGGAACGGCGGGGCCCCGCGCAGCGGCAGCTGCACGGTGGGCAACCTCGGAACGGCCAGGCTCACCCCGTCGGGCGAGCCGTCGATGGTCCTGGGCCCCCTCACCAAGGGCTGACCCGATGGTTGTGAGCGCGACCGTCGCGACGACGCGCCCGTCACAGGCGCGACGATCGCGCTCACGACCAAGCCAGAGGGGTCAGAGGGAGAGCAGGCCGCGGGTCAGGGTCGCCAGGCCGCCGACGTAGGCGAGCGTCACGAGCACCTTGCGCGTGGCACTCGCCGAGATCCGCCCCACGAGCAGCTCGCCCAGCCCGACCGACGCCAGGAGGGCGACCAGGACCACCGCCCACTCCCAGATGGCCAGGTCCGGGAACGTGGCGTCGGCGACCAGGAGCTTCGCCGTCATCGCCGCTATCGCGTTGGTCAGGAAGATCGGCTGGACGGTGGCCGCGAACGCCCGCGGGTCCCAGCGGTCGAGCACGGAGTAGACGGCGATGGGTGGGCCGCTGATCCCTGCCGCGACGCTGCCGAACCCGGCCGCCGCACCCGTGATCAGCAGCGGCAGGCGCGCCTCCGGTGCGAACGCGCGCTCCGCCCCGCGCAGGCGCGAGGTGACCTGGGCGAGCGCCATCGCGCCCACCACGATGCCGCCCATGCTGATCTCCAGCACCGACGTGCTCGCGTCCCGGATGAGCAGCGCTGCCGGCACGGTGACGAGGATCGACGCCGTCACCAGCCAGCGATAGCGGCGCCAGTCGACGCCGCGGATCGTGCGCCCGAGCACCAGCAGCGCCATCATCGCGCCGGCGAGGTTGACGAAGAGCACGCCCTCGACGGGGCCGATCAGGAGCACGATGAACGGGCCGGCGACGAGCCCGAAGCCCATCCCCGCGACGCGTTGCAGGGAACCCCCGACGAGGATGGCGACGACCAGGAGGGCTAACACGTTACCCACGCTAACTGATTTCTTCCCAACCGAGTCGCCCGGGAATGCCCGGCAGGGGCACAATCACGTCGTGGTCAAGAAGACAGCGCGCGCCAGCCATGGGACACCGGCGGTCGTCGCCCTCGAGAGGGCGGGAGTGCCGCACACCCTGCACCCCTACGAGCACGACCCGTCGAGCGACCTGAGCTACGGCATGGAGGCGGCGGAGGCGATCGGCGTCGACGCCCCGCAGGTGTTCAAGACCCTGCTGGCTGACGTCGACGGGAAGCTCGTCGTCGGCATCGTGCCGGTGGACGGCAAGCTGGACCTCAAGGCCCTCGCCCGGGCCGCCGGCGGCAAGAAGGCCGCGATGGCCGAGCCCGCGGCGGCGGAGCGGGCGACCGGGTACGTGGTGGGCGGCATCTCGCCGCTGGGCCAGAAGACGCGGCACCTCACCGTGCTCGACGAGTCCGCTGAGGCGTACGACGTCGTCTACGTCTCCGGCGGCCGACGCGGCCTGGACATCGGCCTGGCGCCGTCCGACCTGCTGACCCTGACGGCTGGCCGAACGGCCCCGATAGCCCGCGACTGATCCCGGCGAGAACGGGGTTGTGTTCCTTTCTGCGCCAGGAAGGAACACAACCCCGTTCTCACCGGCCCTGCTCGATCAAGCCGCGGCGACCTGCTTGCGGTAGGTCGGCAGCAGGGCGTCGCTGGAGACGATCTGCTTGCCGAGCGGCATGAGCGAGACCGGGATGAGCTTGAGGTTCGCCCAGGCCATCGGGATGCCGATGATCGAGATGGCGAGCGGGATCGCGGTGACGATATGCCCCAGCGCGAGCCACCAGCCGGCCACGATCACCCAGATGACGTTCCCGATCAGGGCGAAGGCCCCGGAGCGCGGGCTCTCGACGACCTCACGGCCGAACGGCCACAGGGCGTACCCCGCGATGCGGAAGGACGCGATGCCGAACGGGATGGTGACGATGAGCAGGCAGCAGATGATCCCCGCGAGCATGTATCCGAGCCAGAGCCCGAACCCCGCGAAGATGACCCAGATGATGTTCAGCAGCGTCTTCATGGGTCCCATCCTTCCGTAGCGAACAGGTCCTCGGAACCGGGAAACCCCCTGATCCCACCCTGAACCGACCGCGGACGGACGTGCAACCGCAGGGCCCGGCCGAAATAGACTCGCCGCGTGCCCGACCAGTCCCAGCCCTCCGTCGCCGAGCGCCTCGCGCTCGTCCGCGACCGCATCGCCGCAGCCGCCGTCGCCGCCGGACGCGACCCGGCCGAGGTGCGCCTCCTCGTCGCGACCAAGACGCAGGCACCGGAGGCCGTGCTCGAGGCGCTGGCGGCGGGCGTCGACCTGATCGGCGAGAACCGGGTGCAGGAGCTGGTCGCGAAGGCGCCCGCCGTCGCCGACCGGATCGCTGACGGTTCGCTCGAGGTGCACATGATCGGCCACCTGCAGCGCAACAAGATCAACCAGGTGCTGGCCACCACCACCGGCCTGGAGACGCTCGACTCGCTGGAGCTCGCCCAGGCGGTCTCGGACCGCTGCGTGCGCGACGGCCGCACGGGCGACCGCGCCCTGGACGTGATGGTCCAGGTCAACGTCACGGGCGAGGAGAGCAAGTACGGCGTGCGGCCCGACGACGCCGTACCGCTCGCGATCGCGGTCGCCGCGCTGCCAGGCCTGCGGCTGACCGGGTTCATGACGATCGGCGCGCGCCTCCCTGAGCCAGCAGGCGACGCCTCGGCGGAGGACGGCTCCGCGGAGGACACGGTCCGTGCGGGGTTCGCGCGGCTGCGGGCCGTCCGTGACGAGGTCCGCGCGTCGGGCGTCCTGGGGACGAGCACGGCCATCAACCTCTCGATGGGCATGACCGGCGACCTGGAGCTGGCGATCGCCGAGGGCGCGACCATCGTGCGGGTGGGCACGGCGGTGTTCGGTCCGCGAGTGACCGCCAACACTCTTTGACGCAGGTCACAGACCCGCACGGGCGAAACGGCTAACGTCGGGGGCTCCCCCTCGAACTCCTTGGAGTGATCGCGCCATGCCCATGGCCACCCTGCTGCGCCCCGCCACCGACGCCGACGTCTCTCGCCTGGTCACGCTCAACAACGCCTCGATCCCGGCCGTCCCGGACACCCCTGCCGACGACATGGTCGAGCTGCTCGACGCCTCGTCGCTCGCCCTGGTCGCCGTCGACCCCGAGACGCCGGCGGACCCGCTCGGTTTTGTCGTCGCGCTCGAGGGCGGCGAGGACTGGGCCGGCGAGAACTACGCCTGGTTCGAGGAGCGTGGCATGGACCACCTGTACGTGGACCGCATCGTGGTGGGCGAGGGCGCCCGGGGCCGGGGCATCGGCAAGCTCTTCTACGACGCCGTGTTCGACGCCGCCCGCACCGCCGGCCACGACGTCGTCACCTGCGAGGTCAACCTGGACCCGCCGAACCCCGGTTCGCTGCGCTTCCACGGGCGTCTCGGGTTCGAGGAGCGCGGGCAGCAGCTCACCAAGGGCGGCGACATCCTGGTCGCGAAGCTGGCCGCCGAGGTAACCCCCGCCTGACCGCCCCCGAGGGGGCCGCGAACCAGGTTCCGCGAAGTAGAGCGCTTGTCCGGGTCTCCCTGGCGTCGCCAGGAGCTCGACCCGCGGTCGGGGCCCGGCCGGGGTGACCGCGGTGGACGGGGTGTCGCT
>NZ_JBFAKY010000044.1:0-40288 GCF_040656015.1 Promicromonospora sp. NPDC050249 | reverse complement strand
GACGGCTGCAGCATCGACGGGTCGTACGGGTCGAGGAGGCACCCGGACAGGCGCTCTACTTCGCGGAGCTCGGCGTGCTGGTCAGCGGTGCGCCACCACATGGGTGTGCAGCAGGCCGAGGGCCGCTGCGACGGCCTGTGGCTCCTCGACGACGCTCATGTGGCCGACGCCAGGCACGAGCGTGAGCGCGCCGTCACCGGCGGAGATCCGGGCCGACGTACCTGCCGCCCGGACCATGTGCTCCGCCTCGGCGAGCGGCGTGATGGTGTCCTCCGCCCCCACCACCACGGAGACCGGCGCGTCGAAGCGCTCGAGCACCGCCGTCCGGTCCGGGCGGGCCGCCATGGCGCGCTGCGCCCAGGCGACGCCTGCGGGCGACTGCGCGCGGATCCACGAGTCCAGCACGGGGAAGAGGTGTCGCCGGCGCTCTGTGGTCGTCGCACCCACCAGGGCGGCAGGCATGCTGAGGACGGCGTCCACCGTCTGGCTGGCTTCCACCGCGGCGGCGACCCGGAGGCGCTTGGCACGCGCCTCCTCGGTGTCCGCCGTCGACTTGGTGCTCACGAGCCCGAGACCCGCCACGAACCCCGGGTGCCGCTCGGCCAGGGCGAGCGCCACGTACCCGCCCATCGAGTGCCCGACGACCACCGCGTTTCCCTCGCCGGCCTCGGTCATGGTGCGGTAGACCCAGTCGGCCGTGTGGTCGATGCTCGGCGGGAACCCGTCCAGGTCGCTGTGCCCAGCTCCCGGCAGGTCGACGCCGATGGCGCGGGTACCCGGGGGAAGGAACGCCGCGCAGGCCGCCCACATGCGGTGGTCGAGCGGAAAGCCGTGCAGCAGCACGAGCGGCAGTCCGCCGCCGTCGTGCAGCGTGAAGGTGGCCAGGGCCTGTGAGGTCATCGTCGTCCTCCTGCGGTGGGTGCTGTAGTGGTGAGGCCGCTCAAGAAGCTCCTACGGGTCCGTCCCAGTGCGTCGGCAGCGGTAGCGGATGGTCGGGCAGCACGTGGGCCACCATCTCGTTCAGCGCGCGGGCGACCGCCGGCTCCCCCACCCACAGGTGCTTGGCTCCGTCGACACCGATCACCTCGGCCTGCGGCACGCGCGCGAAGCGGCGGCGGGCCTCCTCCGGCCGGAGGTAGTCGTCGAGCTCCGGCACGAGGACCACGAGGGGTTTGCCGAACGCCGCCCAGCGGTCCAGGTCATCGTCGGTCGCGCGGTGCAGCGGCGGAGACAGGAGGATCGCACCCTCGACGCTCGGGTCGGTGCCGTGCTTGAGCACCAGCTCGGTGCCGAAGGACCAGCCGACCAGCCACGGCCGCGGCAGCCCCCGGAACTCGGCGAGCTCGATCGCCGCCGCGACGTCGTACCGCTCGGCGTCGCCGCCGTCGAACGTGCCCTCGCTCGCACCGCGCGGGGACGAGGTGCCACGCGTGTTGAACCGCAGGACGGCGAGGTTCGCCAGCGCAGGCAGGCGCCAGGCGGCCTTGCGGTACACGTGGGAGTCCATGAACCCGCCGTGCGTGGGCAGCGGGTGGAACGTGAGCAGGCTGGCCGACGGTTCACTGTCCGCGGGCAGCGCCAGCTCGCCCACGAGCGTCAGGCCGTCGGCGGTGTGCAGCTCGACGTCCTCCCGCTGTGCGGGCAGGACGGTACCCGAGCGGATCTGGTGGGTCGTCTGGCCGGAAGCCTCGTCCGGCGTCGCTTCGGTGGTCATCGATCCCATTGTCGCCCCGCTACCCGTCCGCGGGCTCACCGCAGGTTCGCACGGCGCTGCCAGCAGCTGTTGTGCCAGTGCCTGCGACCGTCCAGGCCTGCCTCGGGACCGCCGAGGACGTCCGTCTTCCACGCGACGACGTGGGCGGTCCCTGGCGTGACCTCCTGGCGGCAGGCAGGGCAGACGTACGTCTTGTCGGACGAACGGATCCGCTGGACCACCCACTCGCCGTCCGCCGCCGACTCGCTGCGACGGCCACCCGTAGCGCGGTCGACATCGAGCGGGACGTGGCCCGCGGCATACGGACGCTTGCTGGAGCGGCGGTTCGACGGCATGGCAACTATTCTTCCGCAGGGCGGAGCGGATCGCTCGAACCCCGCCCGAGAACTGCTCGCATCGCGCATCACACTGCCTGGGAGCCCCACCCATCTCCGCCCGCTAGAGTGTGGCGGTCCCCAGCAAGGCGCAAACCCGACCGAAGGACTACTTGTGAAGCACCGCACAACTGCCGGCCTGGCAGCCGTCGCGCTGGCATCGATCGCGCTCACCGGCTGCGCAGGCCAGGACGGACCCGCGGACGGCAACGCTGCCGCCTCCAACGGAAACGTCTGCGAGGTGACGGCCGCGCCTGAGCCGTCGCCCGCCCCCAGCCCGTCCGAGGCCGACGTCAAGGCTGTCGACGCGATCAAGGTCGACGGCCCGGTCGGTCAGGAGCCGAAGGTCACGTTCAAGGCGCCGCTGAAGGTTGCCGGCCCGACGTCCCGCGTGGTCTCGGAGGGCACCGGTGAGGAGCTCGTCGAGGGCGCACAGGTGACCATCAACTACGTCGTGATCGCGGGCAAGGACGGCAAGACGAGCGGCTCGACGTGGGAGACCAAGAAGCCTGAGACGTTCACGCTCGGCGACCCGCAGTACGACCTGCTGAACGACCGCCTGATCGGCCAGAAGGTCGGCGCGCGTCTCGTGATGGCGAGCACCGCGATGGACCAGACCATCCAGGTCACGATGGTCGAGGTCGCCGAGGTCAAGGAGATCCCGACGCGTGCAGAGGGCACAGAGGTCGCCCCGAAGGAGGGCCTGCCCACCGTCGCACTCGCCGACGACGGCCAGCCGACCGTCACCATCCCGAAGAACTACGAGGCACCCACCGAGCTGGTGGTCCAGCCTCTCGTCGAGGGTGACGGCGCCGAGGTCACCAAGGACCAGACGGTCACCGTGCAGTACGCGGGCTGCCTGCTCGACGGCACGTCGTTCGACTCCTCGTGGAGCCGCGGCACCCCGACGTCGTTCCCGCTCAACGGCGTGATCCCGGGCTGGACCAACGGCATCGCCGGCCAGAAGGTCGGCAGCCAGGTGCTGCTCGTCGTCCCGGCGGACCAGGGTTACGGCGACCAGGAGAACGGCGCCATCCCCGCGAACTCGACGCTGGTGTTCGTCGTCGACATCCTCGAGGCCAAGAAGGCCTGACCTCCCGGCCCGTCCGCTCGCGGACGGTCTGAGACCTCGCGCACTCCACGTGCGCATCGTCGCTGGTCACGGCGCAGACGTGGCGGGTACCCGAACCGGGTGCCCGCCACATCTCGTAGGGTCGTCCCATGACCTCGACAGACCTTCCCGCCGCTGAGCCCGCTCCCGTGCCGGAGCGCGAGGTGCTCACCTGGGAGACCTTCCCCGACGCGGTGCGCGACCTCGCCCACAAGGTCGTCGACAGCGGGTTCGTGCCCGACGTGGTGGTCGCCGTCGCGCGCGGCGGCCTGGTGCCCGGCGGTGCCATGGCGTACGCGCTCGGCACCAAGGGTGTCGGCACGCTGAACGTCGAGTTCTACACGGACATCGGCCAGACGCTGGACGACCCCCGTGTGCTGCCGCCCCTCATGGACACGTCCGAGCTCCCGGGCGCCAAGGTCCTGGTGGTGGACGACGTCGCCGACTCCGGCCGCACCCTGGCCCTCGTCATGGACCTTCTGGCGAAGCAGGGCGCCGAGGCTCGCTCCGCCGTGCTGTTCACCAAGCCCCGCACGATCATCCAGCCCGACTACTCGTGGAAGGACACCGACCTGTGGATCACCTTCCCGTGGTCCGCCGAGCCGCCGGTGACCGGCGCGAGGTCGATCGACGCGTGAACCGCTGAGCGCCGGCGTGCACGACCAGGGCCACCAGGCAAGTGACCGCTGCGCCGAGGGCCAGCCCTGAGGCGACGTCGTGCACGTAGTGGACGCCCGCGGCGACGCGGGCGCCCGCCACGGCCAGTGCCAGGGGCACCACCACGGGCCAGAGCCGCGGCACGGCGAGCAGGCAGGCGACGGCCAGGGCACCGGCGATGGTCGAGTGGTTGCTGGGCCAGGACCAGTCGCCGGGCGCGGGGCAGGCCAGCACGGTGGCGACATCGATGGCGCGGCACGGACGCTCCTCGGTGACCGCCAGCTTCACCACCTCGCTCGTGGCGTATGCGGCGACGGTCCCGGCGCCCGCGGCGGTGAGGAGGACGAACCCTGGACGGTCGCGGAACCACGTGTACAGCACCAGGGCTGCCACTACGGCGACGAGGACCAGCAGCCCTCTTTCCGCGACCAGGCCGGCCAACCCGGCGAGGGGTGAGCCCGCTGTCCCACCCGCGATGCTCTCGAAGATGCCGGCCCGTGCGGGCCAGGCCACGAGCGACAGCGCGCTCAGCCCCAGGAACGCGATCAGCACGGTGGCCAAGGTGGCGCGCGGGGCCCGGCTCCGGGCCGATGAGGCCAGGCGGTTCGCTGCTGGTGCGTGGCGTGTTGTGGTCATGCCGAGAACGCTAGGAATCGGTGACACCCCGCGGATCTGACGTAGGTCAGGAGCTGTCTATGACCCTGGTCCTACGTGACCCGTCCCAAGATCAGCCCCAGGCGGGAAGCGTGCGCCGCCACCTTTCGGCGACGATGGTCCGGTGATTCCGCCGACCCAGATCGACACCGAGCACGCAGCCGGGGCAGTCGCCGTCCGACCCCTCCGGCTGCTTCTCGTCGCGGCATTCGCCGCGCTCCTGGTTCTCGCCGGTGTGGACCAGTGGTGGATGCTCGCGCTGGCCGCCGTCGCGGCGCCTCTCGGCCTGACCGGCGGTGGTGCACGGCTGGGTGTCGTCGCCATGGCCGTCGCGGCGGGTGTGGGCGCGTTCGCCGTGCTGATCGGCTGGGCCGACCTGCGAGACGCCCTCGTGACCGCGGCCCGCGGGGTGGTCACCGGCGTGCTGCCGTGGTCGGTGGCCATCGCGTGGCGCGTCCGCCGGGCTGGTGAGGCGGATGCGGCGCTCGCTATGCTCCGCGACCAGGAGGCCCAGCGGATGCGCGCGGAGACCGACCTCGCGCGCCAGCGGCTGCAGCTCGCTGAGAGCCTGCACGACGACCTGGGACACGCCTTGAGCCTGGTCGCCGTCAACCTCGGCCGGCTCGAGCTCGAGCTCGAGCGGGATCTGGAGGCGGAGCGGAGACCTCACGCGTCCGCGGCCGCGCGGGAGTCGGTAGGGCTCGCACGGAGCCAGGTCTCCGACGCCGTCGCCCGGCTCGGAGCATCAGTCCAGACCCTTCGTACCAGCCCGGCCGAAAGAGCCCCCGACGCGCCGTCGGAAGCCTTCCAGCCGGACCTCGAGACGCTCGTACGGAACGCGCGCAACGCCGGCGCCGACATTGAGCTCAGCGGTTCACCCGGCCCAGCGCGGCTGGTCGCCTTCGGGACCGCCGTCTCGCGAGTGGTCCAGGAAGGACTGACGAACGCGCTCAAGCATGCACCAGGCCGGCCTGTCCGGGTCGCACTGGACGCAGGGCCGGGCCGTCTGGTGGTGACCGTCCGCAATCCTCTGCCGGAGCCACCGAACGGGTCACCGCCTGCTGACATGACCGCACCCTCTCCCTCCGTCGGCGGCACAGGCGTCATGTCTCTCACCGAGTACGTGCGTGCGGCCGGCGGCTCGGTCGAGGCCGGCCCGGCACACGGCGAGTACGTGCTGCGGGCCGAGCTGCTACCTCTGGACGGACCTCCGCGTGGCCCCTCCCCCGGCCATCAGGCGGGTCTCTCGATCACCGGGAACGAAAGCTCTCTGGATGCCAGTACCGTCACCCACGGTCTCGTCCGCGCTCGGCGGCGCGGCGGGGCGCTGCTGCTGGCCGCGGTCCTCGCGCCGGCGGTGGCGCTGGTGGCCGTCGCGACCGCGATCCAGCTCTCCGACCGCCTCGACGCGCGCCGCGCGCTGCTGGATCCGGAGGCTTTCGCCCAGATCTCGGTCGGTGACTCCCGGTTCGAGGTCCGGCGATTGCTACCTCCAGCCGCGCTCCAACCTCCATCCGGCGCCGATCCGTCGTGCGAGTACTACACGGTCACGGCCGACCCGCTCGCCGACGCGTCCGGCGACGCCTACCGGATCTGCTGGGCGGATGGTCGTGTCACCTCGGCGGACGTCGTGGTGGGCGGTGCGCAATGAGCAGTGCTGATCCCGGTACCCCGCTGCGTGTGGTGATCGCCGACGACGAACCCCTCGTCCGCGCCGGCCTCGTGGGGATCCTGGAAACCGACGACGGCTTCCGCGTCGTCGGTGAGGGGTCGTCAGGCGAAGAGGCGCTGGCGGCGGTCCGGGCCCACCGGCCTGACGTCGTGCTGCTGGACGTACGCATGGGAACTATGAGCGGTCTGGACGCTCTCGCGGAGATCAGACGCTCGGCAGAGCACCTACCGTGCCTCATGGTCACGACGTTCGGCGAGGACGAGTACGTCGCGGAAGCGATCAGGCTCGGCGCCGACGGCTTCGTCCTGAAGTCGGGCGACCCAAGAGAACTGCTGCTCGCGGTGCATGCTGCAGCGTCGGGTGGTGCCTACTTCTCGCCCGCCGTGTCGCGGCGCCTGCTGCAGACCGGACTGGGTACCCGGTTCGTCGCTCAGCAGGACGCCAGGGAGCGGTTCGAGCGTCTCACTCGGCGCGAGCAGGAGGTACTGACCCTCATGGGCGACGGGCTGGCGAACCCGGAGATCGCCGAACGGCTTCATCTCGCGGAGGGAACGGTCAAGGTGCACGTCACCTCGATCCTGCGCACGACTGGCGCACGTAACCGGGTAGAGGCGGCGCTGATCGCGGCGCAGGCAGGCGCCTCGCGCTGAGTGCGGCTGCATGTCTACCGACGCAGCAGGCCGGTGATCGCCGCGGGCACGACGAACGGCGTCATGATGATCCCGGCCAGGCCCACCAACGCCCAGATGAGCTCCCAGTCCCCCCACGGGAAGACGCCGATCTGCCGGACGATCTGCCGGTCCTCGGGCAGATGGATCACGTCGATCAGATCGCCGTACCGTGGCACGCCGGTCCATCGGCTGATTGACGCCACCTCCGCGTCGACCAGGACTGTCAGCTCCTCCTGACGATTACCGGCCCATTCCGAGCCGAGGACCTCGGCTCGGGCAGGAACGCCGCGTTCTTCAAGGGCAACCAGGCCACGGACCTCCTCCACGGTGAGTCCGGCACCGAAGGACGTCAGCGTGACCGGCAGGAAGACGAAGATCATGATCGCCTTCAAGGCACCTACTTCACGTGCCCAGTCGCCGACCTTGCGCCAGGCGGCCCTTCCCCACACGAGCGGGTTGCGCGGCGCCCGCAGTCCGACCTCGCTGCCTGGGGCATCCGGGTCCGGACGGGGACGCCATGCTGGGTCCCGCGCCCGGCGCAGCAGCAGCGCGATGCCGGGCGGTACAACGGCGACAACAAGCCATAGCGCGCCGATCTCCAGGAGCGCGGTCGTGGCGATCCACGTGTCGACAACAGGCGCGTCCGTCGCGACGACCCGACCGGGGTTCACCGGGTCATAGGTGATCCGCAGCCTGTCCCCGACCTCGGTGCCGCGAGGCCAGTGGTGAAGTCGGGTGCGCACCGAGGTGTTGTCGTCAGGGACGACCGTGACTTCGTGTGGCCCCCGGCCACCGCTCGTCAGCGCCACCACCTCGGCCGAGGTCGTCACGCCACGATCGTCGAGGATGGCGAAAGTACGGAAGTGCTCCACCGACAACCACGTCGTAGGCGTGGCAACCACGAGCGCCAGGAGCATCACACCCACCAGGCTCCGCGTCGTGCGATCACGGTTGTGCTTCGCGAACCTGGTGAACCAGAAGCTGTCAGCGGAACGGTCGGGCCGGGACTCACTCATCGTGGCCGCGAGCATACTCCGTACGTTCCGGCCGACAGCCATGTCCAATCCCCTGCGTCCGCACAGTGCCGACACGCAACGGGCCCGGAACCGCAGAGGTGCGGTTCCGGGCCTCTCGTCAGCCGCTATGGGCGACGATCTCCCGACACGAGGTCAGAAGTCCCAGTCGTCGTCCTCGGTCTCCACTGCCTTGCCGATCACGTACGACGAGCCGGACCCCGAGAAGAAGTCGTGGTTCTCGTCCGCGTTCGGCGAGAGCGCCGCGAGGATGGCCGGGTTGACGTCGGTGTCCTCCTTGGGGAACAACGCCTCGTAGCCCAGGTTCATCAGGGCCTTGTTGCCGTTGTACCGCAGGAACTTCTTGACGTCGTCGGTCAGCCCCAGCTCGCCGTAGAGCGAGTCGGTGTACTCCTCCTCGTTCTCGTACAGCTCGAAGAGCAGGCCGAACGTGTAGTCCTTGAGGTCTGCCTGCTCCGCCTGGGTCAGCTTCGCGAGACCCTTCTGGTACTTGTAGCCGATGTAGTACCCGTGGACCGCCTCGTCACGGATGATGAGGCGGATCAGGTCGGCCGTGTTGGTGAGCTTCGCCCGCGAGGACCAGTACATCGGCGCGTAGAAGCCGGAGTAGAACAGGAACGACTCGAGCATCGTCGAGGCGACCTTCCGCTTCAGCGGGTCGTCGCCCCGGTAGTAGTCGAGGACGATCTCTGCCTTCTTCTGCAGGTTCGCGTTGTTCTCCGACCACTCGAACGCCGCGTCGATCTCCGGCGTCGACAGCAGGGTCGAGAAGATCGACGAGTAGCTCTTCGCGTGCACGCTCTCCATGAAGGCGATGTTGGTGTACACCGCCTCCTCGTGCGGGGTGATCGCGTCCGGGATCAGCGACACCGCGCCCACCGTGCCCTGGATGGTGTCCAGGAGGGTCAGCCCGGTGAACACCCGCGAGGTCATGGTCTTCTCGTGCTCCGACAGGGTGTTCCACGACTGGATGTCGTTGGAGACCGGGACCTTCTCGGGCAGCCAGAAGTTGCCGACCAGACGGTCCCAGACCTCGGCGTCCTTCTCGTCCTCGAGGCGGTTCCAGTTGATCGCTGTCACGCGATCGATGAGCTTGAGCTTGCCGGTTGGCGACATGGGAGTTCCTTCAGGAGCAGCGGTACGGGCGAGACTGACGGCAGGAACCGGTCAGAGCATGCAGGAGACGCAGCCCTCGATCTCGGTGCCCTCCAGCGCCAGCTGGCGCAGGCGGATGTAGTACAGGGTCTTGATGCCCTTGCGCCACGCGTAGATCTGCGCCTTGTTGACGTCGCGCGTGGTTGCGGTGTCCGGGAAGAACAGCGTGAGGCTCAGGCCCTGGTCCACGTGCTGCGTCGCCGCGGCGTACGTGTCGATGATCTTCTCGTAGCCGATCTCGTACGCGTCCTGGTAGTAGTCCAGGTTGTCGTTCGTCATGTACGGCGCCGGGTAGTAGACGCGGCCGAGCTTGCCTTCCTTGCGGATCTCGATCTTGGCCGGGACCGGGTGGATCGACGACGTCGAGTTGTTGATGTAGCTGATCGAACCCGTCGGCGGCACGGCCTGGAGGTTCTGGTTGTAGATGCCGTGCTCGATGACCGAGGCACGCAGCTCACGCCAGTCGTCCTGCGTCGGGATCGACACCCCGGCGTCGGAGAACAGGCGCGCGACGCGCTCCGTGGCCGGCTTCCACTCCTGCTCGACGTACTTGTCGAAGTACTCGCCCGTGGCGTACTTCGAGTCCTCGAACCCACCGAACTTCTTGTTGCGCTCGATCGACAGGCGGTTGGACGCCCTGATCGCGTGGTACGCGACGGTGTAGAAGTAGATGTTGGTGAAGTCGATGCCCTCTTCGGAGCCGTAGTGGATGCGCTCGCGTGCGAGGTACCCGTGCAGGTTCATCTGGCCGAGGCCGATGGCGTGCCCCTGCGAGTTGGCCAGCTTGATCGACGGGACCGACTCGATCGACGTCTGGTCGCTCACCGCGGTCAGCGCGCGGATAGCGGTGTCGATCGTGCGGCCGAAGTCCGGCGAGTCCATCGCCTTGGCGATGTTCAGCGAGCCAAGGTTGCAGGAGATGTCCCGGCCGACCTCGCTGTACGAGAGGTCCTCGTTGAACGTCGACGGGGTCGACACCTGGAGGATCTCCGAGCACAGGTTCGAGTGCGTGATGCGACCCTTGATCGGGTTCGCCGCGTTCACCGTGTCCTCGAACATGATGTACGGGTAGCCGGACTCGAACTGCAGCTCCGCGAGCGTCTGGAAGAAGTCGCGTGCGCTGATCGTCGTCTTGCGGATGCGGTCGTCGGCCACGAGCTCGTCGTACTTCTCCGAGATGGAGATGTCGGCGAACGGCACGCCGTAGATGCGCTCGACGTCGTACGGGCTGAACAGGTGCATGTCAGCGTTCTTCTTGGCCAGCTCGAACGTGATGTCCGGGATGACCACACCGAGCGAGAGCGTCTTGATGCGGATCTTCTCGTCCGCGTTCTCCCGCTTGGTGTCGAGGAACCGCATGATGTCGGGGTGGTGCGCGTGCAGGTACACGGCGCCTGCGCCCTGACGCGCGCCGAGCTGGTTCGCGTAGGAGAAGGAGTCCTCCAGGAGCTTCATCACGGGGATGACGCCAGAGGACTGGTTCTCGATGTGCTTGATCGGCGCACCGTGCTCACGGATGTTGCTCAGGAGCAGTGCGACGCCGCCGCCGCGCTTGGAGAGCTGCAGCGCGGAGTTGATGCTGCGCGCGATGGACTCCATGTTGTCCTCGATGCGCAGCAGGAAGCAGGACACGGGCTCGCCGCGCTGCGCCTTGCCGACGTTGAGGAAGGTCGGCGTCGCCGGCTGGAACCGCCCGGAGACGACCTCCTCGACGATGTCGCGTGCCGTCTGCTCGACGCCGTCGGCCAGACCGAGCGCGACCATGGCGACGCGGTCCTCGAAGCGCTCCAGGTACTTCTTGCCGTCGAACGTCTTGAGCGTGTACGAGGTGTAGTACTTGAAGGCGCCCAGGAACGTCTCGAAGCGGAACTTCTTCGAGTACGCGAGTTGGAAGAGCTCCTTGACGAACGCACCGGAGTACTTCTCGAGCACCGTGGGGTCGTAGTACTTGGCCTCGACGAGGTGCTCGAGCTTGGCCTCGAGCGACTCGAACTCGACGGTGTTCGGGTTCACGTGCTGCAGGAAGTACTGGCGGGCCGCTTCGCGGTCCTTCTCGAACTGGATCTTCCCGTCCGGCCCGTACAGGTTCAGCATCGCGTTGAGCGAGTGATAGTCCATCTGGATGCTCTCCAGGGGGATCTCGCTCAGGCCCTCAGTCAGGCTGAGAGACTCAGTGGTTGTTGCTGCCAAAATCGTCCCAATCCGTTGCGGACGCGCGCGACGTCCTGCGCAGTTCCCAGTAGTTCGAAGGCGTACAGATACGGGACATCACACTTAGCAGCGATGATGTCCCCGGTGATGCAGTACGCAGCCCCGAAGTTGGTGTTCCCCGCAGCGATGACGCCGCGAATGAGCGACCGGTTGTGTTCGTCGTTGAGGAACTTCCTCACCTGCCGTGGGACGGCCCCGCCCTCGTTGCCGCCACCGTAGGTGGGGGCCAGGAGGACGTAGGGCTCGTCCACGCGCAGAAAACCGTCGGCGGGGCGCAGCGGGATCCGGTGCACCGACATCCCGAGCTCTTCGAGAGCAAGCTTCTCGACGAACCGGTGCGTGTTCTCTGACACGCTGGAGAAGTAGACGAGGGAACCCACGTCACGCCTCCTTGCCGACGTTGCGGTAGTACAAGGTGTTGCGGTGGTGCAGGTCAGGCCGAAGCGGCCTGAAGCGCGGCGACCGCGCTGATCTGGTCGGGGCGGAAGCCCGACCAGTGGGTGTCGCCGGCGACGACGACCGGCGCCTGGAGGTACCCGAGGCCGCGGACCATCTCGAGCGCCTCGGCGTCCTGAGTGATGTCGACGACCGTGTACTCGACACCCTTGCGATCCAGTGCCCGGTACGTCGCGTCGCACTGGACGCATGCCGGCTTGCTGTAGACAGTGACGCTCATGTCCGCCTCCTCTGACCTCGAAGGACATCTGTGAACTTACACCGATGTGCTTTATGAGCGGGTCTGCGTCTCCCGCTGAACCAAACACTACACCTAGTGTCTGACACCCGCCCGGTTACGACATGTTGTGGTTGAGGCCGAGCGGCGCACTACACCGGAACCGCTCGCGACGCCCAGGGACCATGCTGCCACGACCCTCTGACACCGCACGGTAGGCCGCACACGCGGCCTGCTGCCGCGGCTCCGGCCCCGCTCCCCGGGCCCCGAGAACCGGCACCTCACGCGCCTGCGGAGGGCCTCGGAGCACCAAAAAAGTGATCTCAGTTCGCGGCGTGTCGCGACCGTTCGGCGTGTCCCGCGAGCGCCGACCGGGACGGTGAGCCGGGTCACAGCGGACCGCTCAGAGCGCGTGCCAGCCGACGTCGTCGTGCCCGCCCGGGACCTCCGCCTCGGGAGCGTACGGGCTCCGGGTGAGGCAGAAGGTACCGACGTCGAGCGCCACGAGCCGGCCGTCCCGCTCGACGGGCCGGAGCGTCTCGCCCTGCCAGTAGCCGGCGGTCACGCCGACCCAGGTCCCTGGTGTCCCGCCCGGGGCAAACTCGGTCCCCCGCACACCCGGGTCGCCGGCCAGCGCGAGCCGGCCGTCCGCGGCACGCAGCGTGAACTGCACGGGCCCCCAGTACCAGGTACCGGTCAGCTCAGGGACGCCCACAGCGGTGTCTGCACCGGTTCCCGCCGCACCTTCCGCCCACAGGCCCGTGGAGGGGCCTGTGGAGCCGCCCTCGGGGGCACGCACGACGCCGGGGAGCCCGCCGGCGGGACGTGCGCCCCGCAGGGCCGCGAGCACCCCCGTCCCGTCCCCGAACCCGCCGGTGCTCGAGCCGATGACCGCGACGGCGTCGCCCGTCTCGACGTCGACCCGCAGGTCCGCCGTGAAGCCCGGCACCGAGCCGGAGTGACCCACGGTGCGCACCGGCACGGTGCCGGGCCCAGACGCGTGACCCGGCACGTCGATCAGGTCCTTGCGGACCTGGACACCCAGGCCGTAGGCGCCGGTCCAGACTGCACCGGGCTCGTCCACGACCGTGCGGGGCGCGGTCATGAGCCTGCGGGCCGCGGCCGGCAGCACCGCATCGCCCGCTTCGCCGAGGGTGTCGTGGCAGGCCAGCCACATGCCGAACCGCACGAGGTCCGACGGCGTGGACCACAGCTCGCCCGCCGGACCCATCGCCAGGTAGTCGGCGACCGGCTCGTCGTGCACGAGGTCGGCATGCGGGTGCACGGCGTGTCCCGGCACGTGCGGACCGGTGGGCACCCGCCCGGTCGCCGTCATGCCGAGCGGGGTCCACAGCTCGTCGCGCAGCACCGCGTCCCAGGCACGCCCGCGTGCCACCTCGACCAGCCGTCCCAGCACCGCGAAGCCCACGTTGGAGTAGTGGTACCGGGTGCCCGGCGCGACGAGCTGCGGCAGGCCGGAGGCGACGATCTGTTCCCAGGTCGACCCGCCCGCCCGTTCCCACCAGGCACCCGCAGGCTCCGCGGGCAGGCCGCTGGTGTGGCTCAGGAGCTCGGCGATCGTGGCGTCCGCCGCCGGGGCGTCAGGCAGGTGGGTGCCGATCGGGTCGTGCAGCGCCACCCTGCCCTCCTCGACGAGCCGGAGGACGGCCACGGCGACCATGGGCTTGGTGATGGAGCCGATGCGGAACGCGTGCTCCGGCGTCGGATCACCCGCTCGTGGGGCGGAGGCGACGCCGGACCAGACCACCTCGCCGCCGCGCCCCGCGGCCGCGGACAGCGCAGGCACCCGCCGCCCCTCGCGCAGGCCGGCGACAACATCGGCCAGCTGCTCCCCGAGCACCGCGTCCACCGTGGTCATGCCCCCAACCTACCGACGTGTTGAGTGCTGGGTACCTGTGCGATTCGAAGCCCAGATCGCACAGATACCCAGCACTCGACGGTCCGCGGGTCAGAGGGGCGAGACCTCGTCCACGCCCGGGAGGGTGTTCGTCGTGGCCAGACGGCGGTACCAGTGCGCGGAGTCCTTCCAGGTGCGCTCCAGCGTGTCGTAGTCGACCCGGATGATGCCGAAGCGACGGTCGTACCCGTAGGCCCACTCGAAGTTGTCGAGCAGCGACCAGGCGAAGTAGCCGCGCACGTCCACGCCCTTGTCGCGGGCCTGACCGAGCGCCTCGACGTGGTCGTGCAGGTACGCGACCCGGTCGACGTCGTGCACGCGTGCCACGCCGTCCTCTGTCACCACCGTGTCCTCGAACGCCGCGCCGTTCTCCGTGACCATGAGCGGCTGGTCCGGGTAGGAGTCGCGCAGCGAGACCAGCAGCTCGGTGAGGCCCGCGGGCTCGATGTTCCAGCCCATGGCGGTGTACGGACCGGGCTGCGGCAGGAACTCGACGTCGTCGGCCGCGGGCCAGGGCGTGCCGGCGGAGTCCTTGTGCCCGTCTGCCTGCTGGCGCTCGCCCTCGCCGGCGAAATGACGCACCCGTGCCGTCGAGTAGTAGTTGACGCCCAGCACGTCGAGCGGCTGCTTGGTGATCTCCAGGTCGCCGTCGAGCACGAACGACCAGTCGGTGACCGATGCGGTGTTCTCCAGCAGGTCCGCCGGGTAGACGCCCTCCAGCACCGGCGCCAGGAACGCCCTGTTGGCCAGCGCGTCGACCTTGCGGACGGCGCCCAGGTCGGCCTCGGACGAGGGGTCGTCCGGCCGGAACACGTGCAGGTTCAGCGTGATCGACGTCTTGGCGGCGTCGCCGAGCACCTCGCGGATCTGCTGGACCGCGAGCCCGTGCGCCAGGTTCAGGTGGTGCACGGCCTGGAGCGCGGCCAGGTCCTCCGTCCGGCCCGGCGCGTGCACGCCAGAGCCGTAGCCCAGGTACGCCGTGCACCACGGCTCGTTGAGCGTGGTCCAGACGTCGATGCGGTCACCGAGCTCCTCGGCCATCTTCCGGGCATACCGCGCGAAGGCGTAGGCCGTCTCGCGGTTGGTCCAGCCGCCGGCGTCCTCGAGCTCCTGGGGCAGGTCCCAGTGGTAGAGCGTGACGACGGGCTTGACGCCCGCGGCGATGAGCCCGTCCACGAGGTCCGAGTAGAACCGGATGCCCTCGGCGTTGAACTCGCCGGAGCCGCCCGGCTGCACCCGCGGCCACGCGATGGAGAACCGGTAGGCGCCGAGCCCCAGGTTCTTGATGTGCTCGACGTCCTCCTGCCACCGGTGGAAGTGGTCGTCCGCGACGTCGCCCGTGTCGCCGTTCAGCGTCTTGCCGGGCGTGTGCGAGAACGTGTCCCAGATGGACGGGCCGCGCCCGCCCTCGGTCGCACCACCCTCGATCTGGTACGACGCCGTCGCGGATCCCCAGAGAAACTCCGGGGGAAAACTCCGTGCACTCACAGTGCCACCTCTCCCGGGCCGGTGGCCCGTGCTGTCCGTCCTTCGTACTCGACGCCCCACTCGCCGGGGGCGTCCTCACTGGTCACCTGCACGACGCCGGACGCGTACCGCACGCGGAACGTCGCGGGGGCGCCGGTGCCGCCGGGTACCACTACCTCTTCGTCGAACCCCTCGGGCAGACGGGTGCAGCGTAACGTCACGCCCTCGGCCCAGGCGTAGTCGGGCCGGTCGTCGCGAGCGCCGACGGGCAGCACCGTGCCGGGCCGGACGAAGAGCGGGAGGCTGTCGAAGCCGTGCTCCTCTGTGACCCAGCGCGGCCCGGTGACGGTAGGCGCCAGGCCGGCCGCCGCGGCGTCGGGCAGGCGGGTCCACTCGCCCTCCGGCAGGTAGTACTCCGCGCGCGACTCGTGAAAGACGGGAGCCACGAGCAGCGACGGCCCCAGCATGTACTGGGTGTCGACGGCGGCGGCAGTCCGGTCCTCCGGGAACTGGAGCACCATGGGGCGCATGACGGGCATGCCCTCCTCGGCGGCCACGTGGCCGAGACGCCCGAGGTACGGCATGAGCCGCAGCTTCAGCTTCGTGAACTTGCGGGTGACGTCGACCGCCTCGTCGTCGAAGGCCCACGGCACGCGGTAGGAGCTGGACCCGTGCAGCCGCGAGTGGGAGGACAGCAGGCCGAACGCCACCCAGCGCTTGAAGACCGCCGGGTCGGGCGTGCCCTCGAAGCCGCCGATGTCGTGGCTCCAGTAGCCGAACCCGGACAGCGACAGCGACAGGCCGCCACGCAGGGACTCCGCCATCGAGACGAAGGTGGACTCGCAGTCGCCGCCCCAGTGCACAGGGAAGGCCTGCGTGCCCGCGGTCGCGGACCGCGCGAACAGCACTGCCTCGCCGTGCCCGCGCTCCTCCTCGAGCAGGTCGAAGACCGTCTTGTTGAACAGCGCGGTGTAGTAGTTGTGCATGCGCTGCGGGTCCGACCCGTCGTGCCAGACGACGTCGGTGGGGATGCGCTCCCCGAAGTCCGTCTTGAAGGCGTCGACGCCCTGGCCCAGGAGCACGCGTAGCTTGTCCTGGTACCACGCGGCGGCGTCGGGGTTGGTGAAGTCGACGAGGCCCATGCCTGCCTGCCACTTGTCCCACTGCCATACATCGCCCTCGGAGGTGGTGACCAGGTAGCCCTTCTCCTGGCCCTCACGGAACAGGTGCGAACGCTGGGCGATGTACGGGTTGATCCACACGCAGACCTTCAGGCCCTTGTCGTGCAGCCGGGCCAGCATGCCCTCGGGGTCCGGGAACGTCGCCGGGTCCCACACGAAGTCGCACCAGTGGAACTGCCGCATCCAGAAGCAGTCGAAGTGGAAGACCGAGAGCGGGATGTCCCGCTCGGCCATGCCGTCGATGAAGCTGTTGACGGTCTCCTCGTCGTAGCTCGTGGTGAACGACGTCGACAGCCACAGCCCGTACGACCAGGCGGGAACGACCGCGGGCCGCCCGGTCAGGGCCGTGTACCGGCGCAGGATGTCGGCGGGCGTGGGGCCGTGGATGACGAAGTACTGGAGCGACTGACCGGCCACCGAGAACTGGGTGCGGCTGACCACCTCGGACCCGACCTCGAACGAGACCCGCTCGGGGTGGGCCACGAACACGCCGTACCCACGGTCGGTCAGGTAGAACGGCACGTTCTTGTAGGCCTGCTCGCTCGCGGTGCCGCCGTCCTCGTTCCAGATGTCGACGCTCTGGCCGTTCTTGACGAACGCCCCGAACCGCTCGCCCAGGCCGTAGACGTGCTCGCCCACGCCCAGCGCGAGCTGCTCGTGCACGAAGTCGCCGTCGGGCGTGCTCGCGATGCCGATGCTCCGGTCCGACGACGAGGTGAGCACCTCGCCGTCGGCGATGAAGTCGACGTGCCACGGGCCGTCGGTGGCGACGCGCGCGGTGAGGGCGCCGGACGTGAGCTCGGCGGGGCCGGACTCGGGCACGACAACCTTGACCGCGCCGGGCTCCGCGTTGATCCCGAAGCGCGGGCCGGGGTCGCGGCGGCCCTGGTGGTGCTCGATGCGCACGCCGATGACGTCGTCCGCCGGAGCGTTGAACGTGACCGTCACGACCGGGCGGTTCAGGGTGTCGCCGCGCTTGGTGATCGGCGCGGTGGGCGCGTAGACCGTCATGGTCTCGTCGCCGACCTCGACCGAGTCGACGTCCTGGGGACGGAGCATCTCGACGCCGGGGCGCAGCTGCCAGTAGCCGTCGGTGAATCTCATGGCTGGGGCCTCACTCGTCTTTGTAGGGCAGAGGAATTCGTGGTGTGGAGCGCAGTCACTTGACCGCCCCGGCGGTCACGCCCCGGGTGAGGGTGCGCTGGAAGATGAGGAAGAACACGACAGCGGGTACGAGAGAGACGAGCGAGCCCGCGTTGATCGTCGGCGCATCCATCATGCGATCGCCCTGCAGCGACGCCAGGGCGATGGGGATGGTCTGGGTGTCGTTGCTGGTCAGCATGACCAGCGGGATGAAGAACTCGTTCCAGGTCCAGATGAAGAAGAAGATCATCAGGACCGAGAGCGTCGGCCGCACGATCGGGAAGACGACCTGCCAGAGGATGCGCCACCGGCTCGCGCCGTCGAGCGCCGCGGCCTCCAGCAGTGCGGGCGGGAAGGTGCCGAGCACCGAGGAGAGCAGATAGGTGCCGAACGCCGACTGGATGACGGTGAAGATGATGATCACCGACCACTGCGAGTTCGACAGGCCCACCGACTGCGCCATGGTGAACAGCGGGTAGATCAGCGCCTCCTGCGGCAGCATGTTCGCCAGCAGGAACAGCGCGACGATCCACAGCCGCCCCTTCACCCGGCCGATGCCTATCGCGTACGCGTTGAGCAGGGACAGCAGCGCCCCCAGCACAGCCACGACGGCCGAGATGAACACCGAGTTCCAGAGCTTCACCGGGAACTCGGTGCGCTCCCAGAACGCCACCACCCCGTCGAGGTAGAGCGAGGACGGCCACGACAGCGGCCCGTTCGCCGCGTAGTCCTGCGGCGACTTGAAGGCGTTCAGCACCATGATCCCGAACGGCGCGAGGACCGCGAGGCCCACGAGCACCGCGGCGGCCAGCACGAGCCAGCGCCCGGCGCCACGGCGGTATCGGGAGTCGACGGCGGTGGTGCGTACCTGCGCGGGCCGCGTGGGCGGTCGCACGTCCGTTGCGACAGCCATGTCAGATCCCCTCCCTCTCACGTCGTTCGGCCCGGTTCTGCAGGCCGAGGATGACCACGGCGACGACGACGATCACGAGGGTCAGCACGGTGGCGATCGCCGAGCCGTAGCCGACCTGGGACTTGTCGAAGAAGCTCAGGTACGAGTAGTAGCTGGGCACGAGGGTCGAGCTCTCGGGCCCGCCGCGCGTCAGCACGTAGATGGGCCCGAACACCTTGAGCGCCGCGACCGTGCAGGTCAGCGTGACCACGAAGGTCTCAGGCCGGATCTGGGGCACCGTGATGGCCCGGAACCGGTCCCACCAGCCGGCGCCGTCGAGCTCCGCCGCCTCGTAGAGCTCCGGGTCCACCCGCTGCAGCGCCGCCATGAAGATGACCACGGGGTAGCCCATCTGGACCCAGATCAGCACGAGCATCACCGACGGCAGCGCCGTGGTGGGATCCCCGAGCCAGTTGGGCGGCGAGGCGAAGCCCATCCCGCGCAGGATCTCGTTCAGCGCACCGGTCTGGGAGTTCAGGATCCAGTTCCAGAGCACACCCGCCACCGCGACCGGCAGGATCTGCGGCAGGTAGTAGGTGGCCCGCAGCACCGAGGAGACCTGCGCGCCGAACCGCCGTCCGAGGTAGTCGAACAGCACCGCGGCGAGCACCAGCCCGAGGAGCGTCGGAACCAGGACCATCGCGACGATCATCGCCAGCGAGTTGCCGAACGACGTCCAGAACTTGTCGTCGGCCAGCAGGTCCGCGTAGTTGCCCAGCCCGTTCCAGCGCAGCGGCGCCATGCCACCGCGCCACTTGAACAGGCTGAAGTACACGTTCGTCAGGAGCGGGTACCCGATCACCACGGCGAACGCGATCGCCCCTGGTAGCAGGTACGGCAGGTACGCCACCCACTCCGGCCGACGACGGCGGCGTGTGCCGCCCTGCGCTCGCGGGCCACCGGAGGCCCGCGAGCGCCGTTCGGTCAGGGTGCTGTCAGCCATCGAGCAGATCGGCCTTGCCCTCGTCGTACGAGCTCTGGAGCCCGTCCAGCACCTCGTCCGGCGTCTTGGACCGGTTGACCAGTGACTGCAGCTCGCTGACGATCACGTCGTAGTAGCCGGCCACGGGCCAGTCGGGGTAGAACGCCAGGCCGTCCGCGTCGAGGATCGCCTGGAAGTTCTCGGTCAGCTCGCGCGTGCGCTCGTCCTCGATGACGGAGGCGTCGCCCGCCACGGGCAGGCCGCCCTCGGCGGCGAGCACGTTCTGCACCTCCGGCCGGAGCGTGATGTCGATGAACTCCTCGGCGAGGCTCGGGGAGTCGGCGTTGGCCGGGACCACCCAGAGGTTGCCCGACGAACCCGTGTGCAGCGTGTTGCCCGGGAAGTTGAACTGGCCCCAGTCGGCCTCGACCTCGGTCGCGAGGCGGCCGAACCACCAGGACCCGCTGACCATGAGCGGGTAGGTGCCGTCGATGAACGAGACGCCCATGTCCTCGGCGGTGAGCGCGGCCGAGTCGGAGGCGATGTAGCCCTTCTCGATCCACTCGTCGAGCTTCTCCGTGGCCTGGGTCATCGCATCGTTGTGGAAGTCGACATCGTTTGCGAAGAGCTGGTAGTCGTCCACCAGGGCGCGGTCTCCGTAGGCGAGGACGAGCTCGTACCAGAGCTGGCCGAGCGGGTACTCGGCGCCGGCCTCGGCCAGCGGCGTGATGCCCTCCTTCTTGAAGGCGGCCAGTACGTCCTCGAACTCGTCGAGGTTCGTCGGCACCTCCAGCCCGTGCTCGGCGAACATGTCCTTGTTGTAGTAGACGCCGACGAACTCGCCGTAGTTGGGCACCCCGTACCACTCGCCGGAGCCCATGCGGCCCTGCTCGTCGTACGTGGCGGTGGTGGCGAGGGACCCGGTGAGCTTCTCGTCCCAGCCGCGTTCGGTGGCGGCGTCTGTCAGCGGTGTCAGCAGACCCTGGGCCGCGAGCTGGCCCGCCGTCGCGTTGCCCTTGTTGAACTCCATGACGTCGGGCACGTCGTCGCCGGTGAGCACGATCTTGGCGTTCTTCTGGATCTGCTCGAACGTCTGCTTCTCGACGTCGACGGTGACGTCGGGGTTCTCCTCCTCGAAGATCTTGATGGCCTCGGCCCAGGCCTTGCCCATCGCCGAGTCCTCGTTCTCGTAGTGCCAGATCGTCAGCGTGCTGTCGTCGGTGTCGCCACCGCCACCGCTCTGACCGGTGCAGCCGGTCAGGGCCAGCGCACCGGCCATCGCGGCGGCCACGGCAGTCATGGTCCGCTTCTGCTTCATCGCATCTCCTTGGTTCGCTGAGCCGTCAGTGGCTGTGGTCGAGCAGGGACAGGACGTCGTCCGCCACGGTGTCGAGGTACCACGTGGTACCTCGACACCGTGGCGGACGGCGGAGCATGGTCCTCGGCATCCTTACCCTCTCGGCCGCGTCCAGACT
Source organism: Promicromonospora sp. NPDC050249 (assembly GCF_040656015.1). Lineage (NCBI taxonomy): Bacteria > Bacillati > Actinomycetota > Actinomycetes > Micrococcales > Promicromonosporaceae > Promicromonospora > Promicromonospora sp. NPDC050249. The sequence goes on along the minus strand of NZ_JBFAKY010000044.1, from coordinate 19,304 downwards.
CCCGCGTCTGGATCGTCGAAGCGTTTCAACACGCTAACCCTAGGCGCTCACTCGTGTCCAGTGCCACCTTCGAGGCAATTGGACTAGGATTCCATCGAAGCGCTTACCTGGCATACGGCACACTGGTGTGCTCGGTGCCGACGCGCACCGCCTGCCACCGCACAGGGCACTGCGGTACCGATCCGAGAGGAGCACCGTGGCTACGATCGACGACGTCGCCAAGGCGGCGGGGGTATCGACCTCTACCGTGTCCTACGTGCTGTCCGGCAAGCGGCCGATCTCCGCGCCGACACGCGCCCGCGTGGAACGCGCGATCGACAAGCTCGGCTACCGGCCGCATGCCGGGGCGCGGGCGCTGGCCTCGTCCCGCACCAACGTCATAGCTCTCATGGCACCCCTGCGGGTGGGCGTGAGCGTGCCCGTCATCATGCAGTTCGTCGCAGGTGTCGTGACCCGTGCGCGGGAGTTCGACCACGACGTCCTCCTCCTCACCCAGGACGACGTGAGCGGCCTCGACCGGGTGACCAGCGGCTCCATGGTGGACGCCCTGGTCATGATGGACATCGAGGCGGACGACCCGCGTGTCCCGCTCGTGGCGGCCGCCAAGCAGCCGACGGTGCTCATCGGCCTGCCGCAGGACCCCGAAGGCCTCAGCTGTGTCGACCTCGACTTCGAGGCCGCCGGCCGGCTCGCCGTCCGCCACCTCGTGAAGACCGGCCACACCGACATCGCGCTGATCGGCTCGCCGCCCGAGGTGCTGCGGCGCCACACCGCGTTCGCCGAGCGGCTGATGCGCGGCCTGCGCGACCAGGCCAAGAGCTCTGGCGTGACGGCCAGGGTGGAGGCGTGCGACTCGACGCCGGCGGGCGCCTCCGAGGCGGTGGACACGCTGCTGGCCACCGCCCCGGAGACCACGGGGATCATCGTCCACAACGAGGGGGCGCTCCCCCATGTCCTGGCTCGGCTGGCCGAGCGCGGCGCCGTGGTCGGCACCGACATGTCCGTGGTGGCGGTGTGCCCCACGGACGTCGCCCTGTCCCAGCGGATCCCCATGACCAGCATCGACCTGCCCGCCGAGGACATCGGCAGGGTGGCCGTCGACATGGTGATGACCCGCCTCGGGGGCGAGCAGCCGTCCGAGACGAGACTGCTCGCCCCCGTGCTCACCGAGCGCGAGAGCTCGGCGTACGGGCCCGCCGCCGTGCACGACTGACGGCGGGCGCCCCTGATCCACCGTCACCCCTTGATGGCCCCGAAGAGCACGCCCTTGGTGAAGTGCCGCTGCACCATCGGGTACACCACGAGGATCGGGATGATCGCCAGCACCATCACCGCCATCTTGACGGGCAGCCCGGTCACGGCGCCGTCATCGACGTCGACCTGACCCACACCGCTGCCCGGCAGGGTCACCCCCTGCAGCACGTAGGACCGGAGCACCAGCTGCAGCGGCCACTTCGCGTTGTCGTTGATGTAGAGCATCGCGTTGAAGAACGCGTTCCAGTAGCCGACGCCGTAGAACAGCGCGACGACCGCCACCACCGCCTTCGACATGGGCAGGACTATCTGGCCGAGGATGCGCCAGTCGCCGGCGCCGTCGATCCGGGCGGCGTCGGTGATGGACCGGTCGATGCCCATGAAGAACGCCCGCAGGATCAGCACGTTGAACGCGCTGACGGCCCCCGGGAGGATGAGCGACCAGTAGCTGTCGATCAGCCCCAGGTTGCTCACCAGCAGGTACGTCGGGATCATCCCCGCACCGAAGAACATGGTGATGAGGAAGAGGAACAGCAGGGGCCGGTGGGCGAAGGAGCCCGGCCGGCTGAGCCCGTAGGCCGCGAGCACGGACACCGTGGTGGAGAGCACTGTGCCCACCGCCGTGATGCCGATGCTGACGATCGTGGCGCGCGTGACGATCCCGCCGGACAGGATCTGGCCGTACGCGGCGAACGACAGGCTGCCGGGCACGATCACCAGGCCACCGGACCGGGTGATGTCAGCCTGCGAGGAGAAGCTGGTGAGCACCACCGTGTACAGGGGGAACAGCACCGTCAGCACGATGACCAGCAGCGCCACCCCCTTGACGACGAGCCCCAGCGGGTTGGGGTCCTCCTCCCAGACCGGGCGGTGCTTGCCGCGCAGCAGGGCGCGGTAGCGGCCGTTGCGGCGCAGCGGTTGCCTCGGCACCGCTCGCTCAGGAGCTTTTTCGGATTGGATCGTCATGCGCGCTGATACACCCCCGCCTCGCCCACGAGATGGGCGAGCTTGTTGGCTCCGAGGACGAGGGCGAGCGAGACCAGACCCTTGACGAGCCCCGCGGCCGCCGCGAAGGCCCAGTCGCCGTTCACGACGCCCTGGTAGTAGACGAATGTGTCGAGGACCTCCGCGACGTCGGCCCCGACCGCGCCACGCTGGAGGATGAGCTGCTCGAACCCGACCGTGAGCGAGTCACCGAGGCGCAGGATCAGGAGCAGGATGATGACGGGCCGCATCGCGGGGAGGGTCACGTGCCACATGCGGCGCCACCGGCCCGCACCGTCCATCACGGACGCCTCGTAGAGCTGGGTGTCCACGGTGGCGAGCGCCGCGAGGAAGATGATGATCCCCCAGCCGGCGTCCTTCCAGACCGACTGCGCGGTGATGAGCAGCAGGAACGTATCCGGGTTGGTCATCAGGTCGAAGCCCGAGTACCCCGCCTCACGCAGCCGGCTCGCCACCACCCCGGCACCGCCGAAGATCTGCTGGAAGATCGTCACGACGATCACCCAGGAGAAGAAGTGCGGCAGGTACACGATCGACTGGATCGTCGTACGCAGGCTGGGCGTCAGCACGCTGTTCAGCAGCAGCGCCAGCACGATCGGCACCGGGAAGAAGAACACGAGCTGGAACGCGGTGATGATCAGCGTGTTCGCCACCGAGTCGAGGAACAGCGGGTTGGTGAAGACGCGCGCGAAGTTGGCCCATCCCACGAACGGGCTGTCGCGGATCCCGACGTACGGCGAGTAGTCCTGCCAGGCCACCACGTTGCCGGCCATCGGGACGTAGGCGAACACCGCAAGGAGCAGCACCGCCGGTGCCACCATGATCAGCAGCGAGCGGTCCCGCCGCATCCGCGTGGTCCAGGAGATCTTGCGAGGAGTAGGACCGTCCGTGCGGGCGGTCACCGTGCGCGCGGAGGTATCGGCGCTCACTTCTTGTCCAGGATTTCCTGGTAGAAGGCGCGCAGTTCCTCACCGCCGGAGCTGCTCCACGTCGCTACCGCTTCGTCGAGGTCCGCCATGGTCTTGCGCCCGCGCGAGATGTCCTTCTCGAGGTCCTCGAACGGCGCCTTGAGCGCGGCGTACTGGGCCGGCTCCGAGATCTGCATGCCGTAGAAGGGGTCCTCGACCAGGTACTTGGCGGCGTCTGCCTGCCAGGTGCAGTACGCCTCCACGAACCCGGGGTACTGCACCTTGGTCTGCACCACCGGCGGGTCGACCAGGAAGATGTAGGACTGCGCCACCTCCGTCGCCGCCTTCTCGGTCGGCACCGGCAGGCCGTTCTCGTCGAGGGTGTAGTGCGTGCCCTCCACGCCGTAGTTGATGAGCTGGTACTCCTCGGTCCCGAACGGCGAGGCCAGGAAGTCCGCCACCGCGAGCAGCTCCTCGATCTTCGCCGGGTCCTCGTTCTTCTTGAGGAACGAGAAGATGTTGGCCGGGGCGCCCTTCCACAGCACCGGCTCCCCGCCGTCGGCGGCGAAGAACGGGAACGGCCGCTGGTCGTAGTCCGGGTTGGTCGCCTGCATCCGGCCCAGCGCCTCGTGCCAGCCGCCCACGCCGTCCGTGCTGATCAGGACCGCGCCGGACTCGAAGTTCGGCTTCGCCATCTCCGGGCGGTCGGCGACGGCGTCGGGGTGCACGGCACCCGACTCGTACAGCTTGATCTGCCACTCGAGGGCGGCCCGGTACTCCTCGGTCTCGATCCGGTGGATCAGCTTGCCGGCGTCGTCCAGCTTCCAGCGGTCGGTCGGCACCACCCCGAACATGATGTTCGCCCCGACCCACATGTCGTTCGCGCCCCAGCGGTTCTTGCTCGGGTCGGTGACCTCCTTGGCCAGCTCGAGCACGTCGTCGGCGGTGGTGGGCGCGGCCTCGATGCCCAGCTCGGCGAAGAGGTCGGCCCGGTGGAAGATCGCGTTGGTGATGCCCTCGCCCGGGAACGGCAGGGCGTAGAGCTTGTCGTTGAACACGCCGAACCGCCATGCGTCGGTCGGCAGGTTGGCGAGGTTCTTGTACTTCTTCACCTTGTCGCCGGCGAGGAAGGGGGTGAGGTCCTGGAACAGGGCCTCGACCGCCTGGCCGAACCGCGGCGGGATGTTCCACGTGGGCACGCACACCCAGTCGGGGACGTCCTTGGCCGACGCGAGCACGGCGGCGAGCTTGTCGCCGTAGGTGTTCCCGTCCGAGATCTGGAACTTGATGGTGGTCCCGAGGGCCTCGTTCATGGCGTCGAAGTACTCGTTGCCGCGCGTGGAGGGGATCGTGCTCCACAGCGGCGTCATGGCCGTGTAGGTGCCGCCCGACCCGGGGGGCGCCTCGAAGGCGGTGACGAGCTCCTCAGGGATGCTGGCGTAGCCGGCGGTGGAGCCGTTGACGCTGGGGAAGTCGGGCTTCACGTACTCGATCGGCACGTAGGTGGGGAGGTTCCCTGCGGTCACGACCCCCGGTTCCGCCACGGGCCCGCCGCCACCGGTGGTGCACCCGGTGAGCAGGGACGGTACGCCGATGACGCCGGCGCCGACCGCCAGGAAGCCGAGGAACGACCGGCGGTCCAGCTGGCCGGTCAGCAGAGATGCTGTCATGGTCTTTCACTCCTTTGTGGACAGCTCGGCACATCAGCGTGCCCGGGCAACGACGGAGAAGCGTGATCAAATGTCGAAGCGCTTCGACCTCCGTCGACGTCAGCACAGTAAGCCATGAGTGGGAAGGGAGGCAATGGCCTGTCAAGTTCCCGACGCGATCCCCCACCCTGCCACCCGCCACTCCCCTCCCGCGAGTCCGAGCCGAATGCCTCGATCGCTCGGACGCCGGGCGACGTTCGTTGCCGAACCGTGAACGTTTGGTCATTGCACGGCAAGGTGAGCGTCTGGTATTAATGTCGAAGCGCTTCGACGTGCTGGGCTTCCAGCCCGTCATGCGCGGCACGAAGACGTGCCCGACTCACGAGGGAGTGACAGGTGAGCCTCACCCAGGGAGCGCGGCCGGAGGTGCTCGGCGCGGGCACCACGGCGGGCGTCGGACCAGCCGGTACGAGCAAGGGCCGTGATCGCGGCCGACGTCGCGAGCCGCCGTCCCACGGCAAGAGCTCGAGAACGATGTTCCTCGTCATCCTGCCGTTCCTCGTGCTCGCGTTCGTGTTCTCCTACCTGCCGCTGCTCGGCTGGGTGACCGCGTTCTACGACTACAAGCCGGCCCTCGGCCTGGGCGGCAGCGAGTTCGTCGGGCTGCAGTGGTTCGAGATCCTGGTCTCGTCCGAGACGCAGCTGCAGCAGATCGGCCAGGTCATGGCGAACACCCTCGCCATGAGCTTCCTGGGCATCGCCACGTCACTGTTGCCGGTCTTCTTCGCGATGCTGCTCAACGAGATCCGTGCCTCGTGGTTCCGGAACGCGGTGCAGACGCTCACGACGCTCCCGAACTTCATCTCGTGGGTACTCGTGTACATGATCGCGTTCTCGCTGTTCTCGTCATCGGGGCTGGTCAACACCACGCTGCACGACTGGGGCCTGATCACCGTCCCGATGAAGTTCCTGGACACCGACCAGCACGTCTGGCTGACCATGCTCGCCTGGAGCCTGTGGAAGGGGCTGGGCTGGGGCGCGATCCTGTATCTCGCAGCCATCGCGGGCATCGACCAGTCGCTGTACGAGTCGGCGCGCATCGACGGCGCCAGCCGGTTCCAGCTCATGCGCTACATCACGTTCCCGCAGCTCATGCCGACCTACGTGGTGCTGCTGGTCCTCTCCATCGCCAACATCCTGAACAACGGCATGGAGCAGTTCTACGTCTTCCAGAACGCCTTCAACAGGGAGCACATCCAGGTGCTCGACCTGTACGTCTACAACATCGGCATGACGGGGAACAGCCTGTCGATGGCGACGGTACTCAGCATGCTCAAGAGCGTCGTCTCGCTCGCACTGCTGCTCGCCGCCAACGCGATCGCCAAGCGCGCCCGCGGGTCGTCGATCATCTAGGAAAGGACCGACGTCGTGAAGACCACGGACATTGGGCCCCAATGGCGCCGTACCCGGGGGGACATCCCCTTCGCCCTCGTCAACTACGGAGGCTTCCTGCTCTTCGCGCTGGTGTGCGGCTACCCGTTCTACTACCTGATCATCAACTCGATCAGCGCGAACGACGTCAGCGCGCTCGGTGACGTGCGCCTGCTGCCGACAGGGATCCACTTCGAGAACTACAGCCAGATGCTCGGGCTACCAGGGCTGACGAGCGCGGCGATGGTCTCGATCGCACGTACCGTCATCGGCACCGGCGCCACGGTCCTCGCGTCGGCGTTCCTCGGCTTCATGTTCACCCAGGAGCGCCTGCGGCACCGCTCGCTCTGGTACCGGCTGATCATCTTCACGATGTACTTCAACGCCGGCCTCATCCCGGTGTACGTGACGATCCATACGCTCGGGCTGACCAACAACTTCTGGGTCTACATCCTCCCGGCGATCGTGCAGCCCTTCAACATCATCCTCGTCAAGACGTACGTGGAGTCGCTGCCGCAGTCGCTGCAGGAGGCCGCCGAGATCGACGGTGCCGGGGTCGTGACGGTCTTCTTCCGGATCATCCTGCCGAACATGACGCCGATCCTCGCGACGGTGGCGATCTTCTCGGCGGTGGCCCAGTGGAACTCGTTCCAGGACACGCTGCTGTACGTCACTGACCAGAAGCTCTACCCGCTGCAGTACACCCTCTACACCTACCTCAACCAGGCCAACAGCCTGGCTACCGCGGCACAGAACGCTCAGGGCAACCTCGGCGCGATCGTCTCCGCCGCCACGACGCAGACGCCGACGTCGATCCGCATGACCGTGGCCGTGATCGTGGTGCTGCCCATCATCTTCGTCTACCCGCTGTTCCAGCGGTACTTCGTCAAGGGCATCATGCTCGGCGCGGTCAAGGGCTGACCGCTTTTCCATGAATACACAAAGGAGTGTCATGAGATCTCACAAGGCCATAGCGATGATGGTGGCTCCGCTGCTGGGGATACTCTCCCTCGCGGCCTGCACGCCGTCGGGACCGGACGACGCCGAGGTGGCGTCGCTCGACCAGGACTGGTCGGCGGCCGAGCCGATCACGATCGACGTCTTCTCCGTCCCGGCCAACTACCAGGGCACCCAAGGTGGGTGGTTCGGCAAGATCGTCAAGGACAAGTTCAACATGGAGCTGAACATCATCGCCCCGAACGTCGCGGGCGGCGGTGACACGCTCTACAACACCCGTGTCGCGGGCGGTGAGCTCGGCGACCTCGTCATCGTCGGCAAGGGCAAGCAGATCGACGAGCTGGTCGAGGGCGGCCTGGTGCTCGACGCGGCGCCGTACTACGAGTCCATGGAGAACGTGCCGGCGTATGACCCGGCCGTCCAAAAGATCAACGAGGGCAAGGAGGGCATCTACGGGTTCCCCTCCTCGGTCTCCACGCTCAAGCCGACCGAGCCGGCCGCGAACATCGACCCGACGTTCGGGCCCTTCCTGCGTTGGGACTACTACGCAGAGCTCGGCTACCCGGAGATCAACACCCTCGAGGATCTCCTGCCGGTGCTCAAGGACATGCAGGACGCCCACCCGAAGGCCGACAACGGCAAGCCCACCTACGCCATGTCCCTGTTCAAGGACTGGGACGGCAACATGATGGTGATGGCCAAGCAGCCGACGACGCTCTACGGCTACGACGAGATGGGCTTCGTGCTCGCCAAGGCCGACGGCTCGGACTACCAGAGCATCGTCGACTCCGACTCGGAGTACGTGCGCACGCTGAAGTTCTACAACGAGGCGAACCAGCTGGGCCTCGTCGACCCCGAGTCGACCACCCAGAACTACGACACGATGTTCGCCAAGTACCAGGCCGGGCAGGTGCTGTCGTCCTGGTGGCCGTGGCTGGGCCAGTCGGCCTACAACACCGAGCAGAACATGGCTGACGGCAAGGGCTTCCAGCTCGTGCCGATGCAGGACCAGGAGATCTTCACGTACGGCGCCGAGGCGTACGGCGGCGGGCTGGTCTACGGGATCGGCTCGAAGGCCGAGGACCCGGCGCGCATCGCGGCGTTCATCGACTGGCTCTACTCGCCCGAGGGCGTCCAGGTCACCTCCTCCGACACCATGGGTGCCGCCGGTCCCAAGGGTCTGACCTGGGAGGACGGACCCGATGGGCCGGTGCTGACCGACTTCGGCCGCCAGGCCATCCTCGAGGGCGACGGCGACGTGCCCGCCGAGTGGGGCGGCGGCAAGTACAAGGACGGCGGCTCGGCGCTCAACGTGTCGGCGGTGTCACCCGCCCAGGAGGACCCGAACACGGGCCTCCCGTACAACTACAAGTCCTGGCCCAGCTACCAGGAGACCGTCGCCAACCCGCTGACGGACGACTGGAGCGAGCACATGGGCGGCGCCAGGACGACCGTGGAGTACCTGGAGAAGAACGACCAGATGCTCGTGGCGCCGGGATCCGGCTACACCGCCCCGACCGACGCCTCCGAGATCGAGGCGGCCCGCAACCAGGCGAAGGCCAGCATCGTCGAGTACTCCTGGAAGATGGCCTTCGCCAAGGACGACGCCGAGTTCGACTCCCTGCTCGCAGAGATGCAGGAGACGGTGAACGGCCTGGGCTACGAGAAGGTACTCGAGGTCGACATGGCCAACGCGAAGGCGCAGAACGAAGCCCGCGTCGCGGTCGCCGAAGACCTCGGCTGAACCTGATCCCGAGGGGTAGCGAACAGAGCCCCCGCTGACGAGTTGTCAGCGGGGGCTCTGTGCGCGGCTCTCTCGGGCTACTCGCCGGAGTGCGGGTCCACCGGGTCGAGCGCCGTGGGATCGCCGCCGCGCCGCCGGAAGACGCTGTGGAGCACGAACCCGTCCACGTACGCACCCACCGAGAACCCGATGGTCACCACGAGCGCCACGAACGGCGGGTACACGTACATCAGGCTCACCGTGACAGCCGGCCGCAGCAGCAGGGCGATGGTGCGCAGCGGCTCGGCGAGCGGCAGCAGCAGGGCGTTGCGCACTGTGCGGCCCAGCGGGTCGGCGTACCGCGCGACCAGCGCCAGGCCGTACAGCAGCGCGGCCACCAGATAGGCGACCAGCAGCACCGCTACCGTGCCGACGGCGGTCCCGAGGGCGCTACCGAGCGCCAGCCAGAAGGCCGCGGCGAAGCCCACCATCGCGGCCGGCACACCGAGCAGCAGCCCGACGGCGGTGCCCCGCCACAGGTTGCGACGGAGACCGACGAGGAAGCCCCGGATCAGGTAACCCCGTTCCTCGTCGGCGTACCGCAGCGCCACCTCGTAGAGCGCTGCGGTCGCCGCCCCCGCCGTCACCACCGGTACGCAGGCCACGATGTACAGCACGTTGAGCGCGACGAACTGCAGGAACGTCGTCAGTCCCTGCGCGCTGCGGCTGTCGGGATCGACCCTCATGGCTGCGCCCTCATTGCTGCGTCCTCATTGCTGCGTCCTCATCCAGTGATCCTCACCCGGTCGGGTCCGTGACGGTCAGCTCGCCGCGTACCGGCAGGTCCACGCTCGACGCCCCGGCCGCCACGGCATAGGTAGCGGCAGGGACCCGGAGGTCGCCGTCGAGCAGGCCCGGCGCGCCGTCCGTCGTCGCCGCCTCGTGCCACAGCGCGAGACGCGCGGTGTCGAAAGGCACGGCCACCGACGCCGTCTCGCCCGGTTCGAGCCGGACGCGACGGTAGCCGAGCAGCAGCCGCACCGGCGACTCGGTGCCGGAGGCCCCGAGCGAGTACACCTGCACCAGCTCCTCGGCGGGCCGCGTACCGGTGTTGCGCACCGCGACGGTAGCGGTCACGACGCCCTGGCCGGCCGGGTCGCGGGGCGTCAGCGGCGCGTGGTCGCGGGTCGGCGCGGGTGCCGCGACCTCGGCCGCGGAGAGCGACAACCCCTCGTAGGAGACCGACGAGTAGGTGAGGCCGTGACCGAAGGCGAAGGCGGGAACGCCTGCCTCGCCCGCCGGCAGGTGCCGGTAGGTGACCTGCTGGCGACGCGTGTCGTAGTCGAAGAGGTCGCCCGCCTGCTCCGGGCGTGCGGGCCACGTCTGGGCAAGCCGCCCGGACGGCTCGACGGCGCCGGTCAGCACGTCCGCCAGGGCGTGCCCGAGCTCCTGCCCGCCGTGGCTGCTCCACACCACGGTGGGGGCGTCGGCGACGCCCGGGCCGAGCACGTACGGGTAGCTCGACACGATGGTCAGCACTGCGCGGGGGTTGGCCTCGACGGCCGCGCGCCACGTCTCCACCGCCGCGTCGGGCAGCCACAGGTCGGGCCGGTCCTTCGTCTCGCGACCGTTCAGGTGGGGGTCGTTCCCGACCGCGACGACGACGGCGTCGCACGAGGCCGCCGCCTGGGCCACCCGGGCCGCGCCGGACTCGAGCACGCGGGCCGTGAACCGCTCGGCGTCGGCGAGCGTGTGTCCTTCGGCGCACACCAGGCCGGTGTCGCGCTGCACACGCACCCAGCGGCCGGAGCCGAGGTGCAGCAGGGACCACGAGCCGTCGTCGTGCACGTGCTTGCGAAAGCTCTCCTGGACCTCCCAGCCACCCACCCGCTCGGCGTCCGCGCGCATCGGGTAGGCACCTCCGGTGAGCAGGCGGCCAGAGGCGCCAGAACGCAGCGTCAGCACACCCCCGCCCCAGTCCGTGACGGACAGGTGCGCGCCCTTGCCTGCCGTGGCCGAGTCGGCGACGACCGCGGTGCCGTCCTCCGTGACGGAGACGTACCGCCCGTTCGCCGCACGCAGGGCGACGACGTCGGCGCCGTCGGCCACCACCACACGGTCCGCGCCGAACGCGGCGCGCAGGCCGTCCGCCGGGGTGACCGCGTAGGGCGGTGTGCCCGAGTACCAGTCGGTGAGCACCGCCTCGGCAAGGGGTCCGACGACGGCGACCGAGCCCGTCGCGGACAGCGGCAGCAGACCATCGGAGTTACGCAGCACGACGACGGAGCGGGCTGCCGACTCCCGCGCGAGCGCGCGGTGCTCGGGCAGGTCGATCTGGTCCGCCGTGATGCCCGAGTACGGGTCGGCGTCGCCGTCGAGCTCGCCGCTGCGCAGGCGGAGCTCGAGCATGCGCAGCACGGAGCGGTCGACCTCCTCCATGGTGAGCAGGCCGCGGTCGAGGGCCTCCTGGAGGCGCTGGATGGTGGGGGCCGAGTCGGCGTCGTCGTCGGTGAACGAGTCGACGCCTGCGCGGACCAGCGCGGCGTTGCCGGACGCGCGGTCCGCCGCGGCGCGCTGCACGTTCACCACGAACATCGGGGCGGCGGCGTCGGAGACGAGTGCGACCGAGTCGTCGGTCCAGGACCGCAGCTCGGCGAAGAGCTCGGTCTGCAAGTGGGCCGGGGTGCCGTTGACCTGGTTGTACGCCGGCATGACGCCAGCGGCCACGCCCTTCTCGATCGGCTCGCGGAAGGCGGGGAGCTCCTCCTCGTGCAGCGTGACCGGCGTGAGGTTCGAGCTCGTCGAGGACCGGTCGGTCTCGTTGTTGTACGCGAGGAAGTGCTTGAGGGTCGGCGTGGTCTTCCACACCCGCTCGTGGTCCCCGCGCAGGCCGCGGCAGTAGGCGGTGGCGAGGTGGGCGGTGAGGTGCGGGTCCTCGGAGTACCCCTCCTCGTTGCGGCCCCAGGCCGGGTGGCGCAGCGTGTTCACGACCGGCGCCCAGACGTTCAGGCTCACCGACGGGTCCGCCACGTGCTTGGCGCGAACCTCGGTGGAGACGATCTCGCCGACCCGGCGGACGAGCTCGGGGTCCCAGGTCGCGGCCAGGCCGACCGGCTGCGGGAACACCGTCGCACGCCCGAGCCAGGCGACGCCGTGCAGGGCCTCGCACCCGGTGTGGAACGCGCCCAGGCCCAGCCGGTCGACGACCGGCTGGTGCTGGTGCAGCATCGCCAGCCGCTCCTCCGGGGTGAGCGAGGCGAGCAGGTCGCGAGCGCGCTCGGACACGGGCAGCGCGGGATCGCGGAAGGGGGGCACGTCCATGGGTTCCTCCTTAGGGTGCCGCGGCGGTGCGGCCGGGTGTGCGGCTGAGGCACGGTGGGGCGACGCGCTGCCGACAGAACGTCGAAGCGCTTCGATGGACGGTACCCGGCGGAGGGCGGCGAGCGCTACCCGCTCGTCGAAAGTCAGGAACGTCGACGGTGCCTCTCGGTGGACGCTCGGTGGGCTGTCGGTGGGCTACGCGAGCGCCGCGTGCTCACGGTCGAGGACCGCGTAGACCACCTCGTTGGACCAGACGCCGTCGCGCAGGTCGTTCTCCAGGAGGTGAGCCTCGAGGCGCATGCCGAGCCGCTCGGCCACACGGACGGAGGCGACGTTCTCCTCGTCGATCCGCGCGTACACGCGGTGAAAGCCGTACGTGGTGAAGGCGAGCTCCAGAGTGGCGCGGGCGGCCTCGGTCGCGAGACCCCGCCCGCTGACGTCGGGGTGCAGGGCGTAACCGAGCTCGGCCTGCCGCGCGCCGGCCGCCCACTTGAGCATGGCTTCGCCGACGACGTCGCCGTCGGCCTCGATCGCCAGCACCAGCACGTCGCCCACCTCCTCGAACGGCGCTGTCGACCAGGTGCTGAGCTTCGCCTGAGCCGTGGGCAGGTCCCACGGCGGCTGGTACATGAACCGCACGACCTCGGCACGCGAGCGCCAGCGGAGGAATGCCTCAGCGTCGGCGGGGGCTACCGGGCGGAGCCGGAGGCGTTCGGTGGCCAGTGGCCACTCGGGGGCGGCAGGTGCTGCGGAAGCCGGTACGGCAGGTCTGGGGACAGGCAGCGAAGAAGGCACGGTCCGACCGTAGCGCGCGGCAACGACCGTGCCACCGGTATTACCCCGGCGAACTTCGGATCGGATTCGGCTCCGGCGAGTCGTGGTTCAGCGCGCCTCGAACGGCACGGTCGCCCAGCCGTCGGGCATGGTGCGGGCCTGCCACGACGGGTCGGGCGCCCAGTCGGCCCAGGCCTTGTCCCACCAGAGCTCACCGGCGTCGAGCAGGCGGGCGATCCGGTCGCCCTCGGCGCGGATCTGCTCCATGCGTCCGGGATAGCGCGCCGGCCCGGTCTCCTCGAACTCGACGACGTCCTTGAACTCGTAGGTCTCGGCGTCGGCGGCCCACCAGACGTCGAGCTCGTGGTCGAGCGTGTCGAAGCCGATGGGGGTGCGGCGGGGCGCGTCCTCGAGGTTGAAGTACCAGCCCTGGAAGGCGCGCTGAGGACCGTCCCAGAACAGGAAGATCGAGTGCTCGACCCCCGTCCAGTGCAGCTCGAGCCGGCCGTGGCCACGCCAGCTCGTGCTGCCCGCGAGCTTCCAGGGATGCTCCCCCACCGGGAACGCGCCGGTCTCGGGATACACCATCGGGGTGCCGCCGGGGGTGTAGGTGACGAGCAGGTCGCCGTCGTCCTGGACGCACACCTGCGGCATCGCGATCCACGGTTCGCCGCGCATGATCTCGCGGCGCACCACTGTCTGGCCGGGCTGGAACACAGGCGTCATGCCCGGCACGTTAACAAAGGTCGGTTACGGCCCGGCGACATCGGCGTCAACTCCGTGGCGGTTGCGCGCGATCCAGTCCACACCGAAGTCCACGAGCGTCCGCTGGTCCATGAGCCGGGTGGCGGCGGACCCTACCCGCCCCAGGGTGACCGCGCCGGTCTCCTCGAACGCGGCGCCGAGCCGGTCGAAGTCGTCCTCGCCCGTGACGAGGTCCGTCCAGGTCACCCAGCGGCTCGTGCCGTCGCCGTCGCTGATCGCCGCACCCGTCTCTGCCATCGGAGGCGACGGCTGGCGGCGCTCGGCGAGATGCAGGGACGTGTTGGAGTCGTGGCCGCAGCCGAGGAGCAGGACCTTGCCGCCGAGCCGGTAGACCGCGCCGATCGGTGACCTCTCGCCGTGGGACTCGGCGAGGTCGTGCTCCGCGACCACGTCCTGGGCCTGCGCGCCGAGCGCGGCGCACGACACGTGCGGATGTGCGCTGCGCACGGCGCCGGGCCAGGTCCGGACGGCTTCGGGCAGGACGCCGACCCAGCGGCTGGGGGTGCGGGCGGGATCGAACCCTGGCGTGTCGGACCGGAGCACGGGCCACCACGACTCGGGGACCGGCGGGTTCTGCCAGCCTGCCGGGTCGGTGTTCTCCGACGTGTGGGTCGGGACGACGATCGTGCCCTCAGGACCCACGGCCGTCAGCAGCGCGTCCACCACCGCCTGCGGGCCGCCCGCCACGAAGCCGAGGCGCCGCATCGACGAGTGCACCAGGAGCACGTCCCCCGGGACCACACCCAGCGCCAGCAGGTCATTCGTCAATGTCGCCGCGGTATGCGGCAGAGCCTGGTCCATGCGGCGACGGTAGCGCTGCCGCCGAACCACCCGCACGACAATTCCCGAGGCCGCCACCACGTCAGGGGCTGACCACAGCAGCCGCTGCCGGATCCGGGGCCTCTCTGGCAGCAGCCGCTGTGCTCAATGCCCTACGGGTCAGCCGACGTCGACGCCCTGACGCAGGACCCGGAGGGGGAGCAGCGCCGCGTCCGTGACCAGGACGTCGGCGCGGGCGCCGGGGGCCAGGCTGCCGACCTCGCCGGTCAGGCCGAGGACTCGCGCGGGCACGGCCGTCGCGGAGCGCACGGCGTCGACCAGCGGGACGCCGCCGGCCAGGGCGAGCCGCACGACGTCGATCAGGTGCGCGGTGCCGCCGGCGATCGGCCCCTCTCCCCCGGCCTCCTGGCTCCCCTCCTCCGGGACGACCCGCGCTACGCCGTCGAGCACCTCCACGGACATGGGTCCCAGCTCGTAGCGGCCGTCGGCGACGCCTGCCGCCGCCATCGCGTCGGTGACCAGCACCACCTGGTCCGGTCCCACCATGTCGAACACCGAGCGGACCGTCGCCGGGTCGAGGTGCACGCCGTCGCCGATGAGCTCGACGACCATGTCGCCGCGGGCGGCGGCCGCCAGGCAGGCCGCGATGGGGCCGGGCCGGCGATGGTGCAGCGGCCGCATCCCGTTGAACAGGTGCGTCGCGGTCATGGGTCCGAGGGGGCTGCCCGCGGCGGCCAGCGCGGCAGTCACCTGGGCGATCAGGGCCTCGGCCTGCTCGGTGCTCCCATCGGTGTGGCCGAGCGAGGGCAGCACGCCCGCCTCGACCAGCGCCTCCGCGACGCCGCCGGGACCGGTCACGCCGGGCACCTCGGGTGCGATGGTCATCGTGCGCAGGTACCCGCGGGCGGCCTCGGCCAGGTCCCTGACCAGGTCTACGCTGCCTTCTTGCAGGTCAGCCGGGTTGTGTGCGCCCCTGCGGTGGTACGAGAGGAACGGCCCCTCCGCGTGCAGGCCCTCGATCTCGCCCGCGACGGCGAGCTCTGCCAGCACCGACGCGCGCTCCAGCAGCACCTCCGGCCGGGCCGTCACGAGCGATGCGAGCAGGGTGGTGGTGCCGTGGCGACGGTGTTCCAGCACGCCAGCCAGTGCCTCTTCGGCGGTGGTCACGTCCGGGAACGAGACTCCGCCCCCGCCGTGGTTGTGCAGGTCCACGAGACCGGGCAGCAGATACGTCTCTGGGGCGGGCTGCACGGTCTCGACGGCGGGGCCGTACCCGGTCGCCAGGGCGTCGGACACCGAGCCCGCGAACGTGACGCGGCCGCCCGAGGCGACGACGACGCCGTCGTCCACCACCGCGGAGGGCTGGACCAGGCGACCGCGCACCACCAGTGCACCGGAATCAGTCATGCGGACATCCTGCCAGGGTTGACAGGCCGCTTTTCGCCTGGCAATGATCCACCTGTTCATCGAAGCGCTTCGCCTCTCGCGAGGACGCTCACCGCACGTCAAGGAAGATGTGAATGATGCGTATGCCGTGCTGGCCGTTGCCACGTTCTCGCAGGTCCGAGCCGGCTGAACGATGACAGCCACCCTTCCCCACCAGGCGCTCGGCAGGACCGGGCTGCTCGTGCCCTCGGTAGTGCTCGGGACGTCCGGTATCGGACGCCGGCTCGACGATGCCGGGGCTACCGCCCTGCTGCGCGCCGCGGCGACCGCCGGATGGCGCACGTGGGACACGAGCAACGAGTACGGCGACGCCGAGGCGTACATCGGGTCGGCTCTCGCCGGGCTCGGCGGTCCGGTGCAGGTGTTCACCAAGGTGGACCCGCTGCCCGGGTCCGGCGACTTCTCGGGCGACCGCGTGCGCGCGTCCGTCGCCGAGTCCCGCGAGCGCCTGGGTCTCGACCGGCTGCCGCTGGTGCACTTCCACGACCCGGAGCGCATGACGTTCGCCGACGCCGTGGCGCCCGACGGTCCGGTCCGTGCCCTGCTCGAGCTGCGCGAGGCGGGCGTGATCGAGCACCTCGGGGTGGCCGGCGGGCCGATCGGACTGCTGCGGCAGTACGTACGCACGGGCGAGTTCGAGGCGGTCGTGACGCACAACCGCCTCACGCTCCTGGACCGGTCGGCAGAGACGCTGCTGGACGACTGCGCCGACCGCGGCGTGGGCGTCCTCAACGCCGCCCCGTTCGGCGGCGGCGCTCTCGCCGACGACGACGGACCCGTGCGGCACTATCACTACCGCGGCGTCGACGACGTGCAGCGGGACGCGATCCTGCGGATCCGCGGCATCGCGCGTGCGGCGGGCGTCCCCGTGGGCGCGCTCGCGCTCCGGACCGGTGACCGTGACCCGCGCGTCGCGGGGACGATCGTCGGCGTGACGAGCGCCGCCCAGCTCGCCCAGGTCACCGCGTGGGCGGACGCCGAGGTGCCGGACGACGTCTGGCCAGAGCTCGACGCCGCGCTGCCCGACCCGGCCCACTGGGCCGGGGAGCTCGGCCGCTGACCGGCCCTGCTGACCTGCCCTGCTGACCTGCCCAGCTGACCTGCCTGCTGATCCAGCACCTGACGACCCGACGATCCACCGACCTGAGGACGACCAATGACGGTTCCCTTCGTACCCGACCGCCTGCTCTTCGGCGGCGACTACAACCCCGAGCAGTGGCCGCGGGAAGTCTGGACCGAGGACATGGCGCTCATGCGCCGAGCAGGCGTGAACACCGTGACGATCGGGGTGTTCTCGTGGGCCGCGATCGAGCCTCGTGAAGGACAGTTCGAGCCGGGCTGGCTGGACGACGTCGTCGCGCTCCTCGACGCGAACGAGATCGGGTTCTTCCTCGCGACCCCGACCGCGTCCCCGCCGCCGTGGTTCACCAGGGCGCACCCGGACGCGCTGCCCGTACGGGCCGACGGGACCTACGTCTCCCACGGCTCGCGGGACACCTACGCGATCAGCGCGCCCGCCTACCGCCAGGCCGCGCGCCGCGTCGCGCGGTTCCTCGCCGAGCGGTACGGCGCGCACCCGCGCCTCCGCGGCTGGCACGTGCACAACGAGTACGGCACGGTCGACCACGGCCCGCACGCGGCGGCGGCCTTCCGGCGGTGGCTCCGGAAGCGGTACGCAACGCTCGACGCGCTGAACGACGCCTGGTACACGGCGTTCTGGTCCCAGCGGTACGACGACTGGGAAGAGATCCTGCCGCCGCGCACGACGCAGTACCTGGCCAACCCCGCCCACGCGGTGGACTTCAAGCGGTTCTGCTCGGACGAGATGCTGGCGGCCTGCGTCGAGCAGCGGGACGAGATCCGCGCGACCGGCTCGACGGCTCCGGTCACGACGAACTTCATGCAGCCCACCTGGGACCACCTCAACCAGTGGGACTGGAGCGAACAGCTGGACCTCGCCTCCGTCGACCACTATCTCGACACGACCGGCCCGGACGGAGAGGCCCACGTCGCGTATGGCGCCGACCTCACCCGCTCGTGGGGCGGCGGTCCCTGGCTGCTCATGGAGCAGAGCGCCTCCGGCATCCGGGACGGCGCCCGGCAGGCCTTCAAGGACCCCGGCCGGATGCTGCGCAACTCCCTCGGCTACGTCGCGCGCGGCTCCCAGGGTGCGCTGTTCTTCCAGTGGCGCGCCTCGGCCGGCGGCTCCGAGACGTGGCACAGCGCGATGGTGCCGCACGTCGGCCCGGAGAGCCGGACGTTCGAGGGCGTCGTCGAGCTCGGGTCGCTCCTCGGCCGTCTCCAGGAGATCGCGGAGCCGCCGCAGGACGGACCAGTGGTCGAGGCCGACGTCGCCATCCTGTGGGACGCGAACGGCCGGTGGTCGCTCCAGACGCCGCACCTGCCGAACGACGACCTCGACTACACCGCAGAGGTCCGTGCGACGCACCGCGCCCTGTGGCGGGCCGGGGTCGCCGTCGACTTCGTGCGGCCCGGCGCCGACGCCGCTCGCTACCGGGTGCTGTTCGTCCCGACCCTCATGGCGATGGACTCCGGCACCGTCGAGTGGCTCACCCGGTACGTCGAGGCGGGCGGGCATCTCGTCGTCGGGCGGTTCACCGGGATCGCGGACGAGCACCAGCGAGTGGTCTCCGGCGGCTACCCGGGCCGGTTGCGGGACCTCCTGGGCGTCCGGGTCACCGAGCACCACCCGCTCGACCCGGCAGAGACCCAGGAGCTCAGCGACGGGTCGACCGTCGACCAGTGGACCGAGCGGATGGATCCGCCGGCAGCGGAGGTGCTCGCCACCTACAAGCAGGGCGCACTCGCCGGCCTGCCTGCCGTCACCCGCCGCCGTGTCGGCGACGGCAGCGCCACGTATGTCTCGGCACGGATGGTCCAGGAGTCGTGGGACGCCTTCGTCGCGGCCCGGCTCACGGAGTACGGCGTCGGCCCGGTGGTCCCCGAGGCGGTGGGTACAGGGCTCGAGGCGATCCGACGGCACGGCGCCGCGGGCGCGTACCTCTTCCTGCTGCACCACGGCGACCGGCCCGTCCGGATCACCGGACCGGGACACGACCTCGTCACCGACGCACCGACCGACACCGGGATCGTGGTGCCCGTCGGCGGGTACGCGGTGATCCGGGAGACGCCCGACGCCAAGTGGTCGGTGACGCCCCAGTAGCCCTCACCCGGTGGTCGGGCTCGTCGAGACGCTCACCCCAGATCCGCGGCTGATCTCGATGGTCGCCGCGGCGAGCTTCGTGCCCTGGCTGCTGTTCTCGCTCCCGG
>NZ_JBFAKY010000043.1:0-40490 GCF_040656015.1 Promicromonospora sp. NPDC050249 | reverse complement strand
CGCGCCGGTCACCTCCACCACCTCGTCGGTGGTGGACACCGCGTCCTGCACGGAGGCGACCGTGAAGACCTGGTCCGGTCTCGACAGGCTCGACCAGCGGGATTCCGCTCAGCGCACGCTCGACCCGAACCACCGTGTGAGCGGCCCGACCAGGTCCGCCTGGTCCTCGCCGACCCACACGACGTGGCCGTCCGGCCGGAGCAGCACCGCCGGCACGTCCAGCTCCGCACCCGGGTCGGCGACGTGCGCCACCCGGTCCGTCCATCCGGCCACGGAGAGGCGGCCGGTCCGGTCGAGCAGCACGCCGCGGCCGTCGTGCATCCGCTCGTAGAGGCGGCCCCGCTCCAGCGTGACGTCGGGCAGCCGCCGGCCGAGCAGCTCGTGCCCCTCGCCGACGTCGTAGCGGATCCCCGTCGCCATGACCTTCTCGGCCAGGCGCCTGCTCACGTCCTCGATGTCCATCAGCTCGGACAGCAGCCTGCGCACGGCCTGGGCGCCGGGTTCCAGGGACAGCAGCTCGCCCTGGGCGCGGGTGTTGTCCAGCACGTCGGCGGCCACCGGGTGGCGTTCGGCGTGGTAGCTGTCCAGCAGCCCCTCCGGCGCCCGGCCACCGACCTCGGCGGCCAGCTTCCAGCCCAGGTTGAAGGCGTCCTGGACGCCGAGGTTGAGCCCCTGCCCGCCGTACGGCGGGTGGACGTGCGCCGCGTCACCGGCGAGCAGCACCCGGCCGACCCGGTAGCGGTCGGCCAGCCGGGTGGCGTCCCCGAACCGGGACAGCCAGCGCGGCGAGTGTGCGCCGAAGTCGGTGCCGGCGAGCTTGCGCACCTGCCGCTTCAGCTCTTCCAGGGTCGGCGGCGTCGCCCGGTCCTCGGCGACCCCCTCCGCGGGTGCCCCGAGGCGGAACAGCCCGTCCCCGAGCGACATGGCGCCGAACTCCCGCTGGGTCTTGCGCACCTCGGCGACGACGGCGTCCACCTCCTCGGGCGGCGCGGTCAGCTCTACCTCGCCGAGCAGCGTCTCGCGCCGGGCGGGCTCCCCGGGGAAGCCGACGCCGAGGAGCTTGCGCACGGTGCTGCGGCCGCCGTCGCACCCGACGAGGTAGCGGGAGCGCAGCCGCGTGCCGTCCGCCAGCTCGGCGGTCACGCCGTCGTCATCCTGACTGAGGCCGACCAGCTCGCAGCTCCGGCGGATCTCGATGCCGAGGTCGGTCGCGTGCTCGGTCAGCAGGCGCTCCGTGGTCGGCTGCGGGATGCCGAGCACGAACGGGTACGTGGTGTCCAGGCCGCCCGGCGTCGGCTTGCTGATGCCCGCGAAGAAGCCGCCCACCGGGTACTGCTTGCCGAGCGGGAGGAACCGGTCCAGGAGCCCTCGCTGGTCCAGCACCTCGACGGTGCGGGCGTGCAGCCCCAGCCCGCGGACCACCTTGGTCGGCGCCGCCTCCTTGTCCAGGACGAGCACGCGCACGCCCCGCAGCCGCAGCTCGCTCGCCAGCATCACGCCGGTCGGCCCGCCACCCACCACTGTCACATCGATCATCGGTTCCCCCGTCAGCATCGCGACATCCGCAGGCTCTGGCCTGGGTCGCCGATTCTGCGTCACGACGGGGGTCTTGCCGCAAGACCCCCTGTGCGCTATACGTTGAGAGTGGAGGGGAACGCCATCGCTCAGGCGGTGCCGGGAGCGCCCGGCAACAGCTCGCCCAGGTCGAAGCCGACCGGCTCCTCCAGCTGCTCGTAGGTGCACGACGCCGGCTCGCGATCCGGGCGCCAGCGCTTGAACTGGGCGGTGTGCCGGAACCGCGTGCCCTCCATGTGGTCGTAGCCCACCTCGAGCACGCGCTCGGGACGCAGGGGAGTGAACGACAGGTCCTTGCCCGAGCTCCAGCGCGACTGCGCTCCGGGCAGCCGGTCGCCGGCCTCGCCGCTCGCCGGGTCGGTCCAGCCGCGCCACGGATGCTCGTCCGCCGCCGGCGTGCCGGGCTCCACGACCAGCGCCGCCAGCTCCTCGACCAGCTCCGCGCGCCGAGTCGCCGAGAACGACGCGGCGACGCCGACGAACTGCAGCCGCGGACCGTCGTCGGCCTCGTCCCACAGGCCCAGCAGCAGCGAGCCGAGCACCGGGGCCTCGGGCGTCGAGGTCTTGTGCAGCCGGTAGCCCGCCAGGACGACGTCGGCGGTGCGGGTGTGCTTGATCTTCAGCATCGCGCGCTTGTTGGGGGCGTACGGGCCGTCGGCGGGCTTGGCGACCACGCCGTCGAGCCCCGCACCCTCGAAGGAACCGAACCAGTCCTGGGCCACCGCGGCGTCCAGGGTGCGCGGCGTGGCGAACACGAGCGGGCCCGTCAGCCCCAGCCCGTCCAGGGCCGCCAGCCGTTCGGTGAGCGGCCGGTCCATGAGCGACTCGTCGCCCAGCGCGAGGACGTCGAACACCACCAGCGCGGCGGGTGTCGTCTCGGCGAGCAGGTTCACGCGCGACGCCGCCGGGTGGATGCGCTGCGACAGCAGCTCGAAGTTCAGGTGCGCCGCCCCGCCGTCCGGCGTCTGCGCGATGACTATCTCGCCGTCGACCGCGCACCGCTCCGGGAGCGCCTCCAGGACCGCCGCGACGACGTCCGGGAAGTAGCGGTCCATGGGCTTGGTGTTGCGTGAGTCGATCTGGACCTCGGAGCCGTCGCGGTAGACGATGGCGCGGAAGCCGTCCCACTTCGGCTCGTAGACGTAGGCGGGACCGACGTCGGTCTCCGCCTGGGCCGGGATGGACGCGACACTCTTGGCGAGCATCGGCCGGACCGGTGGCTGCACGGGCAGGTTGAGTGTGGTCACGGTACGAGCCTGCCTCAGCGCGGGACGTAGCGCAGGTAGACGGCACCGTTCGCGAACGTCCGGGTGTCGACGAGGCGCAGGCTCAGCCGGGCGTCGGGGGGCAGGGCGGGCAGGCCGCCGCCCAGCACCTCGGGGTAGACGAAGAAGCGGAACTCGTCGACGAGCCCGTGCCGGATGGGCTCGGCGGCCACGGTCGGCCCGCCCACCGAGACGACGCCGGGCGCGCAGTTGGTGATGCGGCGCAGCTCGCCGAGCTGCAGGTCGCGCACCAGCCGGGTCCGCGCGGACGTGACCGCTTCCTCGGGCAGGGACGACGACGCGACGACCTTCTCCACGCCCTGCCAGATCTCGGCGTACCGCGTCTCGTGCGGGTTCGCGTCCGGTCCCGGGTCGTGGTTCTCCCAGTAGACCATCGTCTCGTACATGCGCCGGCCGTGGACGTAGACGGCGACGTCCGCCTCGATCTCGTTGATGAACTCGAGCACCTCGTCGGTGGGCGTCGCCCAGTCGAACCTCCCGTCGGCGTCGACGGTGTACCCGTCGGCGGACATGTTCGCGAAGTAGCTCAGGGTTCCCATGCCCCTTCCGACGGCGCCGCGGGGCGGAACTCATCGGTCCGCGAGGGTGACCGTGCGCGCGTGCGAGCCGCTCCGGGCTGGGCCATCGTGGAGGTGAACGGTGCTGACGGTGAGCGGTCAGCCTGAGCGGGAGGAGCAGCCATGCCGAAGCGTGACCCGGGCCCGAGCGTCAAGGACAAGGAGCTGTACGAGAAGCTCCGCGACGACGGCAACTCGAAGGAGAAGTCGGCGCGCATCGCGAACGCCGCGGCGAACACGTCCCGCAAGAGCGTCGGTCGCAAGGGCGGCAAGAGCGGCGACTACGACGACTGGACGGCCGAGGATCTGCGCAAGCGCGCCGCCGAGATCGGCATCGAGGGCCGCTCGAAGATGCGCAAGGGCGAGCTCATCAAGGCGCTCCGCAACCACTGACCTGCCGGAGGGGCCGGGTCAGTCCTGGCTCTTGTCGCGGTCCTTGTCGCGGCTGGGCTGGACGCGCTTTGGCTCGCCCGGCATCTTCGGGTACTCCGGGGGATAGGGCAGGTCCTCGAGGCCGTCGGCCTCGTCCCGGGCCGCGAGCTCCAGGGCCGCGTCCAGCGAGCAGTCCAGCGCCGGGTCGCGGTCGGCGCGCAGCGCGGCGAACAGGTCGCCCCGCTCGGCGAATCGTGCGGGCGCCGACAGGACGTCGAAGTCGTCGGGGTGCACGCCGCCGACCTCGTCCCAGTCGAGCGGCATGGAGACGGTCGCCCTCCCGTTGGCCCGGATCGAGTAGGCCGAGGCGATGGTGCGGTCCCTGGCCATCTGGTTGTAGTCCACGAAGATGGCCTCGCCCCGTTCCTCCTTCCACCACCGGGTCGTGACCTTGCCCGGCAGCCGGCGCTCCAGCTCCCGCCCGATCGCGATGGTCGCCCGCCGCGCTTGCGTGAACGTCCACCGGGGCTCCAGCGGCACGAACACGTGCAGCCCGCGCCCGCCGGACGTCTTGGGATAACCGGTCAGGTTCAGCTCGTCCAACAGCTCCCTCAGGTGCGGGGCGACGGCGGCCGCGTCGTCGAAGTCGGTGCCCGGCTGCGGGTCGAGGTCGATCCGCAGCTGGTCGACCGACTCGACGTCGTCGCGCCGCACAGGCCAGGGGTGGAAGGTGAGCGTGCCCATGTTGGCCGCCCAGGCCACCACCGCCGGCTCGGTGGGGCACACCTCGTCCGCCGTCCGGCCCGACGGGAACGCGATCGTCGCGGTCTCCACGTAGTCCGGCGCGCCCTTCGGGACACGCTTCTGGTAGAAGCCGTCGCCCTTCGGGTCGTCCGGCTTCGGCATCCGCGTCGTGAGGCGCGCACCCTCGTGCCAGCCCTTGGGCCAGCGCTCCAGCGTCGTCGGGCGGTGCAGGAGGGCGCCGGTGATGCCGTCGGACACGGCGACGAAGTACTCGACGACCTGCAGCTTGGTGATTCCACGGGGAAAGACGACGCGGTCAGGGCTCGTGACGCGCACGGTGCGGCCTGCGACGTCGAGCTCCACCGCTGGTGTCTTGGATGCGGCCATGACCCGAACCTAGCTCGCAAGCTGCTCCAGCGCTGCTGAAAGCGCGCGGTGCGCCGCCGGACGGCCGACCACCCGGACCCGCTGGTCGAGGATCCTCCTGGCGTGCCGCAGGTCTGCCCCGCACCCGGCAAGGGCCACCAGGGCGGGCACGGCGACCGCCGTCGGCCTTGTACAGGCGACGTCGAGAGCGGTCCGGACGAGCCCGGTCACCGGCACCCCCGCGAGCCGGACCGTGTCCCGCGCCAGACCGGGCGCACGCCGTACGATCCGGCCCGGTCGCGGGGCGGGGCGGTGCGTGTCGGGGGAGTAGGCCAGCTCCACCGGCGTGCCGGCCGGCCAGGCGGGGGCGACGACGCCGTCGTACACGCCGGTGTGCACCCAGGCGGCCGTCGAGGCCGCGAGGACACACCGCACGGCGACGTCGTCCGCGAGCACCAGGGCACGGTGCCCCGGGCCGACCACCGACGTCGCGGCCACGGCCGCGCCGTCCCGCAGCTCGACCAGGGCACCTGCCCGCCGCAGGTCGGACCACGCCACCTGCCCACCCACGTGTGCGGGGGTCACGACCAGCGGCACGGGCGCCGGACGAGGATCGAGGAGAGCGGCGAGGGAGGTGCCAGGGGACTGCATGGGGCAGAACCTATGCGCAGCGGGCCCGGTCGCGCAGTGCGACCGGGCCCGCTGTGGACAACTCCGGGGGCGTCAGCCCTTGGAGTCCTCCGCCGCCTTGACTACCTGCTCGAGCCACGAGCGACGGGCGGCGACCGCGGCCTCCAGCTCGGAGATCTTGCGCTTGTCGCCCTTGGCCTGAGCGGCCGCGAGCTCCGCCTCGAGGCCCTCGATGGCGGACTGGAGCTGCGCCGCGGCACCCTCGGCACGCGCACGCGTCTCCGGGTTGCTCCGCTTCCACTGCGCCTGGTCGGCGTCGCGGATCGCGGTCTCGACCGCACGCAGCCGGCCCTCGACACGCTGGATGTCACCGCGAGGAACCTTGCCGGCCTCCTCCCACCGCTCCTGGATGTTGCGCAGGGTGGCCTTGGCCTTGTTCAGGTCCTTGACCGGCACCAGCGCCTCTGCCTCCAGCAGCAGCTCCTCCTTGACCTTGAGGTTCTCGCCGTACTCCGCGTCGATGACGGCGTTCTCGGCGTCCCGCGCCTCGAAGAACCGGTCCTGCGCGGCCCGGAACCGGGCCCACAGGGCGTCGTCGTCCTTGCGTGACGCGCGGCCCGCTGCCTTCCAGCGCGTCATGAGGTCGCGGTACGCGCCAGCGGTGTAACCCCA
This sequence comes from Promicromonospora sp. NPDC050249, assembly GCF_040656015.1. Classification (NCBI taxonomy): domain Bacteria; kingdom Bacillati; phylum Actinomycetota; class Actinomycetes; order Micrococcales; family Promicromonosporaceae; genus Promicromonospora; species Promicromonospora sp. NPDC050249. The sequence continues at coordinate 34,288 of NZ_JBFAKY010000043.1, read as the reverse complement.
GTCCGTGCTGGTGGCCAGCGACTCCGCCTCCGAGACCAGCTTCTCCTTCTCGATCTTGGCGCTGCTGTTGCGCTGCTCCAGGTCGGCGAAGAAGTGCCGGCGTTCGCGGTCGAACGCGGTGCGGGCGTGGCTGAACCGCTTCCAGAGCGATTCCTCCGTCGGGCGGTCGATACGCGGCCCGGAGCGCTGGGCTTCCTTCCAGCGGTCGAGCAGCAGACGCAGCTCCTCGCCGGCGGGGCGCCACTGCATCTTGCTCGGGTCGGTCGCCGCGATCTTTTCGGCGGACTCGACGATCGAGGTACGGGCGGCGACGGCCTCCGCCTTCGCGGCGGACCGGGCCTCCTCGAGGGCGGCCCGGCGCTCGGCGGCACGGCCGCGCAGCGTCTCGACGCGTGCCCGCAGGGCGTCCAGGTCGCCGACGGCGGCCGGCTCGGCGGTCTCCTCGCCGAGCTTCTGGAGCGTCTGGTCGATCTCGCGCACCGACAGGTCGGCGCTGTCCAGGCGGGCCTCGAACAGGCCGACCTTCGCGGCGAGGTCGAGGTACCGGCGCACGTACAGCGCCAGCGCCTCCTCGGTGGTGACACCGGGGAACTGGCCGACGATGCGCTCACCCGCGGAGTCGCGGACGTACACGTTGCCTTCGTCGTCCACGCGGCCGAACTTCTCCGCCTCGGCGTGCGCGGCGGCGTCGGCGACCGGCACCACGGGCGCGGGTGCGGCGGCCGGCGCAGCCTGTGCCGCAGCGGCCGACGGCGCGCCCGGCTTGGGCGGACGCGGCCTCGCGAGCGCGGCCGGCGACGGGATCGCGGCCGGCTTCGCGGGCGTGGGCTGGGCGGCAGGGGCAGGGGTCGCCTCGGCAGGAGCCTCTTCGGCAGGAGCCTCTTCGGCAGGAGCGTCCTCGACGGGGGCTGCCTCGACAGAAGCCTCTTCGGCAGGAGCGTCCTCGGCCGCGGTCTCCACCGCAGGAGTTGTCTCCGTCGCGGCAGCCTCCACGACAGGGTTCTCCTCCGCCGGCGCCTCCTCGACAGGGGTCTCCGCGACGGGGGCGTCCTCGACCGGGGCCTCCGTCGTGGGGACCTCCTCAGAGGGCGCCTGCTCGGCGACCTCGGCCTCGGGAGCCTCCTCGACGGGAGCCTCCTCGACAGGGGTCTCCTCAGCGGGAGCCTCGGTCACGGCCTCGGGGGCCGCCTCGACGACGGGCTCCTCGACGGGGGCCGCCGGGGCCGCCTCTGCGGCGTCCTCGGGTACCTCCACCTCGGCCGGCGCCTCGGTCACCTCTGCTGCCTCGCTCACCGCCTCGGCGGGAGATTCGGCTGCGGTCGGAGTCTCGGCCACGGGCTCGGCGGGCGCGTCCTGCTGGACGGGCTCTGCCGAGCGGGAAGTGGGTTCGCTCACTGGGTCTCAACTCCTTCGATGGTGACCGGGGTGGCTGGTGCACCGTCAGGTACACCGTCCGCCGCTCCCGTGTCAGCGACTGCCTGGACGAAGTCCAAGCCGGATGTGATCGTGCCGAAGACCGTGTACCCGCCGGCTGCGTCGGAAGGGATGGTCGATTCCTCGTAGACGAGGAAGAACTGGGAGCCCATGGACTCGGCGTCGCCGCCGCGGCGCGCCATCGCCACGGTGCCCGCGGGGTAGACGCCGTCCTCCGGGGCGTTCTCGATCGGGCCGAACGAATAGCCCGGGCTGCCGGATCCGGTGAACGTCGGGTCGCCGCACTGGAGCACGTAGATGCCCTGCGTGACGAGCCGGTGGCAGCCGGTGCCGTCGAAGTAGCCGCCCTGGGCGAGCGTGACGAAGCTGGCGACGGCCTGCGGGGCCTTCTCGCCGTCGAGCTCGAGGACGATGTCCGCTTCTGTGTCGCCCGAGCAGGCCCGCAGCGTGACCGTCCACGTGCGGTCCTCGGCGACCGACGGGTCGGCGAGCTCGTAGTCGTCGCGCGCCTCCTCGACGCCTGCGGGGCAGGCACCGGCAGCGGCGTCGTCATCGGGTGCGTTGTCGTTGATCAGCGCCGCGACCACGAACGCGCCCACCAGCGCGAGCACGGTGACCAGAGCGACCAGGCCCCACAGGCGCTGCCTGCGGGCGCGCTCGGCCGCCTGCCGCTGCGCTCGTTTCTCCGCCTGCCTGGCCTGCTGCGCGCGCTGCCGCTGCTTGCTGGACGCCACCGCGTTCCCTTCTCCGTGCTCTCTTGTGCTCGCCTCGACCCGGGGCTTGGCCGCGCTGGACCGATTCACTGCCGGATCCGGGGCGAATCACCCCGTGCGGGGACAGTGTAGGCATCGGAAGCCATGACGTACTGTCTGAACCTTTTCACCGAAGGGTGAAGAGGGCCTGTCAGCGAGGGTGCCAACCGCTAACGTGGGCTTCGTGGAGCTCCGTGTCGTGGTCGCACCCGTGTTCGGCACCAACTGCTGCGTCGTGTCCTCCGGCACCGACTGCGTGGTCGTCGACGCCGGCGCGGGAGTGGCCGACGCCGTCGCGCGCCTGGTCGACGAGGAGGGTCTCACCCCGCGCGCGGTCCTCGCCACGCACGGCCACGCCGACCACACGTGGGACGCCGGCGAGCTCTGCGCGCGGTACGACGTGCCGATGCGCCTGCACGAGGCCGACGCCTACCGGCTCGCCGACCCGTTCGGCACCCTGAGCCCCGCGCTGGAGGCCGCACTCGGTCTGCACCGCGACGACTACCGCGCGCCCGCCGTCGTCGAACCGTTCGCCACACCCGGCGGCTCCGCGGTGCTGACCTTCGGGCAGGTCACCCTGCACGCCCTGCACGCGCCCGGCCACACGGAGGGCTCCACGCTCTACCGCCCCGACGACACGGTGATCCTCACCGGAGACGTCCTGTTCGCGGGCTCCGTCGGCCGCACCGACCTGCACGGCGGCTCGGGCCAGGTGATGGGTGAGACGCTGCGTGAGGTGGTGCGCGGGCTGGACCCGGCGCTCGCCGTCGTGCCAGGGCACGGACCTGCCACCACCGTGGCGCACGAGCTGGAGACCAACCCGTTCCTCGCCGCGGAACGCATATGAAGGCCTACGTCGACCAGCGCGCCGGGATGGCGGCGGACGGCTGGTCGGCGGCGTGGACCTTCGACCTGGAGCACTGGGGCACCTGCGGCCAGGGACCCGACGACGCCGCGGCGCTCGCCGACCTCGGCGTCCGGTGCGGGCTCGGCACCATGGCCGTCGAGGCCGGGGAGCTCCAGGTCGCGGAGCGCGTGGACCGTGCGCGGAGCGGGGACGAGACGGTGTTCGCCCGGGACCGGGTACCGGCGTCGGAGGCGGAACGACAGACGACGCTCGCGATCCTCGAGCATGCGCGGGCCAGGACCCTTGAGCTGGTGCGCGCGGCGCCGCCCAGCGTGCTGGCCTACCGCGAGCCGGACCGCGTGCTCCCGCCCTACGCCTGGTGGCACACGGTGGGGCAGCTCGCGCTGCACATCGCGGACACCGAGTCGCGCTACTACCTGCCGATGCTCGGGCTCCCCGCGCGGGACCGGGCGAGCGACCTGGTGACCGAGCTCGAGGAGTCCGGCGAGCACGTGCGGCGCGTGGTGTCCCAGATGGCACTGCACCTGGAGTCGTCGTCCGACCGGAACGGGAGCTGGACCAGCGTCAAGGTGCTGCGCCGGCTGGCGTGGCACGAACGCGGAGAGCTCGAGGTGCTCGACCGGCTGGTCGCGCACGCGCCTGTGGAAAGGCCGGGCTGACAGGGCTCCGCTCGTGGGAAGATCTGTGGCATGGCAAAGCCCACTCCTCTCTCCGGTTTCCCCGAATGGCTCCCTGACGGTCGCATCGTCGAGCAGCACGTCCTCGACACCCTGCGACACACCTTCGAGCTGCACGGGTTCGCCGGGATCGAGACGCGGGCCGTCGAGCCGCTGGACCAGCTGCTGCGCAAGGGCGAGACCTCCAAGGAGGTCTACCTGCTGTCGCGGCTGCAGGAGGAGAACGGTCAGACCGCCGACAAGCAGCTCGGCCTGCACTTCGACCTGACCGTGCCGTTCGCGCGCTACGTGCTCGAGAACGCGGGCAAGCTCGCGTTCCCCCTCCGCCGGTACCAGATCCAGAAGGTCTGGCGCGGCGAACGCCCCCAGGACGGCCGCTTCCGCGAGTTCATCCAGGCCGACATCGACGTCGTCGGCGCGGGCGAGCTCCCGTACCACTTCGAGGTCGAGGTGCCGCTCGTCATCGCGGAGGCCCTCGGCTCGCTGGCCGGGATCGGCCTGCCGCCGGTCCGCATCCTGGTGAACAACCGCAGGGTCGCCGAGGGCTTCTACCGGGGCATCGGCCTGGAGGACGTCGAGGGCGTGCTGCGCCAGATCGACAAGCTGGACAAGATCGGTCCCGAGAAGGTCTCCGGCCTGCTCGTCGCCGAGTGCGGTGCCACGGAGGACCAGGCCAAGGCCTGCCTGGCGCTCGCATCCATCTCCGGGTCGGACGTCGGGGTGATCGCAGAGGTCCGTGCCCTCGCCGAGTCGCACGGCGCGATGACCGAGCTGCTGGAGACCGGCCTGGGCGAGCTGGAGGCGCTGATCGCGGCGGCCTCGGAGCGTGCTCCGGGCGTGGTCGTGGCGGACCTCAAGATCGCGCGCGGGCTCGACTACTACACGGGCTCCGTCTACGAGACGGTGCTGGTCGGGCACGAGCAGCTCGGTTCGGTGTGCTCGGGCGGCCGCTACGACACGCTCGCCTCGGACGGCAGGAACACGTACCCGGGCGTCGGGCTGTCGATCGGCGTCTCGCGTCTGGTGTCGCGCCTGCTGTCCGCGGAGCTGGTGCGGGCGACGCGTTCGGTGCCGTCGGCTGTGCTCGTCGCCGTGTCGTCCGAGGAGGAGCGCGCGGTGTCCGACGCCGTGGCCACCGCGCTGCGGGCCCGCGACATCCCGGTCGAGGTGGCGCCGAGCGCCGCCAGGTTCGGCAAGCAGATCAAGTACGCCGACCGGCGTGGCATCCCGTTCGTGTGGTTCCCGGGCAGCGCGGGGGAGGACGGCGTGGTGGGCGCCGACCAGGTCAAGGACATCCGCTCCGGCGAGCAGGTGGACGCCGACGCCGCGACGTGGACGCCGTCCGACGCGGACCGTTGGCCGCAGGTCGTCCCGGTGCCGTGACCGCCCGGCGTTCGACGCCGCGCGCGTAACAACTTGACGCCCGTTCGAACGAGTGTTCGAATCGGGTATGCGTTGGAACGGTCAGGCGATCAATCATGACGACGGTGCGCTTCCCGGGCTCGAGCTGCCCGGGTTGCGCACCGCCGGGCTGCTGCGGACCGTCCGATCGCCCGAGTTCGCGGGCGTGACCTTCCACGAGGTGCTGGCCAAGAGCGCGCTGTCGAAGGTGCCGGCGGTATCGCAGATGCCGTTCAAGTGGACGGTGAACCCTTACCGCGGCTGCTCGCATGCGTGCTTTTACTGCTTTGCCCGAAATACCCATGAATACCTGGATCTGGACTCCGGGCACGACTTCGACTCCCAGGTAGTCGTCAAGGTCAATGCCGACCAGGTGCTGCGCGCCGAGCTGGCCAAGCCCTCCTGGAGCCACGAGGCCGTCGCGCTCGGCACCAACACCGACCCGTACCAGCGGGCCGAGGGGCGCTACAAGCTCATGCCCGGAATCATCTCGGCGCTCGCGGACTCGGGCACGCCGTTCTCGATCCTCACCAAGGGCACGCTCCTGCGGCGCGACCTGCCGCTGCTGACCCAGGCCGCCGAGAAGGTCGACGTCGGTCTCGGGGTATCGCTCGCGTTCGCCGACTCACCGGCGGGCAAGGAGCTGCAGCAGGCCGTCGAGCCCGGCACGCCGACACCCCGCGCGCGCCTCGACCTGATCCGTGCGATCCGGGCCGCCGGACTGCCGTGCGGCGTCATGGTCGCGCCGGTCCTGCCGTGGCTCACCGACTCGCTCGCCCACCTCGAACGGCTTCTCGACGACCTCGTCGACGCCGGCGCGACGGGCGTCACCGTCCTGCCGCTGCACCTGCGGCCGGGTGCCCGCGAGTGGTACCTGGGCTGGCTCGAACGGGACCACCCGCACCTCGTGGAGGGTTACGGCCGGGTCTACGCGCGCGGCGCCTACGCGCACAAGGGGTACCGCGACTGGCTCTGGGAGCGGGTGCGGCCGTTGATCGCCGAGCGCGGGCTCGGGGGTGCGGCCATGCATCGCGCCCGGGCCGCCGGAGCACACGAGAGCGGTCAGCACGTGGAGGGCGACTACCCGCGGGGTGCGTTCAGCGGGGTGCGGCCCGACGGTGCCGGTGCGGCGTCCTTGGTCGCCGACCTCGGGAGCGAGACCCTGTTCTGATGGAGCGCTCGCGCCGCCGCCCGTACGCCGCAGCGTGACCCACGACGCTAGCGTGCACGTCCACACCCGTCTGACGCCGAGCAGGTTTGCCTGATACCCGCGCCCGTGGAGCACCTGCGGACGTTTGCCCGCGCCGGGGGACCTCTACGCCGTACCCTGACCTGCGGCGCTACCGTGTGGCCGTGACCGAGCCCGATCCTCGACCCTGTCCGGCCACGGTAGGCCGCGCCCTCGGCCAGCAGTCCAGAAAGGCACCACGATGACCACCGCCCCCGTCCCCGAGTGGCCCCGCGTCGAGGCCGTAGCCCGGCCCGACGGCACTGGCGAGCTCACGATCGACGGCACCAGCCACTCGATCCAGGCGGTCACCATCGAGGAAGCCCGGCTGGCGATCCTCTCGCGTATCGCCGACACCGCTGCCGAGCTCCAGCGCCCGGTGCGGGTGCTGGCCAGCGAGCCGGACGGGCAGTGGTCGCTGATCGTTCATCCGGACGGCCGCGTCCAGGCCGACGACGGCAGCCCGGCGAGCCCCGCTCCCACCGCGCCGTCGCCTTCGGTCTTCGCGCCCGGCGCGGCAGGCACGGGCGGGGCGGCGACCCCCGGGCTGCCAGCGACCGGCCCGGCCGAGGCCGCCGTCGAGGAGCCCGGCGTCGAGGAGCCGGCCGTCGAGAAGCCCGACACAGATGCCTGGGCGCGTGCTGCCCGCCAGGCCCAGGCGACACCGATGTCGACCGGACCTCAGGAGATCACCGACTCCGCTCCGGTCGACCGGCCGGCGTCCCGCGAGCTGCCCGACGACGACACGGTGGTACGAGCCCACGGTGAGCTCGTCGACGCCGCGCCCTTCGAGCTGCCCGACGACCAGACGGTCACCCGCGCCCGCGGCGAAGCAGTGGTGGATGCGGCGCCCTTGCTGGAGATACCTGACGAGGTCACGGCCGTGCGAGCCCATGGCGAGGTACTTGCCGGCGCGCCGGTCTTCGAGCTGCCCGATGACCTCAAGCTCGTGCGAGCCCCCGGCGAACCTGTCGCCGCCGCGCCGTTCCTCGAGCCGCCCGAGGTCGACACCGTCGTGCGAACCCATGGCGAGGCCGTGGACGACGCGCCTGCCCCCGCCGAGCCGGCGGCACCACGCCGACGGCGTCCCGCGCTCCTCGCGGTCGCCGTCGCGGGGGCCGTCGTGCTGGTCGCTGCCGGGACGTTCGCCGTGGTCGCCCTGACCGGCAACCTTCCCGGACCTGGACCGACCGCCCCCGTGGACGCGCTGCCCGGCGCGGGAGCGACCCTCCCGGCCCAGGCACCCCCAGGCTTTGACCGGACCGCGCTCTGGTCGGTCCCGGTCGGCGACGAACCGCAGATCCTGCTCACCCCCGACGGCGGGGTGCTCGCCGCAGCCGCCGGAGAGGACACGTTCACGATCTACGACCGGGCCACGGGAACCACCACGTGGAAAGGAAAGGACCCCGTCGACGGCCTGCGCCTGTCGCAGATCGGCGGGGAGCCCGTGCTGGCCGCCGACAGCCCAGGAGCGCTGCACGTGTGGCCGCTGGGAGCCCCCGAAACCGCCGGGGTAGCGCCCACCGCCATCGACCTCGGCAGCGACCAGGCCGAGGTCACCTACGGCGGCCCGGCGCCGCTGATCGTGCTCCCGGACCAGGGCGTGGCACTCCTGGACAAGGAGAGCGCCACGGTCACCCTCGAGATGCCCGATGGTGCGACGCCGGTGGCCGCGACCCCCCAGCACGTCATCGCGGTCGGTCCTGGTGTCTGGTGGACCATCAGCCCCGATGCGGATCCGGTCCGCAAGAACCTGCCCCGGCCCAAGCAGGCGGTCGGCGACCCGACCGCGGCGATCGCCGTGGGCAGTAACCAGCTGGCCGTCGTCTGGCAGACGAAGGACTCGGCGAAGGACGTCCTGGCCCTGGTCGGCCTGAACCGCAACACGATCCGCGCGAGCGGCCTGATCCGCTCGTCCGCGTTCCCGCCCGAGGCCGAGCCCCTGCGGGACCGCGCGGGCTCGTCCCGGACGATCGGGCCGGTCCTCGTGGACGTCGGCCCCAAGCCCGTTGTCGCCGACCTCGGGGACCTGACTCCCGAAGCAGTGGTCGGGCGGACCGTCTACGGCACCAGTCAGAGCAAGCCGGCCGTCGCGGTCGTGGGCCCCGACGGCGTCAAGCTCAAGGTCGCCGAGACTCCCGGCGAGGCCGCACCGGTCGCGGCGGTGACCAAGAACATCGCGTTCGTCGTGGCACCGCAGGGCGACGAGACCATCCTGTACGCACTGCCCCGCGCCGAAGCGAAGAAGTCCTGACCGGGCGAACTTTCGTGGCGCGGCCCTGATTCACCTGTTTCACTCGGCGCATGATCTTGCGCTCGACGGCGTCGCGCCGAGCACGCGCGGCCCTCTCCCCAGTCCTGTCCCTCCTCTTCGTCGGCTCGCTGCTGGCCGTGGGTGCCGCGCCCGCCCAGTCGGCGACCAAGACCTCACCGGCAGCCACGGCGGCTAGGGCTGACATCCCCTGGACCACGTGTGCGAACGAGGCTGCTGCGGCCTTCGACTGTGCCACGATCGAGGTCCCTCCGACTACGACGAGCCGCAGGGGCCCACCACCACTGTTGCGGTGACCCGCCTGCCCGCGCTGGACCAGGAGAACCGCATCGGCAGCGCGGTGGTCAACTTCGGCGGGCCCGGCGGGCCGGGCGTGGCGACCCTGCACGGGATCGGCCAGGGGCTCTTCGACGCGTCCGTCCGCGAGCGCTTCGACATCGTCAGCTTCGACCCGCGCGGCATCGGGATGTCCGATCCGACCACGTGCTTCCCCACGCTGGAGGACGAGCAGGAGTTCATGGCGTCGAGCCTGATCCTCCCGCAGGACGAGTCGGAGAACGCTCGGTTCGTCCGTGAGGCGGCGACGCTCGCCAGGGGCTGCACGATCTTCGGCGGCGACCGCCTGGCGACGGCGTCGACGGCCAACGTGGCCCGCGACATGGACGTGCTGCGGCAGCGGCTGGGCGAGGACACGCTCACCTACGTGGGCTACTCGTACGGCACGGTCCTCGGCGCGACGTACGGGGCGCTCTTCCCGGACAACGTGCGCGCCATGGTGCTCGACGGCACGCTCGACCCCCGGGTGTGGACGGGAGACGCGAAGGGCAAGCTCTTCGGCGACCGGATCCGGCAGGCGGAGGGCGCCAGCGAGACGTACGCCGAGTTCGTGCGGCTCTGCACCGAGGCGGGCGAACGGTGCGCGCTCAACGCCCTGGGAGACCCGGCCGAGGTCGTCGAGGGTGTCTACGCGGCGCTGAAGGAGCAGCCCGTCGAGCTCCCGACGGGCCCGGGGACGACCATGACGTTCGGGTACGGCCACCTGGTGGGCCAGATGTTCTTCACGATGTGGGACTCGGCGGACTGGACGAACCAGGCGGCCTTCGTCGCGCAGCTCGCGGTGCTGACGGGCGTGGTCCCGGCGCCGAGCGCCGAGGCCCGGGGTTCCGGTTCCGGCCCGTCGATCAGCGAGCTGCTGCGCCGCCTCGGTATCTCGGAGGACTATCAGTCCATCGGTGGCCAGGTCGGCCCAGTCTGCGCGGACGCCGACTTCCCGGGCCGCGTGTCGTCCTACCCGGCCAAGGTCGAGGCGCTCGACGAGCAGTACCCGCACTTCGGGCTGTTCCGCGGCTGGCTCGGCATCCAGTGCGAGTTCGTCCCCGTCGACGACGAGGACGCGTACGAAGGCCCGTGGCAGCAGACGACGCAGCAGCCGGTGCTCGTGATCGGGACCCGGTTCGACCCGGCCACGAGCTACCACTTCACCGCGCCGTACGCCTCCCTGTGGCCGGACGCCCGGATGCTCACCGTCGACGGCTGGGGACACACGACGATCGGCAGGAGCAGCTGCGCCGACGCGGCGATCGCGGAGTACCTCGTCACGCTCGAGGCCGACGACGGCGCGGTGTGCGAGCAGGACCTCGTGCCGTTCGCACCGGCCGGCTGACCGTCGTCCCCGCGAGGTAGAGCGCCTGTCCGGGTCTTCCTGTCGACACAGGGAGTCCCGGACAGGCGCTCTACCTCGCGGAGGCGGCCCTCAGGCGCGCAGGGTCTCCAGGTGCTCGGCGATCCGGCCGATCGCCTCGGTGAGGACGTCGACGTCGGGCAGCGTCACGAGGCGGAAGTGGTCGGGCTCCGGCCAGTTGAAGCCGGTCCCGTGCGTGACCAGGATCTTCTTGTCGCGCAGCAGCCCGATCACGAAGGCCTCGTCGTCCTTGATCCGGTATACCTCGGGATCAAGCCGCGGGAAGCAGTACAGCGCCCCGCGCGGCCGCACCGACGTCACGCCCGGGATGTCGTTGAGCAGTTTGTCGGCGAGCATCGACTGCTCGTAGAACCGGCCGCCGGGCACGATGAACTGCTCGATCGACTGGTAGCCGCCCAGCGCCGTCTGGATGGCGTGCTGTGCGGGCACGTTGGCGCACATGCGCATGTTCGCGACGAGGGTGAGGCCCTCGAGGAAGTCCCTGGCCCGGTGCTTGGGGCCGGAGATCATGGCCCAGCCCGACCGGTAGCCGCAGACCCGGTACGCCTTCGACAGGCCGCTGAACGTGATGCACAGGACGTCGTCGGCGGCGAAGGTCGCGGTGTGGTGGTGCGTGGCGCCGTCGAACAGGATCTTCTCGTAGATCTCGTCGCTCAGGAGGATCAGGTCGTGCTTGCGGGCCAGCTCCGCGAGGCCCTTGACGGTCGACTCGCTGTAGACGGCGCCCGTCGGGTTGTTCGGGTTGATGACCACCAGCGCCCGGGTGGCGGGAGTGATCAGCGACTCGATGTTCTCCAGGTCGGGGTTCCACCCGTTGGACTCGTCGCAGAGGTAGTGCACCGGCCGTCCGCCCTGCAGGCTCACCGCCCCGGTCCACAGCGGGTAGTCCGGCGCGGGGATCAGCACCTCGTCGCCGTCGTCGATCAGGGCCTGCAGCACCAGGCTGATCATCTCGGAGACGCCGTTGCCGATGAAGACGTCGTCCACCCGCGTGTCGAGGCCGTGGGTCTGGTAGTAGTTCGCGACCGCCGTGCGTGCCGAGTAGATGCCCCGGCTGTCGCTGTACCCCTGTGCGTCGGGCAGGTGGTGGATCATGTCCGCCAGGATCGCCTCGGGCGCCTCGAACCCGAACGGCGCCGGGTTGCCGACGTTCAGCTTGAGGACCTTGTGACCCTCCGCCTCGAGCCGGTACGCCTCCTCGAGGATCGGACCCCGGACGTCGTAGCGGACGGACTTCAGCTTGCGGCTCTGCTTGATCTCTCGCACCGGCTCATGCTCTCAGACCGCACGGCGGACGTCGTACGAAGTTCACCCGGGCAAACAAGCCGGTTCCGCCCGGACGGGATCCGCCGCGCCAGTAGCCTCCGGTCGGGCAGTGACGCCCCCAAGCACTCGAACACCCGGACAGGTAACTGATGGCCACCACACATGACGCGGCACCGACCGCCGAATTCTTCGACCCCTGGGCACACCTGCCCGACGGCGCCGCGCTGCGAGCAGCCTGCGAGACGGATGACGTCGCCTCGGCGCTCGCCGTCCTGCGCGGCCTCACCCGGACCGACGACCTCCTGGCCGCGCTGTGGACGATCGCGGATCACGCGGTCGGCCGGGACGGGTCCCGGCTCACGGAGGCGATCTCGGCGGCCGACGACGGCACGCCGCTCGCGCGTACCCTGCGCGCGCTGAGGTACGTCACGGAGGGCTGGGAGGCCCGGTCGCACGCCCGGGCGCAGTTCGTCTCCGCGGGCCAGTTCGAGCAGTTCCACGACTGGCTGCGCCGGGCCGAACGGATCCTGTTCGACGTGTGCGCGCAGCACCCCGGCTACCTGCCTGCCTGGGAAGCCCGGATCACGACGTCCCGCGGACTCGGCCTCGGGATCGGTGAGACCCGGCGCCGGTACGACCGGCTGGCCGCTCTCGACCCGCAGGTGTTCGCCGCGCAGCGGGTCTGTCTCCAGCAGGTCGTGCCCAAGTGGGGCGGCTCGTGGGAGCAGGCCTCGGCGTTCGTCACGGAGTGCGCCGCACAGGCCGGACCGGGATCGCTCGGCCACCTGCTCGTGGTCGACCTGGCGATCGAGCGCTGGGTCGACGGCGAGAAGACCGTCCCGCCGGCGATGGTCGACCGGGTGCGCCAGGCGGCGACGCAGTCGGTGTGGGACCCCCACCACACGGCGAGCGCTGCCACCGCGACCGCCCACACGAACCTCGCGATGTTCTTCTCGCTGGCAGGCGTGCCGGCGGATGCGTGGCTGCACTTCGCCGCCGTCGGACAGGCGCCCGTCGAGGGCGCGTGGGGTTACTACAACGCACCCGAGCAGATGTACCGCACCCAGCGTGACGCGGCCGCGAAGGCTGCGGCGAAGGTGGCCGGCGGCCCCGCGGGCGCACGCGCATGACCGCCGTCACGCTCCCCGACCTGTCCGAGTTCCCCGGCGTCTCCCTCGCCGAGGCCGACGGCGTCCCGGTGCTCCTCGCGCCTCGCGAGGGCAACACCGGCGGCGGGATCATCTTCCGCGTCGGCTCGGCGCACGAGACGCTCGCCACCTCGGGGATCACCCACCTCATCGAGCACCTCGCCCTGCGCGGCCAGGTCCTCAGCGAGGCGCACCTGAACGGGCAGACGCACGCGGACATCACCCTGTTCCACGTCACGGGCTCCGCCACCGACGTCGTCACCTATCTCAACGACGTCTGCTCGGCGCTGCGCGCCCTGCCGGTGGATCTCATCGACACCGAGAAGGACATCCTCCGGTCCGAGGCCGCGGGGAAGCACCGCGGCTTCGGCGCACGCCTCCGGATCAGCAGGCACGGCGCTCGCGGCTTCGGCCTGGCGGGGTACGGCGAGCGGGGCCTCGACCGGATCACGACCGACGAGGTGCTCGACTGGGCGTCCACGTGGTTCACGCGCGAGAACGCCGTCGCCTGGGTCACGGCGGACTCGCTGCCCGATGGCCTCGACCTGAGGCTGCCGGCGGGTGAGCGGATGCCGCCGCCGGTCCTCACGGACGTGCTCGGGACAGGCCCTGCCTACCTCACCGGACTGGAGGACGGCGTCGCGCTCGACACCGTCGTGCCCCGCGGCACCGCCGCAGGCCTGACGGCCCGCGTGCTCCGGGAGGTGCTGCACCGCGACCTGCGCGGCACCGCCGACATCGCGAGCACCATCGACGTCGACCACGACTTCCTCGACGCCCAGCACACGCGCCTGTCCGTGGTGGTCCAGGGCACCGAGAACCAACAGGGCGCGGCCGCCGGAGGTCTGGCCGACGCGCTGAGCGGCCTGCGGTTCCACGTGACCGACGACGACCTGGCCGCTGCACGTGCGGGAGCCGTCGAGGAGCTCACCGAGGCCGCGGAGGCGCCCGCGGCGGACCTCCTTCCAGGGCTGGCCCACCGCATGGTCACCGGGCGCCCGCTCGAGGGACCGGAGCGGATGCGGGAGAAGGTCGAGAGCGTCACGGCGGACGAGGTCCTGGCCGTCGCCCGGGAGGCATGGGGGAACGCGCTGTGGTTCGGCCCGGTCGACATGGACTGGGCGGGGATCAACCCCACGGCGAGCTGGTCGGAGCAGCGCGCCGAGGGCCGTAGCTTCCAGCGGATCGACGTACCGGACATGTCGCTCGTCCTGGCGGCCGACGGCGTCGGGACGGTGACCCCTCAGGGCGCCGTCACCGTCCGGTTCGAGGACTGCGTGCTGCTGGAGACCGTGCCCGACGGCGCTCGCGCGCTCACGGGGGCGGACGGGTTCCGGGTCCTGATCGAGCCGACCCTGTACGGCGGACTTGACCCGGCGGCGGTCGCCGCGCACGTGGACCACCGCGTCCCGCCGAACGTGGTGGTGCACCTGCCCGCGCGGGAGCCGGACGACATCCCGGTGCCGCGGCCGCCGGCGAAGGAAGCCGCTCCGCGTCGCAAGGCCGACGCCGGACCACGCTCGGTGCTGGCGACGGTCGGCCTCGTGCTCGGCCTCTGGGCGGCGGGCGTGGTCGTGCTCGGCGGGGGTCAGCTGCTCCTGCAGGAGGCCTTCGACGTCAACGTCCGACTGGGCTTCCTGCCCGTGCTCGCCCTTGGCTGGGCGACCTACGGCCTCATCAAGAAGCGACACCCGAAGGAAGGCCGATGACCACCGACGCGCAGACCCGCCCGCGCGAGCTGTACGCACACCGACCGGGGCGGGCGGCGGGCGGACTCGTGTTCCGGGTCGGGTACGCCGACGAGACCCTGCCCACCAGCGGCACCACGGCCCTCGTCGTGGCGCTCGCGCTCCGTGCGGTCGAGCGACCGGGGCTCGAGGTCGCCGCCTCCGTGGGGCCCGTCGTGACCGAGGTACGCGTGAGCGGGTCCGAGGACCGGGTACGGGCCACGCTGCGCGACCTGTCGCGCGCCCTGGCGGACCTGCCGGTACGGCACCGCGAGACCGAGACCCGTGCGCTGCGCGAGCGCGCGGCCGACGGCGGCGCGCTGCCGCCCTGGCGACACGGGTTCCAGGGCTACGGCCTCGGACCCGGTGAGTACACGGGGCTGTACCGGACGACCGACGAGCACCTGCGGGCCTGGGCACGCGAGCGCTTCGCCGGCTCGAACGCCGTCGCCTGGTTCACCGGGGAGACGGCTCCGGACCTGGACCTCCCGCTGCCCGACGCCGTGGGCGCGGCGGCGCTGCCACCGCCACCGCCCGTCCACGGTCCAAAGCAGCCGCTGCCCGCCGATGCTCCCGCGGGCGGGACGAAGGTGCTCTGGGACGCCCTCGTGCCGGACGTGCCGGCAGCCGTCGTGCTCGCGGAGGTCGCTCGACGGGCGCTGTTCAAGAACCTGCGCCACGACCGCGGCTGGACGTACGACGTGTCCACGTCGGTCGGCGTCCTCGACGGCGAACGGGCCACGTTCCAGATCGCCGCGGGACTGCGTGCCGAGACCGCCGCTGCGGCGACGGGCGAGTTCCTGGACACCTGGGGGCGGCTCCGGTACGCCGTCGGCGCGGACGAGCTGGAGGCAGCACGCGCACACCTCCTGGTCACGTTCGACGAACCGCACCAGGAAGCCGCCTGGCTGCCCGACGACGCCGTCCGGACCCTGCTGGGCCGGCCGGTCCCGACGCCGGCCGAGCGGCGTGCCGCGATCGCCGCGGTGACCGCCGCCGACGTCACCTCGCTCGCACACCAGGCGTGGGACTCGGGGCTGCTGGTCGCACCCGTCGGACAGGGCTGGGCGGGCACGTCGCTCGTCACCCGTGGGGCGGGCGAACCCGTCACGGGCCGAGCCTTCGAGCGCATCGACGCCGACGCCACGGTCGTGGTCGGCGACGCGGGCGCCACGCTGCGCGACGGGCGGACACGGACCACTGTCCGGTTCGACGAGACCGCCGTGCTGCTGGCCCACCCGGACGGTGGCCGGCTCCTGGTCGGGCTGGACGGTGCACAGATACCGTTCGAGCCGACCCTCCACGACGACCTTGACGGGCCGCAGGTCGCAGAGCTCGTCGACCGGCACGTGCCCGATGAGCTGACGGTGCACGTGCCCCGCGAGGCCGCACCGGAACGGCCGGACAAGGACCAGATCAACCGGGCGGGGCGGGCACGCGCCGACCGCGAGGTCGAGGAGGACGGGATCCTCCGGACCGCGGGAGCTGCGGTGGCCGGCACCGGCCGGGCCGCCCTCGAGCTCGGCAAGCTCGTGGTCACCCTCGCGCTGATCCTGGTGCTGCTCGCGGCCTTCGGCGGCACGTTCCTGTCCGGCGTCATCCTCCTCGGCGAGGTGGGCGGCTGGCTCGACGGGGACGGGTCGTGGCCCAAGCTCGCCATGACCGCCGCGGCGGGTCTCGTCAGCGCCGGCGTGACCTGGCTCTCCTACCGGGCGATCCTGCGGCTGGGCGGCAACGACAAGGGTGACCCGAAGAACGGCTGACGGCCGGCGGGCGGGTCAGCCCTGCGCGAGCCGCGCAGGGAACCCGCCCGTCGCCACCGGACCCCAGCGCTCGATCGTGATCCGCACTATCGACTTGCCCTGCTCGACCATGGCCGCGCGGTACTCGTCCCAGTCGGGGTGCTCCTTGCCCGCGGCGGCGCGGAAGTAGTCGACCAGCGGCTCGACGGACTCGGGCACGTCCAGCACCTCGGCGGTGCCGTCCACCTGGACCCAGGCCTCGCCGAAGTCCTCGCCCAGCGCCATGAACGACGCCGCGGGCCGCGCCTTCAGGTTCTTCACCTTGGCCCGCTCCGGGTACGTGGAGACGACGACGCGCCCCTGCGGGTCCACGCCGTAGGTGACGGGGCTGAGCTGCGGGGCGCCGTCGGCCCTGCTGGTCACGAGGATCCCGTTGCGGCGCGAGCGGAGGAACTCCAGCAGCTCGTCACGGGTCACGGTGGTGTTGGTCGCGATGGTCCTTGGCATGGGCGCCAGGCTACGCCGGACCACCCACACCCCGGCCGACGGCGCCAAGGACCCGCGACGATGACTAGAATCTTGGGACCTCACCCCCACGCTGGAAGGACCTCTCAGTGCTCCGCACCAACACGGCCGGCTCGCTACGAGCCGAGCACATCGGCCAGACCGTCACCCTCACGGGCTGGGTCGATCGCCGCCGTGACCACGGAGGAGTGGCGTTCATCGACCTGCGTGACGCATCGGGCATCGCCCAGGTCGTCATCCGGGACGAGGAGATCGCCCACCCGCTGCGCGCGGAGTACGTGCTGCAGGTGACCGGTGAGGTCGGCCGCCGCCCCGAGGGCAACGCCAACCCGAACCTCGCCACCGGCGAGGTCGAGGTCGTCGCGACCGAGGTCGTCACGCTCAACGAGTCGGCCCCGCTGCCCTTCCAGGTCTCCACCGCGCTCGCGGACACCGAGGTCATCGGCGAGGAGGCGCGCCTCAAGCACCGCTACCTCGACCTGCGCCGGCCGGCCCCGGCCGCCGCGCTGCGCCTGCGCTCCAAGGCGAACCAGGCCGCGCGGCGCGTGCTGGACGCACAGGACTTCGTCGAGATCGAGACGCCGACGCTCACCCGGTCCACCCCGGAGGGCGCCCGCGACTTCCTGGTCCCCGCCCGTCTGGCGCCCGGCTCCTGGTACGCCCTGCCGCAGTCGCCGCAGCTGTTCAAGCAGCTGCTCATGGTCAGCGGCATGGAGCGCTACTACCAGATCGCCCGCTGCTACCGCGACGAGGACTTCCGCGCGGACCGGCAGCCGGAGTTCACGCAGCTCGACGTCGAGATGAGCTTCGTGGACCAGGACGACGTCATCGCCCTGGGGGAGCAGATCCTGCAGGCGCTGTGGGCCCTGGTCGACGTCGAGATCCCGACGCCGATCCAGCGCATGACGTTCCACGAGGCCATGCGCCTGTACGGCTCGGACAAGCCCGACCTGCGCTTCGGCAACCCGATCGTCGAGCTCACCGACTTCTTCGCCGACACGCCGTTCCGCGTCTTCCAGGCGGAGTACGTGGGCGCCGTCGTCATGCAGGGCGGGGCGTCCCAGCCTCGCCGGCAGTTCGACGCCTGGCAGGAGTGGGCCAAGCAGCGCGGCGCGCGTGGCCTCGCGTACGTGACGTTCTCGGAGGAGGGCGAGCTCGGCGGCCCGGTCGCCAAGAACCTGTCCGACGACGAGCGGGCGAACCTCGCGAAGGTCACCGGCGCCGAGCCGGGCGACGCGGTGTTCTTCGCCGCAGGCAAGACCTCGGACTCCCGCTCGCTGCTCGGTGCCGCGCGCGTCGAGATCGCGCACCGGACCGGCCAGATCGACGAGGACGCCTGGGCGTTCGTGTGGATCGTCGACGCGCCGCTGTTCAAGCCGGCCGGCGAGGACGACGACGTCGACCTCGGCTCGTCCGCCTGGACCGCGGTGCACCACGCCTTCACGTCGCCCACCCCCGAGTGGATCGACAGGTTCGAGGAGGCGCCGGGCGACGCCCTGGCCTACGCCTACGACATCGTGTGCAACGGCAACGAGATCGGCGGCGGCTCGATCCGTATCCACCGGCGTGACGTGCAGGAGCGCGTCTTCGAGGTCATGGGCATCGGGCAGGAGGAGGCGCAGGAGAAGTTCGGCTTCCTGCTCGACGCCTTCGCGTTCGGCGCCCCGCCGCACGGCGGCATCGCGTTCGGCTGGGACCGCATCGTCGCCCTGCTGACGAAGTCGGCATCGATCCGCGACGTCATCGCGTTCCCGAAGTCGGGCGGCGGCTTCGACCCGCTGACGGCGGCCCCGGCGCCGATCACGCCGGAGCAGCGCAAGGAGGCCGGCGTGGACTTCAAGCCCGAGGCCGCAGTGCCGGTGCCGGCCACCACCACGGCCTGACCAGAGGTACATGACCGAGGCCCGGCCGGGGAGATCTTCTCCGGCCGGGCCTCGGCCGTGTCACGACCGAGGCTCCGTTACCGCGTCTGACCCGCGTGTTTCCCGGGCGTGCCCACTCCATCACTGGTTAGGTGGAACCGGGGCGCCGGTCCCGGCACCCCGGGACTCAGACCTGGAAGGAAGCCTCATGACCGAGAACGTAGGCGGCACACCGCGCGATCCTCAGCAGGACCCGGGGACGCAGCCCACCCAGCCACTGCCGGAGTCGTCGCTCGGCGCGGAGCCCCCGGCCGGCTCGGCGGACCCTGACCGCACGGAATCCTTCGAGCGCACGGAATCCGTCGAGCAGAGCGGTGCTACCGCGCCCTACGGGCAGCCCGCCGTGAGCACGCCCTACGAGCAGCCTGCCGACCCTGGGGCATACGGGCAGCCCGCGGCCCCGGTCCCGGGCCCGGGCCAGTACGGGTATGCGTCCTCGCCGCCCAAGAACGACCTGGCCGTCTGGTCGTTGATCACCGGAATTCTCAGCTACGTCATGTGCCCGATCCTGCTCGGCGTCGCCGCGGTCATCACGGGCACCATGGGCCGCCGGGCCGCCGACGAGGGCCTGGCGGACAACCGCGGCATGGCCACCGCCGGTCTGATCCTGGGCTGGGTCAACATCGCGCTGTCAGTCCTCGGCATCGTGCTCTTCTTCATCCTGCTGGGTGCCGGGCTGCTCGCCGGAGCCTTCGGCGAGTGGAGCGACGTGAACGACATGAACGGCTACGGCTACTGACCCATCGGCCCGCACGGGCCCGGGCAGATCTCCCCGGGCGGGGGCGTGTGTTTCACGTGCCCCGGACGGTCCCCGACCTGTAGGTTTGGCCTCTCTCCGCCGGTTCAGCCCCGGCACCACGCAATCAGAAAGGCAGCACGATGACCCAGCCTGACGGCGGCCAGTCGCCGTACGACCCGCCGCAGCAGCCGGAGCAGGGCCAGCCGGCCACACCGCCGCCGGGCTCGGTTCCCGGGCAGCCCGCGCCGTACGAACAGCAGCCGTACGAGCAGCAGCCGTACGAGCAGCAGCCGAACCAGCAGCAGCCCTATCAGCAGCAGTACGAGCAGGCGCCGGTCTACGCGCAGGGTGGGCAGCCCGCGCCGTACGGTGCCGCGCCGCTGCCGAAGAACAACCTCGGCGTGTGGTCGCTCGTGCTGGGCATCCTGGCAGTCCTGGGCTGCGGCCTGCTCACGGGTATCGCCGCGATCATCACGGGGCACAAGAGCCGCAAGGCCCAGCAGGAGGGCCAGGCCGACAACGGCGCCATGGGCCTCGTGGGCATCATCACCGGCTGGGTCGGCATCGCGTGGACCACCGTCGTGGTCGGCTTCTTCATCGCCGGCGCGATCATGGCGGCAACGGCGGTCAACGACCCGGCCTTCCAGGAGGAGCTCCAGCAGCAGATGGAGCAGGAGTACGGCGACAGCGGTCAGACCATGGACCCTGAGCTCCAGGAGCTCATGGACGAGCTCGAGAACCTCGAGAACAGCTGAGACACCCGTAGCCTGTCAGCCCGCCGCATCCGAGGTGATAACTTCTCGGTCGCGGCGGGCTGACTCGTCGTCCTGTGTCCGCGCCGCGTGGCGCGGCTGAGCCTGGAAGGCAGCCCCCGATGACCCAGCCCGACGACGGGTACGTCCCCCACGACCCGCCGAACCAGCCGGCTGTCCCGCAGCCGCCGGGGGACCAGCCCCCGTCCCCGCAGCACTCGACCGGGCAGTACCCGACAGGGCCGCAGCCGACGGGCCAGCAGGCCCCTGGGCAGTACCCGACCGGGCAGTACCCGACCGGCCAGTACTCGACCGGCCAGTACCCTTCCGGCCAGTACCCCTCCGGGCAGCTGCAGCCACACGTGCCGCAGGGCCAGGTCCAGTACCAGTACGGCGCGCCGCAGCCGTACGGTTACGCGCCCGCGCCGCCGAAGAACGATCTGGGTGTCTGGTCCCTGGTGACCGGCATCCTGAGCTGGATCCTCTGCCCGCTCGTCCTCGGCATCGTCGCGGTCGCCACCGGGAACGCCAGCAGGAAGGCGATCCGGGACGGCCTGGCGAACAACACCGGTGCGGCGACGGCCGGACTCATCCTCGGCTGGATCAACATCGCCTTGTTCGGCGCCGGGATCCTGGTGTGGCTCGGCATAGTGCTCGTCGGGCTCCTCGGAGCGGGGCTCGCGGTCTCCCAGACATGAGCCCGATCAGTTCGCTCGCTACGGAGCACAGCGCCCTGGAACCCCGCACGTGGAAGGTACGAGCATGACCCAGCCGGACGAGTGGAAGTCCCCGTACGACCCGCCGCAGCGGAACACCCCGGACCCCGTCCCTGACCAGGCTTCCGTCCCGGACCAGTCCTCCGCGCCCGACCAGGCAGCGGTACCGCCCCCGTACGGGCAGCCGTACCCGGACCTGCAGCAGCCCGCGCCGCCCCAGCCCTACCAGCCGGGGCCCGCCGACCCGCAGCCATACACCCAGCAGCCGTACCAGCAGGTCGGCCCGCAGGGGCCGTATCAGCAGGCCGGCGCGCCCGGGCCGTACCAGCCCCACGCGGGGCAGTACGGAGCTCCCTACGGGTACACCGCCCCCGCCGAGAAGAACGCACTCGGCGTGTGGTCGCTCGTTCTGGGCATCCTCAGCATCCTCATGCTGCTGAGCTGCTTCGTCGGCTTCCTCGCGGCCATCCCCGCGCTCATCACGGGGTACATGAGCCGCAAGGCCAACAAGGAGGGCCTCGCCGACAACCCCGGTCTGGCCCTGGGTGGCATCATCACCGGCTGGGTCACCATCGGGCTGACGGTTCTCGGCGGCATCGGCATCGCGATCCTGTTCAGCATCCCGGAGTTCCGGGAGGGCTTCTTCAGCGACTCCTCCACCTACTCGGACTACTGACCCCTGGCCGCCGCGACGTAACCGTCGGGGCGGACCAGCAGGGTGGTGGCGCCGCCGTCGGCCCTGCGGACCACCACACGCTCGGCGGGATCCACCTCGCCGAGCGCGCGGGGCAGGTCCGGCGTCGGCGCGCCCGCGGGGGCGACCAGGACGAACCGGCCCGCGCGCAGCGCCTCGGCGAGGCGCGAGCCGCCCTCCAGCGGCAGGTCGCGTGCGCGCGTACCGACCAGGGGGTGCGCTCCGCGCGGGCTCCGGTACGCGACGCCGAGCGCGGACACGGTGAGTGCGGCCCGACGCCGGATCGGGGCGACGCGCGACACGACGCCGATCACGGATCGGCGCACGACCGCGAACAGCGGTCCCGGGAGGGTGGCCACCCGCAGGATACCGCCGCTTGCCCACAGCACCTGCTTGCCGACGGGGTGCCGCTCGGCCTCGTAGCTGTCGAGGACGGCCGCCCCCGCGCCGTCGGGCAGCCGCAGGGCGGCGGCGAGCTTCCAGCCCAGGTTCGCGGCGTCCTGCATGCCCGTGTTCATGCCGAGGCCGCCCGCCGGGCTGTGCACGTGGGCGGCGTCGCCCGCCAGCAGCACGCGGCCCTTGCGGTAGGTGGGTGCCTGCCGCTCGTCCGCGTGGAAGCGGGACAGGAAGCGCGGGTCGTGCATGCCGAAGTCGTCCCGCAGCGTGGCGCGCGCGATCGAGCGGACCTCGTCGAGGTCGACCGGCTCGTCCTCGCTGACGTCGCGGTTGCCGTGCCAGCCGATGAACCGGTACCAGCCGCCGCCGAACGGGGCGAGGAAGCCCAGCGAGTTGTTCTCGGCCGAGACCGTGATGAGATCGCTGGGCTTGCGGGCGAGCCGAACGTCCGCCAGGACCATCGAGCGGATGACGGCGCGGCCAGGGAACGGGATGCCGACCGCTCGCCGCACCGCGGACCGGGCGCCGTCGGTGCCGACCACGTACGCGGCACGCAGCGACGAGCCGTCGGCGGTGGTGACGGTGACGCTCTCGGCGTCCTGGGCCAGGCCCGTGACCTCGGCGTCGTGCCGGAACACGGCGCCGGCCTCCTCGGCTCGCCGGCGCAGCAGCCGCTCCACCTCGTACTGGGGCGCGACCAGCACGTACTGGAACCGGGACGGCAGGTCCGCCAGGTTGATCGTGAGGCGCTGGAAGAGCTGAAGGCTCCGGACCGGCTGGCCCTGGGGGAGCAGCTCGTCCGCGAGGCCACGCGCGTCGAGCACCTCGAGGCTGCGGGCGTGCACGGCGAACGCCCGGGTGAGGTTGCTCAGCCCTGCCGGACGCTTCTCCAGCACGGTGACGCGGGCACCCGCTGTGGCGAGGTCTCCGGCGAGCAGAAGGCCGGTGGGCCCGGCTCCGACGACTATGACGTCCGTGTTCATGGTGTCCTCCTCGGCTGCCGCGCCGGTGGTCGTTCCGCCAACGCTTGTTTGCCAACGCTTGTTGACCACCACCTTAGCCAGCGCGTCACGCACGCGTCAACAGGCGTTGGCCTACAGTTGTTGACATGACAGGTGAGATGACAGGCTCTGAAGCCCCGCGCCGCTCCGACACGACCCGCGCCGCGATCCTGGACGCGGCGAAGGAGCGCTTCGCGGCCGACGGGTACGAACGCGCGACGGTGCGCGCCATCGCGCGCGACGCCGGGATCGACCCCTCCATGGTCATGCGCTACTACGGCTCCAAGGAGGGCCTGTTCGCCGCGGTGATCGACGTCGAGCTCGACTTCCCGGACCTCAGCGAGATCGACCCGGACCGGCTGGGCGTCGTCCTGGTCACGCACTTCCTCGAGCTGTGGGAGCGGGACACCGTGCTGCGGACCCTGCTGCGCGTGGGCGTGACCAACGAGTCCGGCTCCGACCGCCTGCGGCAGGTGTTCGGCACCCAGCTGGTGCCGGCAGCCCGGGCGTTCGTGCCCGACCCGGCAGACGCCGAACGCCGCGCCGCGCTCGTGGCCTCGCAGGTGCTCGGCATGGCGCTGGTGCGGTACGTGCTGAAGTTCGGTCCGGCCGCTGACATGTCCCGCGACGACGTCGTCGCGTGGCTCGCACCCACGGTGCAGCGGTACATCACCGCTGAGGCGCCGTGACCCGCGGCGTGCCTCAGCCGGACCAGCCCGGCCGGCGGCTCAGTCCGCCCGGGGCCAGACGACGGTGAACCTGGCGCCGCCGTCCGGCGACTCGCCGACCGCTACCCGGCCGCCCCGGCGGCGGACGAGCTCGGCGACCAGCGCCAGGCCGAGGCCGGCGCCGCCGGAGGCACGGGCGCGGTCGTCGGAGACCCGGTAGAAGCGGTCGAAGATCTTCGACCGGTGCTCCGGCCGCACGCCCGGCCCGTCGTCGTCGACCAGCACGCGGACGGTGGACCGGCTCGCCAGCACCGACACCACCACGCGGGTACGGGTGTACCGGCAGGCGTTGCGCAGCAGGTTGTCGAGGACGAGCTCGACCTCGGTGTGCGCGGCTGCAGCCCAGGCCTGGCCGGTCATGGCGTTGACCACCATCGGCGCCGGCTGCTCCCCGGCGCGCGCGACCGCGGCGTGCACCTCGCCCACCAGGTCGACGGTCTCGGACGGCGGGAGCTCGCCGGCATCCGAACGGGCCAGCACCAGCAGCCCGTCGAGCAGCGCCGAGAGCCGCTCGGCGTCGGCCAGGACGTCGGCGTGCACCTCGTGCGAGAGCTCCGGGTCGGGGTTGGCCACCGCGACCTCCGACTGCAGGCGGATGGACGCGACGGGGGAGCGCAGCTCGTGCGCGGCGTCGCCGGTGAACCGCCGCAGGCGTTCCGCCGTGGCGTCCTGCTGGTCCAGGAGGGCGTTGAAGTCGTCGGCCAGGGCGCGCAGCTCGCGGGCCGCGGCGTCGGGCACCGCCACGCGTTCACCGGGGGCGAGACCGCGGACGGACCCGCGCATCCGCGCGACCGGACGCAGCGCCGACCCGACGGCGAACCAGATCGCCACCCCCGCGACGACCGTCCCGACGAGCGCCGTCACCAGCAGCCACCGGCTGCCCGCCGCCTCGGCGGCATGCTGCCCCACGAGCCCGGCCCCGACGACCACGAGCCGCTGGCTGCCGTCCGGGACGGTGACGACGGTGCCGTGCCAGCGGACCGGCCCCCGGCCGTCCGCGGTGGTCGGCGTACCGGCCTTCAGGCTGCGCACCTCGTCGCGTGTCAGGGCCGGGGGTGCGCCGTCGTCGACGGGGCCGCCCGCGGTATCCAGGACGCGGACCGCCAGGCCGTCGGGCGCGGCGGGTGCGCCGCCCGCGGCGACCGAGCGCGCGGCGCCGCGCAGCGCCTCCTGGAGCTCGTCGTCCACCGCATCCGTCAGCAGCGGTCCAAGGCCCCGGCCGGCGACCGTCGCGAGGCCGAGCAGGCAGGCCAGCGTGACCGCCGTGACGAGGGCTGTGATCCGCAGGCGCAACGACGTGCCCGCCCAGCGCCCACCCGGCGTCGTCTGCCCTGATGTCCGCACTAGCGTGGCTCGCCGAGCTGGTACCCGCGTCCCCGCACGGTCCGGACCAGGTCCCCGGCGCCCGCTGCGGACAGCTTGCGGCGCAGGTAGCCGACGTACACCTCCACGACGTTCCTGGTCGCCGCCCATTCGTCGCCCCACACCTCGTGCAGCAGCTCCTCCTTGGTCAGCACCGTCCCGGCCCGCAGGGCCAGCGCCTCCAGCAGCGCGTACTCGCGCGGGCTCAGGGGGACGTCGACGGAGTCGTACCGCGCCGTGCGCGCCTCCCGGTCGACCGTCAGCGGCCCGAGCCGGATCCGGTCCCGCGCGGTCCCCGCCGCCGCCCGGCGCAGGGTGGCGCGCAGCTGGGCGAGGAGCACCACGAAGGAGAACGGCTTGACCACGTAGCCGTCGGCCCCGAGGTCCAGGCCGTCGGCCTGGTCCACCTCGCCGTCCTTCGCCGACACGAGCAGCACGGGCGTCGCGACGCCGTCGGACCGCAGCTCCTGCAGCACGCGGTACCCGGACAGGCCGGGAAGCATGATGTCCAGCAGGATCGCGTCGTACGACCCGGTGCGGGCCAGCTCGAGCGCCGACGGTCCGTCCGCGGCGACCGTCACGTCCATGCCCTCCGCGCGCAGGCCGCGGTCGAGCGCCTTGCGGACGCCCGGCTCGTCGTCGACCACGAGGATCTGCGGCCTCATGCGTGCCAGCATGCCGTATGGCCTGCCCTGCCGGGACCTCCCGCACGGAACTCGCCGCGTGCGACCGCTCCCTGAGGAAGGTCTCAGCAGGCAGGGGGCATCGTTGACGGTATCGATCGACCTATCGATCGACGGTATCGGTAGCGCACACTGGTCGAAGAGCGAAGGAGCCGGACATGAGGCCCAGGACGAAGGCACTGGTCGCCGCGGGATCGGGAATCACCCTGGGGCTCGCGGGTCTCGCACTGAGCGCCCTGCCCGCGGGTGCGGACGACGAGCTGGTGCTGCCGGAGATCGGCGCCGAGGAGCTGGTCGCCTCGGCGCTCGCGGCCGAGGCGCCGGCGTTCGCAGGAGAGGCCGAGCTGAAGAACGAGCTGGGCCTGCCCGCCGTACCCGGGACCGAGGCGCTCGACTTCGAGACGGTGCGCGTGTTCCACGACGGCGCGGAGGGCGCCCGGGTCCAGGTCGAGCGGCAGGCGTCCGAGCTGACGTTCGTCAAGAACGCCGAGGAGGCGTGGGCCTACGACTCGCAGGAGCGCACGGCCAAGAGCCTCACCTGGGACGCGGCCGACGCCGACGCCGCGCGCGGGCACGCCGAGGCCGAGCTGGCGGACCCGTCGCAGGCGGCGGCCGAGATCATCGAGCGCCTCCGCCCGACCAGCGACATCTTCGTGGACGGCACGGCGAAGGTCGCCGACCGCGCGGCGTACGAGCTGGTGCTGACGCCGAAGCCGACCGAGAAGACGCTGCTGAGGGAGATCACCGTTGCGATCGACGCGGAGACGCGGATCCCGCTGCGGTTCGACGTCTTCGTGGGCGGCACGTCCGATCCCGTCCTGTCGCTCGGCTTCGTCGAGCTGGAGCTCGGCGCGCAGGACGCGGACCTGTTCGAGTTCACGCCGCCGGAGGGCGCAGAGGTCGAGACCACCGAGGCAGACGACGCCGCGGGCGCGCTCCGCGACGCCAGGGGCGAGGACGCCGTCGAGGAGCGGACGACGACGGTCGGCGACGGCTGGGACACGGTGGTCATCGGCGAGGCGCCCGCCGAGGCGCCGTCCGCCCGCTCCTTCGAGGACGGCCCGCAAGGCGGTCAGGACCTCAGCGGGATGCTCGAGCAGATCGGCACGCCGGTGTCCGGCGAGTTCGGTTCAGGGACCCACGTGCAGGCCGCCGTCGGCGGCGTCGTGCTCACCGACGACGGCCGGGTCGCGGCCGGTGCGGTGCCGCGGCAGGTGCTCGTCGACGCCCTCGACGGCACGGTCCGCCGGTGACCCCTGCGCACGCCGAGGAAGCGACGGTGCCGGAGGCCGCGAGCGGCTCCGGCACCGTGCTCGCGGCCCGCACCAGAGGGCTGCGCAAGGTCTACCGCGGCACGGTCGCCGTGGACGGCGTCGACCTGGAGGTCCCGGAAGGCGCAGTGGTCGGGATGCTCGGGCCGAACGGCTCCGGCAAGACGACGACCATCCGGATGCTGCTCGGCCTGGTCCAGCCGACCGAGGGCGAGATCGAGCTGCTGGGCGTGCCGGTGCCCGGGTCCGCCGACCAGGTGCTCCCGCACGTCGGAGCGCTGGTGGAGGGGCCGGGCTTCCACCCGTTCCTGTCCGGCCGGGAGAACCTGCTGCGCTTCGCCGCCGCCGAGCCGCTGCTGGCGGGCGGCGACCTGGACGGCGCGGTGTCGACGGCCCTGGAGCGGGTGGGTCTCGGGGGCGCGGCCAGGAAGAAGTACCGCGCGTACTCGCTGGGCATGAAGCAGCGCCTCGGGCTCGCCTCGGCGCTGCTCGCGCCGCGCAGGCTGGTCGTGCTGGACGAGCCGACGAACGGCCTGGACCCGGCCGGCACGCAGGAGGTCCGCCGGATCATCGCCGAGCTGCACGACCGCGGTGTGACGGTGCTCGTGTCGTCCCACCTCCTGGCGGAGGTCGAGGCCACCTGCACCCACGTGGTGGTGCTCAACGCGGGTGTGGTGGTGGCGCAGGGCGCGCTGGACGACCTGCTGGAGTCCGGCAGCCCCACGCTCCTGGTGTCCACGCCCGACGGCGCAGCCGCGGTGGACACCCTGCGGGACCACCGGATCCCCGCCCGGCTCGCGCCGGGCGGCGTCCGCGTGGACCTCACGACGACGGAGCCTGCGACGGTGATCGAGACGCTGGTGCGCGGCGGCGCGCGCGTGGACGAGGCCCGGCGCGAGCGCACCGGCCTGGAGGAGGCCTTCGCACGGCTCACGCACGACGTCGGCGAGCTCGTCGGCGAGCTGGACGCGGACGAGCCGGAGGTGGCGCGATGACCGCCGTGGTCGGCACGGTCGAGCCTGGCTCGCGGCGCGCCCCGCTCGGACGCCTGCTGCGGGCCGAGGTGCGGTGGATCTTCCGGCGTCCGCGCACCCTGGTGGTGCTGGCCCTGCTCGCCGCGCTCCCGGTGATCACCGGTATCGCCGTCGACCTGACGCTCGACGGCGGCGGCGCCCCCGTCGACTCCGGCCCCGTGGGCGCCGGTCCCGGCGCGTCCGACGGCGGCCCGCCGATCTTCGTGACCATGGCCACCAGCGCGTTCGTGCTGCCGCTCGGTTCGCTCATGACGCTGCTGATGCTCATGCTGCCGCTCACCGTGGCGATGGCGAGCGGTGACGCGCTGGCCGGTGAGCAGTCCCACGGCACGCTGCGGGGCTGGCTGCTCGCCCCCGTCTCCCGCGGACGCCTGCTGCTGGTCAAGGCGGTGGGTGTGCTCGTCGTCGCACTGGTCGCGTCCGGCGTCGTCGTCGCGTCCGGCCTGGTGACAGGGCTGGTCCTCGCGGGAACCGACGGCCTGGTCTCGATGTCCGGCACCGAGCTGTCGATCGCCGACGTGCTGTGGCGGCTGGGCGTCGCCGTCGCCTGGGCGACGCTCTACCTGATGGCGGTCGGAGCCGTGGCGCTCGCGATCTCGGCGTCCACCGAGCACCCGATGGTGGTCGTGGTCGGCGTGCTCGGCGGGCTGATCGTGTCCGTCGTCCTGCTGCAGATCTCGGCGCTGGACTGGCTGCACCCGTACCTGCTGCCGTCGTCGCTCGCCAGCCTGGTCGACCTGATCCGCGACCCGGTCTCGTTCGACGGCCTGGCCGAGGGCGCGTTCCGGGCGGCGTGCTACCTCGTGATCGGTATCTCGCTGGCCTACGCCCGTCTCACGACCAGGGACGGCTGAGCGGGTTTCATCCCTTAAACGTTTAGCGCCGTGTTCCGCGGCCATTCCCACGTCCTACGTTTCCCTCGACCGCGCCGCTGACGTCGCACGAGACGGAGACCACGACATGACCATCGATGCTCAAGGCCCCACCGAGGCCGTCGGACCCGCCGCACCACGCTCAGCCGCACACGCCGCCACGCGGGCCCCGGCCCGGGACACCGAACCAGCCCCTGCCACCGGATCCCGCGGCTGGTGGGCGTTCGCGGGACGGGCCGCTCCCGTGCTCGGCTGGCTGATCACGCTCGTGATCGCCGTGAACCTCGGCCAGGGCGCGTACGGCCAGCTCACCGAGTCCGAGCGGTCCGTCGGCATGTTCGAGGCCATCGGATACCCGGCGTCCGCCGTCCTGCTGATCGGGGTGCTGCAGGCCGTGGCGGTGGTGCTCTACGTCGTGCCGTGGACGGCGTTCCTCGGCGGGCTGCTGCTGACCGCCTACCTGGGCGGCGCCGTGGCCGCGCACATCCGGCTGGAGGACTCGCTGTCGCACACGCTCATGCCCGTCCTGTACGCCGTCGGTGTCTGGGCCGCGCTGTTCCTGCGCAGCGAGCGCATCCGCTGGGCCGTCCTGACCGGACGCTGATCTCGCCGGGGCGCACCGTGGCGTGCGGCAAGGGCGCCGTGAATCACGTTGCGCCCCGGCGTGGGGTCGTGGCAGGCTTTCTCTGCTCCTGCGGGCGGTCCGCGGTGTGAGGGAGCAACCCGAAGGACTGTGATGACAGGCATCTCCCGGTACGAGACCACCTCGCGCTGACGCCTGTCCCGCCGCACCATCCGTTGCGGCATCCCGGCGTCGGCACCAGCCACCACCCGGGAGTCCTTCCATGTTGTCCAACCCTTCTGTCGTGCTGCACGACGTCACTTTCGCCTGGCCCGACGGCGCCGTCGCGCTCGACCAGGTCTCCGGTTCCTTCGGCCGCGGCCGCACGGGCCTGACCGGCCTCAACGGGGCGGGCAAGTCCACCCTGCTGCGCCTGGTCGCCGGGCTCCTCACGCCGACGTCGGGCAAGATCACCCTGAGCGGGACCGCCGACTACCTGCCGCAGCGGATCACCCTCGACGCCTCACCCCACGAGATTCCCTCGCTGCGCTCCGGAATCTCGCGAGGACCCCGAGGCCGTGCCACGGTCGCCGACCTGCTCGGCATCTCGCCGGTCGTGCGCGCGCTGCGCGCCATCGAGTCGGGCGACGTCGATCCAGCGCACTTCGACGTCGTCGGCGACGACTGGGACGTCGAGGAGCGCGCCGTCGCCCTGCTCTCGGCCACGGGCCTGCCCACAGGGCTGGACCGTTCGGTCGCGACGCTCTCGGGCGGCGAGACGATGCTCACCGCGATCACCGGCGTCCGCCTGCGGCAGTCGAACGGGAGTGCCGCCGTCGCCCTGCTCGACGAGCCGACCAACAACCTCGACGGAGGCGCCCGCGAGCGCCTCTACGAGCTCGTGCGGGGCTGGCGGGGCGCGCTCGTCGTCGTCTCGCACGACCTGGCGCTGCTGGAGCTGCTGGACGAGACGGCGGAGCTGCGTGCCGGCTCGCTGACCACCTTCGGCGGTCCGTACTCGCAGTACCGGGAGTGGCTCGCGGTGCAGCAGGAGGCGGCGGCGCAGACGTTGCGCGCTGCGGAGCAGACGCTGCGCCGGGAGAAGCGGCAGCGGATCGAGGCCGAGGAGCGGATAGCGCACAGCGAGCGCAAGGGGCGCAAGGACGCCGCGAACAGCAAGTACGTCAAGGCCGTGATCAACGACCGCCGCAACAGCGCGGAGAAGTCGCAGGGTGCACGCCGCGGGATGCTCGACGACAAGGTGGACGCGGCCCGGGCGGCGGTGGACCAGGCGGAGCGCGCGGTGCGGGACGACGACCGGATCTCGGTGGACCTGCCGGACCCCGGGGTGCCCGCGGGCCGACGGCTGGCGGTGCTCCGCGGCGCGGACGGCCGCGAGGTGGTGATCCAGGGCCCGGAGCGCATAGCCCTGACCGGCCCGAACGGCGTAGGCAAGACGACGCTGCTGGAACACCTCCTCCACCCTACGGCCTCGTTGAGCGCTGGGTACGTGCGGGTCGAGACCGATGTCGATCGACAGATACCCAGCACTGGACGAAGCCGCGGCGGGGCGGGGGGTGAGGTGCTGACCGAGCGGGTCGCGTACCTGCCGCAGCGGGTGGACGTGCTGCCCGACGACGTGGCCGTGCTGGAGGCGGTGCGGGCGGGTGCACCGCACGTGCCGCCGGGGGAGCTGCGCAACCGTCTGGCGCGGTTCCTGGTGCGGGGTGCTGCGGTGGACCGGCCGGTCGCCACGCTGTCGGGCGGCGAACGGTTCCGGGTGGCGCTGGCCAGCCTGCTCCTGGCCGACCCGCCGGCGCAGCTGCTGCTGCTGGACGAGCCGACGAACAACCTCGACATCGCGAGCACCGACCAGCTCGTCGACGCGCTGTCGGCCTACCGGGGTGCGCTCCTGGTGGTGAGCCATGACAAGACGTTCCTGGACCGGCTGGACCTGGACGCGGAGATCCGCCTGGACGCGCAGGGCAACCTGACGGAGATGCGTCGGTAGCGCAGTGTGGACGGTGTACGGGGAAGCCCTGATGTTGCGGGTGTCAAGGAAGTCGTAAGTTCTCCTTACTTACAAGCTTGAAAGTAGAAGGAGGACGACCATGCAAGCACGTCTACGGCGCCGTGTGTTCGGTGGCCTCGCGGTTCTGTCCATGGCACTCGTCACCGCGCTGACGCTCGGCGGCGGCGCGCTGCCGGCGCAGGCGGCCACGGGTTCCATCACCGGCTACGGCGGCAAGTGCGTCGACGTCGCCGCGGCCAACAGCGCGAACGGCACACAGGTCCAGCTCTACGGCTGCAACGGCACGAACGCGCAGAGCTGGGACGTGCGCGACGACGGCACGGTGCGCGCTCTGGGCAAGTGTCTCGACGCGGCGGGCGGGAGCTCCGCGAACGGGACCCGCGCCCAGCTCTGGGACTGCAACGGCACCGCCGCGCAGCGGTGGACCGCCGGCGGCGACGGCACGCTGCGCGTGCTGGGCAAGTGCCTGGACGCGACCGGGCCCAGCTCGGCCGACGGCACACCCCTGCAGCTCTGGGACTGCACCGCCGGTGCCGCGAACCAGCGCTGGACGCTCCCGACGGGCGGCGGCAACCCGCAGCCCAACCCGGCCAAGATGCCTGCCGCGCCGTACCTCTACCTCGGCTGGGGCAACCCGCCGAGCGCCACGTCGGTGATGAGCCAGACGGGGATCCGGGCGTTCACCATGGCGTTCATCCTGTCCTCCGGCGGCTGCAACCCCGCCTGGGACGGCAGCCGTCCGCTCACGGGCGGCGTCGACCAGCAGACCATCAACGCGATCAAGGCCGCGGGCGGCCAGGTGCAGATCTCGTTCGGCGGCTGGTCCGGCAACAAGCTCGGCCCGAACTGCTCGACGCCGGCCGCGTTCGCCGGGGCCGTGCAGCAGGTCATCAACGCCCACCAGCCGCACGTCGTCGACTTCGACATCGAGAACTCCGACGAGTTCGAGAACTACACCGTCCAGGACCGCATCCTGCAGGGTCTGATCATCGTCAAGCAGAACAACCCGAACGTGAAGATCGCCGTCACGATCGGTACCGGCCGCAGCGGTCCCGAGGGTGCGGGCACCCGGCTCATCAACCGGGCCGCACAGCTCGGCGTCCCGATCGACAACTACACGATCATGCCGTTCAACTTCGGCTCCTCGAACATCGCGCAGGACACGATCAACGCGTCCGAGGGGCTGAAGAACCAGCTCAAGTCCGCCAACGGCTGGACCGACGCGCAGGCCTACGCCCACATGGGCATCTCGGGCATGAACGGGAGCTCCGACCAGGGTGAGATCACCACGACGGCCGCCTGGACGCAGATCCGCGACTACGCGCGCAACAACGGGCTGACGCGGTTCGCGTTCTGGTCCGTGAACCGCGACCAGCCCGGGTACGAGTTCACTCGCATCACGGCGGGGTTCTGATGCGCCCCGGACGGCGCGGGGCGGCGGGGGCGCTGGTCAGCGTCGGTGTGAGCGTCGCGGTAGCCGTCGGCATGCTGCTGTCGACGGCGGGGGCGGCGAGCGGGGCTGCCGGCGGGGGGACGACGGCGGCGGGCGCACCCGCCGCCGTCGGGCAGGCCGGGGTCCCCGACGCCGGGCCGGCTGCCGTCCCGGCGGACGTGCCCACCACCTTCACGCACCCGGGGGTGCACGTCAGCCGGTCGCAGCTCGACTTCGTCCGGCAGCAGGTGCAGGCCGGGGCGCAGCCGTGGCGGCGTGCGTACGACGCGATGATGGGCAGCCGGTACGCGTCGCTCTCGTACACCCCGCATCCGCGGGCGGTGGTCGAGTGCGGGTCGTACTCCAACCCCAACTACGGGTGCACCGACGAGCGGGAGGACGCCATCGCGGCGTACACGCACGCGCTCGCCTGGTCGGTCACCGGCGACGCGCGGTACGCGCAGAAGTCGATAGCGATCATGAACGCGTGGTCGCCCGTGATCCGGGACCACACCAACTCCAACGCGCCCCTGCAGACGGCGTGGGCGGGCTCGGTGTGGCCGCGGGCCGCGGAGATCATCCGGTACACGGGTGCGGGCTGGGCGGCGGCCGACGTCGACCGGTTCGAGACGATGCTGCGCAACGTCTATCTGCCGGAGGTGATCAACGGCTCCCGCAGCAACGGCAACTGGGAGCTGTCGATGATGGAGGCCGCCGTCGGCATCGCCGTCTTCCTCGACGACCGGAACGCGTACGCGTCCGCCAGGCAGCGGTTCCTCGTACGGGTGCCCGCGTTCATCTACCTGACCTCCGACGGGTCGGTGCCGCGCACCGTTCCCGGCACGGGCAGGGACACGCCCGACCAGATCTTCGCGTTCTGGCACAACCAGCGCACGCTGGTCAACGGCCTCGCGCAGGAGACCTGCCGGGACTTCACGCACACCGGCTACGGCCTCTCGGCGATCTCGCACGTCGCGGAGACCGCCGCCATCCAGGGTGACGACCTCTACCCGCAGGTGGGGGAGCGGCTGCGGCACGCACTGGGGCTCCACTCCACCTACCAGCGCGGTACCGCCGTGCCGTCGTGGCTCTGCGGCGGTTCGGTGCACCTGGGCCTCGGCCCGATCACCGAGGTCGGCTTCAACGCGCTGCACAACCGGCAGGGCCACGGGATGACGAACACCCAGGCCCTGACCGAGTCGATGCGGCCGCAGGGCACGAACAACCTGTTCGTGGCGTGGGAGACCCTGACGCACGCGGACAACCCGCGCGTGCTCGGCTGACACCCGTTGTGCGCGGGGTAGTCGTGGGACAGCCACCCGACATCAGCATCGGGCCGGCTGTCAGCAG
>NZ_JBFAKY010000042.1:0-41343 GCF_040656015.1 Promicromonospora sp. NPDC050249 | reverse complement strand
GTTTTGTCACCCCCCCGCGCTTGCTATTTTGCCCCCGTGTCCTTTTCCCCCCGATGTCGCCGGGGAGCCTCGGACAGGCGCTCTACTTCGCGGCCGGTGTCACGGCTCCTCGACCCAGTGGACCGCTGCCTCCTCGGCGCTGGCGCCGGCGCCGTCGATGCCCGCGTCGGTGCCGTACAGGTCGTTCTGGCGGTTGCCGTCCTCGGCCGCGTAGCTGCCGGGGTCGGCGTCGGGGTCGGAGACGAGCCGCCCCGCACGTGAGGTGTCCGGGCGGTCGAGCGGGTCGGCCTGCCACACGTCGGGCTCTTCCTCGCTGAGGCGCTGGTCCATCGGCTCGCCGTGGCGCTCCTCCCAGCTCGTCTCGCCCCAGTGGTTGCTGCGCGGGCGGTCGGGTGGTGAGTAGCCCTCGTCGAGGTTGTCCGCGAGGCCGCGGCTGAGCAGGGTGTCGTCTGAGGTGAGCTGGTCGGTGTCGCCCTCAGCGAGCCCGTCCGGTCCTGGCATGGTGGCTGGGGTTTCCTCGGTCATCCTCCTACCGTTGCACCAGTTCCGCGCAGACGCCACAGGCAGGACGTGTCGAACCTCATGCACCTGATCTTGTCGCGTGACCCGCTTCGCTTTGACCCTTGGGGAAGCGGCCAGGTACTCTAATGAGTCGTTGTGCTTTGTCACGACGTCCTGCGTAGGCACCGAGCCCACTCGTGTGCCGACGAACGGCCCGGACGTCACTCTGACCCCCGCGCACAACGACCTGACTCTTCGGGCGCTGCTTCTCGCCCGACGACACCGAAAACGAAAAGGTTACGAACCGTGCGTACGTACACCCCCAAGCCCGGCGACGTCCAGCGCGACTGGCACGTCATCGACGCGACCGACGTCGTCCTGGGCCGCCTGGCAAGCCAGGTCGCCATTCTGCTGCGCGGGAAGCACAAGCCGACTTTCGCTCCGCACGTCGACGGTGGTGACTTCGTCATCATCATCAACGCGGACAAGGTCGCGCTGAGCGGCAACAAGCGCGAGACCAAGCTGGCCTACCGCCACTCGGGCTACCCGGGCGGCCTCACTGCCACCCCGTACGGCGAGTTCCTGGACACCAAGCCGGAGCGCGCCGTCGAGAAGGCCGTGCGCGGCATGATCCCCAAGACCTCGCTCGGTCGGACGCAGATGACCCACCTGAAGGTCTACGCCGGCTCTGAGCACCCGCACACGGCGCAGCAGGCCAAGCCGTTCGAGATCACCCAGGTTTCGCAGCAGGCTTGAGCCGCTGCCGGATCGCAACGCTGAAGGACGCGAGGACACCACAGTGGCCGAGACCACCGTCGACATCGAGCAGGACGCCGAGGCGCCCAGCTCTTACACCACCGAGACGACTGCGCCCGCAACGCGGGGCTCGTCCATCACCGCCCCGGCTCAGGCCCTCGGGCGCCGTAAGGAGGCCGTGGCGCGCGTGCGCCTCGTCCCCGGCACCGGCACCTGGAAGGTCAACGGTCGCACCCTCGAGGAGTACTTCCCGAACAAGGTGCACCAGCAGCTGGTGAACTCCCCGCTGCAGCTGGTCGAGGTCGAGGGCCGGTTCGACGTCATCGCCCGTATCACGGGTGGCGGCACGTCGGGCCAGGCCGGTGCTCTGCGCCTGGGCATCGCCCGTGCGCTGAACGAGATCGACCGCGACGCCAACCGCGCTGAGCTCAAGAAGGCCGGCTTCCTCCGGCGCGACGACCGTACGGTCGAGCGCAAGAAGGCCGGTCTCAAGAAGGCCCGCAAGGCTCCGCAGTACAGCAAGCGCTAGAGCGCTGACGACAGCCGGAGCGCAGGCCCGGGCCGAGGTACGAGGCCCTGGCTTGTGGTTCGGCCGAGGAAGCGCTGCAGACAGCACAGTCAGCGCATGGCTGGATGGCCCTGCCGAACAGTGTCGACACTGTTCAGCGGGGCCATCTGCATTTGCCGGCAGGTGCCGGTGGCCCGCTACGGTGGGATTCGAACGATCTGAGGAGAACCGGCATGGGCAGGCTGTTCGGCACCGACGGAGTTCGGGGCCTCGCCAACAAGGACATCACCGCGGAGCTGGCGCTGGAGCTGGGCGCAGCCGCGGCGCGGGTACTGACCGCGCAGGGTGAGCTGCTGGGGCCGCGTCCGCGCGCGGTCGTCGGGCGCGACACGCGCGCCTCCGGCGAGTTCCTCGCGGGCGCCGTCGCCGCCGGTCTTGCGTCCGCCGGCGTCGACGTGGTGATGCTGAACGTGCTGCCCACGCCCGCGCTGGCGTACCTCGTGACCGAGCTGGAGGCCGACCTCGGCGTCATGGTCTCCGCCTCGCACAACCCGATGCCGGACAACGGCATCAAGTTCTTCGCCCGCGGCGGTCTCAAGCTCGACGACGCCGTGGAGGACGCCATCCAGGCCACTCTCGGCGACGACTGGGACCGCCCCACGGGCGCGGACGTCGGACGCATCCGCACGGACGGCCAGGCCGCCGCCGAGCGCTACGTGCGCCACCTGACCGACAGCGTCGGCACCACCCCGGACCATCGGCCGCTCGAGGGCCTGCGGATCGCGCTCGACTGCGCCAACGGCGCCGCCAGCGAGGTGGGCCCGCAGGCGCTGCGCGCCGCGGGCGCCGACGTCGTCGTGATGAACGCGAGCCCGGACGGCCGCAACATCAACGAGAAGTGCGGCTCCACGCATCCAGAGCAGCTGCAGGCCGTCGTCGTGGCGTCCGAGGCGGACTTCGGTGTCGCGTTCGACGGCGACGCCGACCGCTGCCTCGCCGTCGACCACACCGGCGCCATCGTGGACGGCGACCAGATCCTCGGCATCCTCGCCACCGCGCTCAAGGAGGAGGGTCGCCTGCCGGGCGACACCCTCGTCGTGACGGTGATGAGCAACCTCGGCCTGCTGCTCGCGATGCGGGAGCGCGGCATCACCACCGTGCAGACCGCGGTCGGCGACCGGTACGTGCTGGAGGAGATGCGCGCAGGAGGCTTCAGCCTGGGCGGAGAGCAGTCCGGCCACATCATCCTGGCGGACCATGCCACGACCGGCGACGGCGTCCTCGCGGCGCTGCACCTCGCGGCGCGGGTCAAGGCGTCGGGCAAGCGACTGGGTGATCTAGCGGGTGAGATCGAGCGCCTGCCGCAGACCCTCGTCAACGTGCGCGGGGTGGACAAGTCCCGTGCGGGCACGGACGAGGGCGTCCAGGCGGCCGTGCTGGACGCGACGACGCGGCTGGGGGACACCGGACGGGTGCTGCTGCGCCAGTCCGGCACGGAGCCGCTGGTGCGCGTGATGGTCGAGGCCCCGGCGCAGGACGAGGCGGACAAGGTCGCGGACGATCTGGCCGCCGTCGTGCGGGAGCGGCTCGCGCTGTAGGGGTAGGCGGGACCGGCGTGAACACCCCGTGAATGCTTGGGAAGCGGGGTTCTACCAGGGGCACCCCTGATGCTTTTCAGGGGCGCCCCTTGCGTAGGCTGGCACCAGGCACTAAGAAGTGCTCTCCCCGCCCCCGGGCGCCGCCCTGACCGTTCGCAGGGGTAGCTCCCGACGAGACTCTCGAGGTCCCGTGCTCGATCTCATCTCCACCGTCCTGAGCGCCACCGAGGCGTGGATCCTCGCGATGGCCGCCTCGCCGTGGATCTACCCGGCGATGTTCGCCTTCGCGACCATCGACGGGTTCTTCCCGCCGCTGCCCAGCGAGTCCGTGGTCATCACCCTCGCGGTCTCCGCGCACACCACGGGCACGCCTTGGATGTGGCTCGTGCTGATCGCGGCGGCGGCAGGGGCGTGGGTGGGCGACCAGATCGCGTACCAGATCGGGAAGATGATCGGCACCGACCGCGTGCCGTTCCTGCGCAACCGGCGTGGGCGCAAGGCGGTCGCCTGGGCCGAGCGCGCGCTGTCCCGGCGCGGCGCCTCGTTCATCCTGGCGGCGCGGTACATCCCGATCGGCCGCGTGGCCGTGAACATGACGGCGGGCGCCGTCGGCTATCCGCGGCGCCGGTTCATGGTGATCGCCGCTATCGCCGCGGTCATGTGGGCGCTCTACTCGGCGGGGATCGGCCTGGTCGCCGCCCAGTGGTTCGGCCACAACCCGCTGCTGGCCATCGGTATCGGCGTGGTCCTTGGCGTCGCGATGGGCTTCGTCGTTGACGTCATCGTGGGCTGGTTCTCCCACCGGCACCTCGATCCCGACAAGACGGCGCGCGCGACGGACGGCTCGACGGGCACCGAAGAGCAGGCCGACGGCGTCAGCGCCGAGGCCGTCCGCGCCGACGAGAAGGTCACCGTCCCGGCGGACGGCGACGACAAGCCCCGCGACGGTCGCTGACCGGCTAGAGCTTACGGAGGCGGACCCGCTGCACCGCGTGGTCCGATCCCTTGGTCAGCACCAGGGTCGCGCGGCCCCTGGTCGGGATGATGTTCCGCTCCAGGTTCGGCGCGTTGATGGACTCCCAGATCTTCATGGCCCGCTCCGTCGCCTCCTGGTCGGAGAGCGAGGCGTACCGCCGGAAGTAGGAGTCGGGTTTGGTGAACGCGGTCCTGCGCAGCTCGAGGAACCGGTCCACGTACCACTGCCGGATGTTCCGCGTGCGGGCGTCCACGTAGATCGAGAAGTCGAAGAAGTCGCTCACGGCGACCGTCGACTCGTCGACCGTGGACGGCCGGGCCGGCTGCAGCACGTTGAGGCCCTCGACGATGAGGACGTCGGGCTTGCGGACCACCATCTCCTGGTCGGGCACGATGTCGTAGATGACGTGCGAGTACACGGGTGCCCGGACCTCGGACTGCCCCGCCTTGATGCGGGACAGGAACCGGATCAGGGCGCGCCGGTCATACGACTCGGGGAAGCCCTTGCGCTCCATCAGGCCGCGCCGTTCGAGCTCGGCGTTCGGGTAGAGGAACCCGTCGGTGGTGATGAGCTCGACGCGCGGCGTCTCGGGCCAGCGGGCGAGCATCTCGCGCAGGACGCGCGCCGTCGTCGACTTGCCGACGGCCACCGAGCCGGCCACCCCGATGACGTACGGGGTGCGGGGCGGATCCTCGTGCAGGAAGGTGGACGTCGCGTCGTGCAGGCCGGCGGTGGCCTGCACGTACAGGTTGAGCAGGCGCGACAGGGGGCGGTAGATCGCGTCGACCTCGGCGAGGTCGATCGGGTCACCGAGACCGCGCAGGCGCTCGACGTCCTCGTCGGTCAGCGGCAGCGGAGTGGAAGCCGACAGGCGGCTCCACGCCGCACGGTCGAGATCCACATAGGGCGAGGACGGGGCGAGGGCCAGCAGGTGCTCGCTGAGGTCCGTCGTCGGAAACTGGGAAACCACCTGCAGCATTGTGCCCCAACCGGGCGCGGGAATCTCCACCGGCCGGTGCGCGACCTCGCGCGGCGCCTGCGGTGCCGCCCTGTGAGCCCGGTCATGGGGGCAGGCCCGGACGCTCGCTAGACTCGCCCGCATGTGTGGGATTGTGGGTTACACGGGAACTGCTTCGACTATCGCGGACGGCAACGCGTCAGGTGCCGCCGCGCCGTCGGGCATGCCCCTCGAGGTGGTGGTCGAAGGGCTCCGCCGGCTCGAGTACCGCGGGTACGACTCGGCAGGCGTCGCGCTCGTCGCGCCGGGGCTGGACGGCGTCGCCTGGGCCAAGAAGTCGGGCAAGCTCGTCAACCTGATCGAGGCACTGGAGCAGAACCCGCTGCCCGCCGCCACCGCCGCGATCGGCCACACCCGCTGGGCCACGCACGGCGGACCCACCGACGCGAACGCCCACCCGCACCTGGCCGACGACGACCGGCTCGCCGTGATCCACAACGGCATCGTCGAGAACTTCGCCCAGCTCAAGGCAGAGCTGCTGGCAGACGGCGTGCCGTTCCGGTCGGAGACCGACACGGAGGTCGCCGCTCATCTGGTGGCCAAGGCGTACCGCGAGACGGGCAACCTGACGGAGGCCATGACGGTCGTCGCAGGGCGCCTGCACGGTACGTTCACGCTGCTCGCCGTGCACGCCGACGCACCGGAGACGGTGGTAGGGGCGCGGCACGACTCCCCGCTCGTGGTCGGGCTCGGCGAAGGCGAGAACTTCCTCGGTTCCGACGTCGCCGCGTTCATCGCGCACACCAAGGAGGCCCTCGAGCTGGGCCAGGACCAGGTGGTGACCATCACCCCGACGTCGGTGGTCGTCACCGACTTCGACGGCAAGCCCGCCGACGCCAAGCGCTTCACGGTCGACTGGGACGCGGCCGCCGCCGAGAAGGGCGGCTTCGACTCCTTCATGGACAAGGAGATCCACGACCAGCCGCAGGCTGTCGCCGACACGCTGCTCGGCCGGACGGACGCCTCCGGCGCCCTCGTGCTCGACGACCTGCGCATCGACGAGTCGGTGCTGCGCGCGGTGAACAAGATCATCGTCGTCGCCTGCGGCACGGCCGCCTACTCCGGGCACGTGGCCAAGTACGCGATCGAGCACTGGTGCCGCATCCCCGTCGAGGTCGAGCTGGCGCACGAGTTCCGCTACCGCGACCCGATCGTCGACGAGCGCACGCTGGTCGTGGCCGTCACGCAGTCCGGCGAGACCATGGACACCCTGATGGCGGTGCGGCACGCGCGTGAGCAGGGCGCCAAGGTGATCTCCATCGTCAACACCCACGGCTCCACGATCCCGCGCGAGTCCGACGCCGTGCTCTACACGCACGCAGGCCCCGAGATCGCCGTCGCCTCCACCAAGGCGTTCCTCGCGCAGATCACCGCCGCCTACGTGCTGGGCCTGTACCTGGCGCAGCTGCGCGGCAACAAGTTCCCCGACGAGATCGCGATGCTGCTCGACGAGCTGCGGGCCATGCCGGCCAAGATCCAGACCGTCATCGAGCGGGGCGAGTACGTCCGCGCGACCGCCCGGTCCATGGAGAAGTCCGACAAGGTCCTGTTCCTGGGGCGGCACGTCGGGTTCCCGGTCGCCCTGGAGGGTGCGCTCAAGCTCAAGGAGCTCGCGTACATCCACGCGGAGGGCTTCGCGGCGGGCGAGCTCAAGCACGGCCCGATCGCCCTGATCGACGAGGGCCAGCCCGTCTTCGTCGTCGTGCCGTCGCCGCGCGGGCGCGACTCCCTGCACTCCAAGGTCGTCTCCAACATCCAGGAGATCCGGGCGCGCGGCGCGCGCACCCTCGTGATCGCGGAGGACGGCGACGACGCGGTGCGTCCGTACGCCGACGAGATCTTCTGGATCCCGCAGGCGCCCACGCTGCTCCAGCCGCTGCTGGCCGTGGTGCCCCTGCAGATCTTCGCGATGGCGCTGGCTACCGCCAAGGGTCTCGACGTGGACCAGCCGCGCAACCTCGCCAAGTCCGTCACCGTGGAGTAGCCGAGCGACCGGGTGCCGTCCGGCGCTCGCCGGTCGGCACCCCGCGGACAGCCGGTGTGGCACGCTCGGCGGCGTGGAACTCAAGAAGCTCTCCGACGACGTCGAGATCATCAGCCGCGTCTACGCGCGGGTGCACGGCATCGAGCGCACCGACGACTGGCTGGTGCTGAAGCTCCACGAAGAGGTCGGTGAGCTCACGCAGGCGTTCCTCAACCTGTCCGGTCGCTCGCGCGACCGCGGCCTGTCCGACGACGCGACGCGGGACGCGTTCCGCGGCGAGGTCGCGGACGCCCTGGCGCAGCTGCTGCTCGTGGCCCGGAGGTTCGACGTCGACCTGAACGAGGAGCTGGAGCGCAAGTGGTTCCGCTGGCGGCACCTCGTCCAGCCGGAGGACACCGTGGGCATCCGGGATGTCGGTGACCCCGTCTAGCCTCAGGCTGACGAGAGGGGCGTACATGGCGTTCGTGGAGGTTGACGGGGTCCGGGTGCACTACGTGGAGCAGGGTTCTGCAGGGCCTGGGGTGGCGACCGTGGTGCTGGTCCACGGGTTCCCGGTGGACCAGCGGCTCATGGCCGGCGCGTTCGAGCCGGTCTTCGCGGACCGGCCGGGCTGGCGTCGCATCTATGTCGACCTGCCGGGCATGGGCGGGACGGTGGCGCCGGAGGTGGCGAGCACCGACGACGTCTTCCGGATCCTGCGGGGCGCTGTTCAGGCGCTCGTGCCGGAGGGTCCGTACGCCGTCGTGGGGCAGTCGTACGGCGGGTACCTGGCGCGAGGGCTCGCCGCCGCCGACGCCGGACGAGTGGCCGGCCTGGCCGTCGTGGTGACCGTGGTCGAACCGCGCCACGAGCTGCGCGAGCTCCCGCGGCGCCAGGTGCTGGTCCAGGATCCGTCGCTCATGGAACGGGTCGGGGCGGAGACGCTCGCGGCGGAGGAGGTCCTCGTGGTCCAGACCGAGGAGACCTGGGCGCGGTCCCGGCAGGAGGTGGACCCCGGCCTGGCCGCAGCCGACCCGGAGGTGGTCGCCCGGGTCGAGGCGCACTACGCGGGGAGCTTCCCGGTCGAGCCGGTGCCGTTCGACAAGCCGGCGCTCGTGCTCGTCGGGCGGCAGGACTCGATCACCGGATACCGCGACGCGTGGGGGCTCGTCGAGCACTACCCTCGGGCGTCCTTCGCCGTGCTGGACCGCGCGGGGCACTCGCTGCACCTCGAGCAGCGTGGCCTGTTCGAGGCGCTCGTCGGCGAGTGGCTGGACCGTGTCGACGAGGCGGGCGCGGCGTGAGCGTGGGCCCGCGCAGGGCGGCCGAGCGGTCAGCCCGACACGGCGACGTAGACGAGCAACGTGAGGATGGCGGCGATCATGACGCCGAAGACCAGGACCATGACCTTGGGGAAGGGCAGCTTGTCGTCGTCCGCGGGCATGGCAACCTCCTGAACACAAAAGATGACGCGCCGCGGACAGGACGCGGGCGCGCTCTTTACCGTTACGTTACTGTGACATGGTGCCCCAAGTCGGGCATCCTGCGCAAGGCCGCAGTCGTGGGGCGGGACGGCACCCGCGG
This sequence comes from Promicromonospora sp. NPDC050249, assembly GCF_040656015.1. NCBI lineage: Bacteria > Bacillati > Actinomycetota > Actinomycetes > Micrococcales > Promicromonosporaceae > Promicromonospora > Promicromonospora sp. NPDC050249. Next base: position 32,439 of record NZ_JBFAKY010000042.1, on the reverse strand, counting down.
CGGTCGGCAGCCACCTAGGCTGAGCCAATGATCATCGGGACGGGCATCGACGTGGTCGACGTGGCCCGGTTCATGGAGACGCTCGACCGGACGCCACGGCTGCGCGAGAAGCTGTTCACCGAGGTGGAGCGTGAGCTGCCGCCGTCGTCCCTGGCAGCAAGGTTCGCGGCGAAGGAGGCCATCGCCAAGTCGCTCGGCGCCCCGGGGAACCTCCGGTGGCACGACGTCACCGTGCACCGCACGGTGGGTGGCCCGCCCCGGATCGACGCGAGCGGCACCGTCGCCGCCCGCGCCGCGGAGCTCGGTGTGCGCACCTGGCACATCACGATCTCGCACGACGCGGGCATCGCGTCGGCCATGGTGATCGCCGAAGGCTGACCTCGCCGAGGTGGAACTGTGGCGAGGTAGAACCCTGGCGCCAGAGTTCTACCTCGCCAGAGTTCTACCTCGCCACAGTTCCACCTCGGCGGAGTGGGCTACTGGAGCTCGGGGATCACCTGCTTCTCGAAGAGCTCCAGGCCCGTCTGGTCGTAGGCGGCCTCCTGGAAGTACGTGATCGCGTACTCCAGGCCGCGCGAACGCATGTCCTGCAGCCGCTCGACGATCTGCTCGGGGGTCCCGACCAGGAGCCCGGTGCGCCAGGTGTTGATCTCCTGGTCGGCCTTCTCGGGGACCCACTTCCGCAGGTGCGCCTCGATCCAGCCCAGCCGCTCGGCGACCTCGGCGTCGTTCTCACCGATCACCACGTTGTAGTTCGCCGACCGGGTGATCTCACCGAAGTCACGCCCCACGTCCTTGCAGTGCGCCTCGAGCACGCTCGACTTGTGCACGAACCCCTCGGGGCTGCCGTCGAAGTTGGTGTACTGGGCGTGCTGCGCGGCGATGCGCAGCGTCTTCTTCTCGCCACCGCCGGCGATCCACAGCGGGATGGACGGCACCTGGGCGCCGCCGTCGCCCACCGGGAGCTGCTGCAGGGGCTGCGGGTAGCAGAGGGCGCCGTCCACCTGGTACTGCTTGCCCTCGAACGTGCCCGAGGAGCCCGTGCGCCACATGTTCGCCATGATCTGCACGCCCTCGTCGAGCGCTCGCAGGCGCTCGCCGGCGGACGGGAAGCCGTAGCCGTAGGCGCGCCACTCGTGCTCGTACCAGCCGGCACCGATGCCCATCTCGACGCGGCCGCCGGAGACCGCGTCGACGGTCGAGGCGACCTTGGCCAGGTAGGCCGGGTTGCGGTACGCCATGCACGTGCACATCTGGCCCAGCCGGATGCGCTGTGTCGCCGCGGCGAACGCCGCCATGAGGGTCCAGGCCTCGTGGGTGGCCTCTGTGGTGACCGCCGGGACTGTATGGAAGTGGTCGTAGACCCAGGCCGACTCCCAGGCGAACTCACCGCCGGGAACGGCCTCGCCTGCGGCCTGGTTCTCCGCGCGGTGCACGAGGGAAAGCATGGAAGCCCACTGGTCGGCGGGCGCGATGTCGACCAGGTCGAGGCGCCAGCCCTGCGGGATGAAGAGTCCGAATCGCATGGTCCGACCTTATGCCGACAGGGTTGCGGAGGGGAGGGGCCGTCCAATTCGCCCACAATCTGTCCCTCGGACGGCGGCGGAACCGGCACTATAGGGATGTGAAAGACGCGTGGAGTTCCGACGAGGTACGAAAGGCCGAAGAGCCACTGATCGCCGCCGGCGAGCCGCTCATGGCCAGGGCGGCGTACGCGCTGGCCCAGGCGGTGCTCCGTGAGGTGGCGGCGCCGCGGGCCGGGCGCGCCCCCGATCACCGGCTCGGCCGTCCGGCGACGGTCCGCCTGCGCGGCAGCCTCGGCTCCGACGGGCTCCCCGGCACCGCGCGCCTCCGCCCCGGCCGCGCGACCGGCCCCAGGGCCGACGTGCGCGGCGCGAGCGCTCTGCTGCTCGTCGGGCCCGGTAACAACGGCGGAGACACCCTGTTCGCCGGCGCGCACCTCGTGCGGCGCGGTATGACGGTCACCGCGGTGCTCGCGTCGGCGCGCGCCCACGAGGACGGCCTCACGGCGTTCCGGGCAGCGGGCGGAAAGGTGTTGACGCTCGCCGACGTCCGGGTCCCGGCAGTGGTCCAGGCCGCGCTCGCCTCCGACGTCCTGCTGGACGGTCTGGTCGGCGTCGGCGCGCGGGGCGCGCTGCGTCCCCCCGCCGGTGGCCTGGTCCGGACGCTCGCGGAGGCCCGCGAGAAGGCGGGGGAGCGCTGGCCGCTCACCGTCGCCGTCGACATCCCGAGCGGTATAGGCGTGGACGACGGCGCGGTGCCCGGGCCCGTCCTGCGCGCCGACCGCACGGTGACGTTCGGCGCGCTCAAGCCCGGCCTGCTCCTGCCGCCCGCTGCCCACCTCGCGGGCGACGTCGAACTGGTCGACGTCGGCTTCCCCACGGTCGCGGGCGCCGAAGGCTGGTCAGGCTCTGTGTGGGGAGTGGCGACGGGCAGGCACGCGATGAGCGGGACCGACCCGGCGTCGGGCCGCGTGCGGCGGATGGAGCCGGCCGACGTCGCCGGGCTGTGGCCCGTCCCCAGCCCGCACGACCACAAGTACACGAGGGGCGTGGTCGGTGTGATCGCGGGCACGAGCACTTACCCGGGCGCGGCGGTCCTCGCGACGTCGGGCGCGGTGCTGGCCGGACCCGGCATGGTGCGCTACCTGGGGCCCGAGGCGACCGGCGCGCGCGTGCTGCTGGCCCGCCCCGAGGTGGTCGTGGCGGGCGGCCGGGTGCAGGCGTGGGTGCTCGGGCCGGGTGTCCCCGCGCTCGGCCCCGACGACGACGGGCCGGACGACGACGGACAGGCCCGCCGGATCTTCGGGGCGCTCGCCGCGGTGACCGGAGTGCTCTCCGAGGACGTGACCGGCGGCAAGATGCCCGCCGTCATCGACGCGGGTGCACTCACCATGCTGGAGCACCGGCTCCCGGCCTGGGCGGTCCTGACCCCGCACGCCGGTGAGCTGGCAGAGCTGCTGCAGGGCCTGGGGCACGACGTCGACCGCGCGGCGGTCGAGGCGCAGCCGCTGCGCTGGGTGCGTACCGCGCACCAGGCCACCGGTGCGACCGTGCTGCTCAAGGGCGCGATCACCGTCGTGGCGGGCCCGGGCGACGTGTACGCCCAGGCCGACGCGCCGGCCTGGACCGGCACGGCGGGGGCCGGTGACGTGCTCGCCGGGATCCTCGGGACGCTGCTCGCCGGCCGCTCCGCCGACGTCGTGGAGGACGAGGCGCTCGCGGCCCGGCTCGCGGCCGCCGCCGTGCTCGTGCATGGCCGGGCCGCGGCGCGGGCGTCCGCCGGTGGTCCCGTGACGGCGCTGGGGATCGCCCAGGCGGTGCCTGCCGTCGTCGCCGAGCTGTTGCGCGCCTGAGGCCGGGCGCGCCCCGGGCTATGGTTGCGGTGATGAGCCAACGTGTCGTCGCCTGGGGCCAGGAGCTTCGTGAGGTCCACCGGCGGTTGCGGGACGCACTCGCCGTGGCGCGGTCCGCGGTCGAGGACGGCGCGGAAGGACCGACGGCGGCGAGGGAGCTGCGGCTCTACTGCGTCGGCTTCTGCGCGGCGCTCACCGGCCACCACCGCAGCGAGGACGCGACGCTGTTCGACGTGGTGCTGGCGGACCGGCCCGAGCTGGCGCCCGTCGTCGCCGACCTGAAGCGGGACCACTCGATGCTCGACCACCTCCTGGGCGAGCTGGAGCGCGCCGCTCTGTCGGGTGCGGCGCAGGACGAGCTGCTGCGGCACCTCGACGGCATCGAGGCCGTCATGGAGACGCACTTCCGGTACGAGGAGAAGAAGCTGGTCGACGTGCTCGACGGCGCGGTGCGGTCCGACGTGGGCAGACAGGAAATGCTCGGCCCCCTGGCGTGACGCCCCACCCTTGGAATGAGACATTCCGCCTGGATTTGCGGGTGCGGAGTTTCCCTTACCTGTCCGAGATCCGCCAGTAGAGCCGTAATATCCCGTACCACACACTCATCCTGCACGATTCATCTCCTGTCATAGACTCCTGAGGCGCTACTGATAGACATTCATGTAAGTGGCGAATTGGGGTGTGCGTGCCATCAAGTAACGGGCCTTCCGTGGCGGTGCCTTCGGCAGTGCCGAGGGTATGGACGAACCAGGCAGGCAGCAGGGGGAGGGACCTCGTGGTCCACGGGCGTGATCGAGAGCTGCGGGTCATCGGGCATTTCGCAACCGACCTGGACCCGACGGTCCTGGTCGTGCGCGGACTGAGCGGGATCGGCAAGACCTCCACGGTGCTCCACGCGCTGAAGCAGGTCGGCGCCGGATCGTCGGCGGTCCGCGTGGTACGGCCGTGCTCGTCCCGGCCGTCCGCGCACGACCTGGACAACAGCCGGCGGGTCGACCTGTCGGCCTGGTCCGTGCCGGACGACCCGGCGGACGGCCCGGGCTTCGACGCGGCAGGGTTCCTGCGCGCGGTCTCGGTCTGGGCGGGCGACGGTGGCTCCGGGCCGCGCGTCCTCTTCGTCGACGACGTCGGGGTGCTGACCGCTGAGCGCGCGCGCTGGCTCCAGCACCTGGCGGACGAGGCGTACGGACAGGACTGGCGGGTGATCGCCGCGGTGCGGAGCATCGCGGTCGAGCCGCTCTCCGACGACGTCGAGGTGCTCGAGCTGGGCCCGCTCGACCGGATGTCCCTGCGTCGTGCGCTCGCGACGGAGATGAGCGCCCCGGTGGCGGCCGACGTCGTCGAGCACCTGCGCTGGTGGAGCGCAGGCAACCCGCGCCTCGCCCTCGAGCTCGCGGGCTCGCTGAGCGCCGCGGAGCTGCGCGGGGACGTCTCATGGGCCGGGCCCGAGACGGTGGGCTCGGCGGCCCGGCGCGCCTACCGCGCGATGCTTGCCGGGCTCGACCCGGCGACCATGACCGCGCTCGCGACCGCACCCCTCGGCGCCGCGGCGGCGCGCCGGGACGGCCGCTCGAGCGTGCGGCACCCGCTGCTCGCCCTGCTGTGCAAGGAGGTGCGGGGCGCGGACGGCCAGGTGGACGGCCGGGACGCCCTGGCACCGGATCGTGACGTCACCGACGCCGGCGCGCTGCTGAGGATCCTCGACGGGCTGCACCTCGAGGAGCTGCCCGCGCGCGCGTGGGCAGCCGTGGCGGCCGTGCCCGACCCGCACCTGGCGGCGCGCGCGGTCGGGGTGTCGCTCATGACCGGTCGCACCTGGCGGGACCATCTGGCCGGCTCGCTGGTGCCGGACGGGGTGGGCGCGGAATGGACCGACCATCTGTGGTGGCGCGACCTGACGGGTGTCGGCGCGGAGGCCCGCGCCGCGGGAGCACGGGTGGCCGAGGCACTGCTGTGCCTCGAGGACACGGGCGACCTGCCGGACCCCGGCGCGCTGCGGGCGGACCTGCGACTGATCGGGCCGACGCCCGGCCAGGACTGGGTCGGCGTCGACATCCAGGTACGCGCCCTCCTGACGCTGGGGGACGTGGTCGGCGCACGCGGACTTCTCGCCGACCACTCCGGCGCGACGCCGGACAGGGCGGTGGCGGAGATCGTCGCGCGCGACCTCGCCGCAGCCCGGGTGGCCGCGTTCGACGGGCGCGCGGTCGACGTCCGCGCGCACCTCGCGCACGCCACCGAGCTGCGCCCGTCCGTCGACGCGTGGCTGCCGGCCCGGGGTATGCGTGCCTCGGCGGACGCCGTCGTCGACGGGACCGTGCCTGGCAGCACGATGCCGGCGCAGGCGGGCAGCTGGTCGGCAAGGGTGCTCGGCGAGTACGCCGCGGACCTGGGCGCCGCCCACCTCGTCGTCGGACAGGCGGAAGGCGCGGTCGCGCTGCTGACCATCGCGCTCGAGCACTGCGCCTGGCCCTACCGGGGACGCGTGCAGGTGCGGTGTGATCTCGTGGAGTCCGTCATGGCTTCCACGCCGCCCGGCAGGGTGGGGCCGCGAGCCCAGCGGCTGCTCGACCCGCCGGTGGCACCCGAGGAACGGTCGACGCCCGATGTCGCCGCCGCCTACGCGAGGCTCGATGCGCTGCTGGCCGACGACGGTGTGCCGTCGGTAGCGTTCGAGACCGCGCTGCACGCTCCGTCAGCCCCCATGTCGCCGTGGCAGCGGGTTCGCATGCTCGTCGCGTACGGCCGGTACGCGGTGACGCGCGGCGGCCGCGCCACCGGAAACGCGATGCTCGACGAGGCGAGGACGCTCGTGCGGCTGGCCGGGATGGCGGGCTGGCTGCGGGGTATCGACGCCTTCCTCGCGGAGGCCGATGCGAGCGGTGGTACCGGCCCCGAGTGGGAGGTGCTCGGCACGCACGAGCGGGAGATGGTCAAGCTGGCGGTGCACGGTGCGACGAACTCGCAGATCGCTCAGGCGACCTTCGTGTCCGAGCGGACAGTCGTGAACCGGCTGCGCCGGGCCTACGCCACGCTGGGCATCCGGGACCGCAGGGACCTGGTGCGGCTCGCCGAGACCCGTCCGCCCGCTTGGCTTGCCGGTGGCTGACACGCGACCTGAACGCAAGGTTTTCACCTGCTGTTGGTAGGGTTTTTCACCCGGCATTTCGGACTTCCGTCACTTCTTTCCGCGCACGTGCATGCGGATGCCTTTATCGCTCCTCCTATCGATTCGAGCGCACGGCGAATTGCGTTGAGTTGCGTCAGCGCACGATTGCCGCTCCGCCTGGCAGGTCCCTGGGAATCACTGTTCTCTAAAGCCCGGGCACCGGTGTGTCATACGCCTCGCCCCAGCCGATTCCGGACGTGATCACGTACCGATCCGGACGCTTTCACTTGAAGCGTGTATATGGAGGAGTGAGTTCTCTTGAACCGAACGCAAGTACCGTCAGGCCGACGTCGGAAGGGCGGCGCCCCGTGGCGCCGGACCCTGGCGACGGCCGCGGCAACCGCAGTCGTGGTTACGGCCACCGGACTGCCTGCGGTCGCAGTGAACAACTACCCGGACGAGCCGTCCGAGGCCGCTGCGAGCGTCCTCGACTCGACGCTCTTCCAGGAGGCGCTGCTGGCAGCCGCTTACTCGCAGGCCGGCTCGGAGTCGAACCCCGGGCCGAACGAGGGCAACCTCAACGTCGAGCTGCTCGGCTCCGAGCTCATCAAGCTCGGTGACGTCGAGGTTCGCCTCGACGAGATTCTTGACTACGGTCAGGCTGGCGCGCTCGCCAGCAAGAGCGAGGCGTCGTCCCCAGTCGACGCGTACGCGGTGTCGGGCCTGCTCGGCGCGGACGGTGGCGTCCACCTCGACGGCAAGACCGAGGACTTCGGCAAGGCGTCCGTTGACGTCCTGTCCGTCGCACGCCTGCTGGGCATCGACGGCCTCACCGACAAGATCGTCGACCAGCTCCTCCTGGAGGCCGGTGCTGCTGCGGCCGAGGTCAAGGCCGAGGACGGCGTCATCCTGGACCAGGACGGCGTGGGTGGCCTCGGCCAGTACCGCGTTGCCGACCTGGACCTGTTCCTGCACTCCCCGGTCATCGAGGACGCTGCCGCGTCGATCTACGACATCGGTGGCACCATCGACACGACCGTCGAGGACCTCGTCAACGAGAACCTGGACGACAGTGCCCTGACCGGCCTGTTCGACGCGGTCCCGGGTGTTCCGACGCCCTCGATCACGGTCGACAGCAACATGCAGGAGAACCTGTTCCAGTCCGTCGTGGGCGAGCCGATCACCTCGGCGAACCAGCTGATCACGATCGACCTGTCGACCGGTCAGCTGGAGATCCACCTCGACAAGCTTGTCGACAGCCCCGAGGGTAACGAGGAAGGCCTCAACGGCCTGCCCCCGAACACCGAGCTCATCGACGACACGACCTACCCGCTCATCGCGGAGACCGTGCACGAGCTGATGGAGGAGATCACCAACATCCTCATCGGCGCGATCGAGGACTCGCTGAACTCCGTCACGATCAACATCGCCTTCTACGAGGAGGGCGCCCTCGGCACCCTCGACGTCTCGTGGTCGCTGCCCCTGGTCGACGCCGTGAACGGCGACTTCCCCGAGGCAGTCAACAACAGCACGGGCACCATGGGCCCGGTCGCCACGGTCCTGGTCAACACCATCAACACGGTCGGCCCGGCGCTCGCGCCGATCCTTGCCCCGGTGTACGAGCTGCTGATCAGCGACGAGGGTGACAACATCTTCGAGCTGCTGATCAACGACCTCAAGACGGACTCGATCACTGCCCCGATCCGCGAGCTGCTCTCGCCGGTCTTCGACGTCCTGTCCCAGGTCCTCTCGATCACGATCAACCGTCAGGTGACCGAGACCGCTGACTCGGTGGCCCCGACCGCTACGGCGGACGAGGTCGTCACGTCGCTCGACCTGAACGCGCTGAGCATCGCGCTGCTGCCGGGGGAGAACGAGCTCGCTCGCATCAACCTGGGCAACGCCGCCGTGCGCATCACGCCCGACGACGGTGGGCCCGGCGACATCGACCCGTCGCTGTCGGTCGACCCCGCCACTGTCGCGCCCGGCCAGTCGACGATCGCGACCGGTGAGGGCTACACGCCCGACTCGACCGCGACCGTTCAGCTGACCGACCCCGAGGGCAACCCCGTGGGCGACGCCATCCCGGTCGACACCGACTCGGACGGTTCGTTCACCGTCGCGGTTCCGGTTCCGGCTGACGCCGAGCTCGGCGTCTACCCGGTCGTGGGTACGGACGACACCACCGGTGAGGCCGCTGAGGCCCCGCTGGCAGTGGTCGCTGGCTCCGACATCTGCGCCATGGACCCGACGCTGACCGTCGAGCCGGGTGCTGTCTACCCGGGCGACACCGTCTCGGTGGTTGGCCAGGGCTTCCCGGCGGGCGTCCCGGTCGCCGTGCAGCTGCGCGACGCCGAGGGCAACCCGGTCGGCGACGCGGTCATGGTCACCCCGGACGAGGCCTGCGGCTTCATCACCGACCTGACCGTTCCTGAGGACGCAGAGCCCGGCGACCACGTCGTCGAGGCCGTTCCTGAGGACGGCAGCGAGGGTGCCGAGGCACCGCTCGAGATCCTGCCCCCGGGCACGAACCCCCCGGGTGAGTGCACGAACCCGAGCATCGTTGCCGACCCGGCAGTGGTGGAGGCCGGCGACGAGGTCATCGTCACCGGTTCGGGCTTCCCGGCCGGCTCCACGGTCATCGTCCAGCTGAAGGACACGCAGGGCAACAACATCGGTGACCCCGTCACCGTGACCGTCGGCGACGACTGCGGCTTCGAGACCCCGATCACGGTTCCCGAGGGGACCCCGCCGGGCGTCATCATCGTCGACGCTCAGCCGGAGGACGGCGGCGAAGGCGCGCAGACGCCGATCACCGTCGTGGCCAGCAACAGCGGCTCCGGCAACGGTGACGGCAACGGTGACGGTTCGGGTGCGGGCGCCGGCAACGGCGACGACGGCCTTGCCAACACCGGTGCGAACGTCGCCGCTCTGATCGCCGCCATGGTGCTGCTGCTCGGTGCCGGTGCGGTCATGATCAAGCGTCGCCGCGAGATCAGCCAGGCCTTCGCCACGGCGATGGGTCGGATGTCGGGCGACAAGCCTGCCGTCTGATGAGCTGAGTCTCTTCACGCAGTAGCAAGTGTCTGACGCAGTAAGACCGGCCCGGTGCGACGTCGTCGCACCGGGCCGGTCCTGTTCCCGAACGGCCCGCAGACGGGCCGTGTGCCCGAGATCCAAGGGGGAGTCGTGTCCGAGCTGTCGCCGAGACGAGGGATGATTCCGGCGGTCGTCGCAGCGGCGGCCATCGTCGCGCTCGTCGTGGCCGCGATCCTGGTCGTGGAGCACGCGCTACCTGCGGCGCCTGCCCCGCTGACGGACGAGAAGACGGCGTCGGGCGGTGTGGACCTGAGCTGCCCGGAGAACGAGCCGATCACGCAGGAGCTGCTCAGCCGTTCGACGTGGACCATGTGCTGGCGGGTGGACTCCAGCCGCGGGCTGGTGCTCGAGGACGTCCACTTCACTCCGGCAGGCCACGAACCGGTGCAGGTGCTGGCCGAGCTGTCCATCGGGCAGCTCGAGGTGCCGTACGACACCGGCCTGCGCAATACCGAGGACATCACCACGCAGGGCTTCGGCGGCCCCCAGATGATGACGCTGACCACGACCGAGTGCCTGGGTGAGCGTCTCGAGACGTACCTGCCGAAGGTCGGCGACGGTTCGCTGGGCGGGGGTGGCGAGAAGCGGTCCGTGCTCTGCCAGGAAGTGGTCGACGGCGGCATCGCGTACCGCAGCGGCGAGGGCGCCGGGGCCGAGGTGGCACGGCGCACCGAGCTGCGGCTCGCGACCGTGTCGAAGGTCGGCTGGTACGAGTACGTCAGCCAGTACACGTTCGGCAGCGACGGGACCATCCGGTCCGACCTCGGTGCCACCGGCGACCTGTCGCCGGAGGACTACGGGGACGACCCGGCCCACGGCTGGCCGGTCGGCCCGGGAGACACCGACTACGCCACCAGCCACTCGCACAACGCGGTGTGGCGGGTGCACTGGGCGCTCGGCGGCCAGGGCGGGCAGGCGGTCGAGCAGTACGACGCCGCACCGACCGGCGAGCAAGGGCCGCGGGCACCGCTCGTCGCGGGCGAGCTCACCCCGATCACGCACGAGGGCACCGCGGAGGCGGCGGACCGCCGCTGGTGGCGCGTGGTGAACCCCGCCGTGCTCAACGAGGACGGGCACGAGATCTCCTACCAGGTGGATCTCGGCGCCACGACGCCGTTCGAGCTCACGCAGGACCACCATCACGACGACGTCGACGACGCCGGGTACGCGATCGCGTTCACCGAGGCCGACGACTGCCAGCTGTTCGCCACGGCGAACAAGGAGGGCACGTGCGGGTCCGGCGTGCTCGACTTCGCGCAGGACGGGGCGGAGCTGTCCGACGTCGTCACCTGGGTCGCCGTCGGCTTCCACCACGTCGCGCGCGACGAGGACCAGAGCCCGATGGAGATGCACTGGCAGGGCTTCACCCTGACGCCGCGTGACCTGACGGCCCAGCGCGTCGACCCGCCGTCGGCCCGCCAGGACGTGAACGGGAAGCCTGCCAAGCTGCCCTGAGGCAGCTGCCCTGAGGCGGGCGTCCGGGCACGCCCCCCGCGCCGCTAGGGCTTTCGTGCCTCCACGAGCGTTCGCCGGCTGTGGCAGACGAACGAGCCGTGCTCCGCGATGTGGTCCCGCAGCGCGCCGAGCCGGTCACGGTACTTCTCGACAGTGAAGTCGGGCACCGTCCACAGGACCTTGCGCAGGAAGTGCACCACCGCCGCCAGGTCGAAGAACTCGACCCGGGTGAGCGCGTCCTGGAGCCGCACCATCTCGAGCCCTACGGCGCCCACCTGCGCGCGCACGTCGTCCAGGTACTCGGCGTCCCGGTTCTCCTGTGGGCCCATCAGGAACTCGTACAGGGCCCGGTTGGAGCCGGCTCCCACCTCCTGGACCAGGACCGTGCCGCCCGGAGCCAGCACGCGGGCAGCCTCCGCGTAGGGGAACGAGACCGGATGGCGGCCCGTGACCAGGCCGAACGTGGAGTCGTCGAAGGGGAGCGGGGCCGCTGAGTCCTCGACCAGGGTCACGACACCGTCGAACGGTTCGAGCGCGGCCGAGGCGAGCGCGTGGTTGGGCGCCCAGCCCTCGGTGGCCCGCACCGTGCCGGGCACGCGTTCCGCCAGCCCCAGCGCCTCCGCGAACACCTCCCCGCCGCCGGTGTCGACGTCGAGCACCGAGTCGACCCGGCCCAGCCGCTCGCCGCAGAGCCGCACGTAACCCCAGCCGGGTCGCTCCTCCGTGGCGCGGCCCGCGAACCAGGAGAAGTCCCAGCCGTCGGTAGGCACGGCGAGCCCTTCGGCCAGCTCCTCGTCGAACGTCACACCGTCGCGCGTCATACCGGTGAACGTATCCCCGCGTATCCCCCGGCCACCAGCCGATATCCCCCGGTCGGGGGAGGGGAGGGCACGTGGCGGACGGGAGTGTGGAGGCATACCGCACGACCGACCGGAAGGAACCCTCATGGAACGCCTGCCCCGCGCCACGCTCATCGGCGCCACCATCGCGAGCGGCGCCACCGCGCTGCTCGGCCTGGCCTGGATGCTGGGCCTCTTGCCCAACGTCTACGCGGACCCCGCCACCGCGCTCCTGGCCCGGCTCGCCGGACAGGACACCGCGACCACCGTGCACGTCGTCACGGCGCTGGCAGGCGTCGCCAGTGGTATCGCGGCGCTCGCCGGCGTCCTGCGCGTGCGGGGCCGGGTCGGGGCAGCCGCGCTGCAGCTCGCCGTGTTCGGGGTGGTGCTGCAGGGCAGCGGCCCGCTGTCCACGATGGGCTACCTCGTCGCCATGGCGATGCCGCTGGCCGTCGTGGTCCTGCTCGTCCAGGTGGTGCGCCGGTACCGGGTCGCCCGCTGGACGGTGGGCGTACCCGGCCTTGCCCTGCTCGTCGTCGGCGGGTTCCTGGCGCGGGACGCCCTCGCCGGGATAGTGCGCATGCTCGGCGCCGGCCTGTTCGAGAACCGCGTAGGGCTCCTGCTCTCCCTGCTGGTGCTCGCCGTCGGGACCCTGTGGGCTGCCGCCGGGGTACAGGCCCTGGCGGGCACGCCGGTCATGGAGCGCACCACGGACTGGGTGGTGCGGCACCGCAAGGCCATCACGATCGTCGCCGCCACCGGACCGCTCCCGTACGCCCTGGTGCGGCTCACCTGGCTCACCCCGTGGCCGCAGCTCGGGTTCGACATGGACCTGTCCACGCGGATCTGGGGGCTGACACTGTCCAGCGGCGCGTGGCTCGGCGTCTTCCTCACGCTGGGCCTGATCCGCCCCTGGGGCGAGGTGTTCCCCCGCTGGATGCCGGGGCTGGCCGGGCGCCGCGTACCCGTCGCCGCGGCCGCGGTGCCCGGCGGGCTGATCGCGGTCACGCTGATCTTCTCGATCGTTCCCATGCTGGTGATGTTCGGCGGGCAGGGCCTGGTCGAGGGCGTCGTCGGCGCGCTCACGTTCCCGTGCTGGTACTGGGGTCCGGCCCTGGCGCTCGCCGTCTGGGGCTACGTGGCGCACCAGACCCGGTCCGAGCGCGGCACGCCGGCGCTCGGTGCCGGGACGCCGGCCCGGGAACAGCTCCCGGCCGTCTGACGCAGCAGGTTGCCTGGCGGGTGGGCCTGAGGACCGGAGAGGATGACGGCATGCAGGCGACAAGGCGGCAGCTCACCGGAGATCTCACTCGGTATCTCGCTCGGCGGTTCGCCTGGCAGATGCTCGGCGGGGCGATCGGGCTGGCCCTGGTGCTGCTCGTCTACAGCCTGCTGAACATCGTCGCCGCAGGGCTGCCCGCCTGGGTGGTGGCGGTCGCGACGGTCGCGGCCGCCATCGGGCTCGGGCTGGTGCCCGGAGCTCGGGAGCTGGAGGTCACCGCGGCCCGCGCGCTGCTCGACGTGGACGACGAGCTGGTGGTCCCCGCCCGGCCCCGCCCCGCGCACCGGCTCCGGACGGCGGCCTGGGTGGCGGGACACCTCGCCTCCGGCCTGCTCGTGGCAGCCGGGCTGTTCGCTGGCGTGCCGATGGCGGTTCTGATCGGCGCGGAGGCAGTCGCCGGAGAGGCGTTGCGCTCCGGGGACTCGTTCTACACCGGGCTGCCGCTGCCGACGGGGCCGGTGTCCCTCGCGCTGCGGCTGGTCGCGTGCGCCGTCTTCGCGCTGCTGGCCCTGATCGCCACCTGGCCGCTGGGCGCCGCCGCGGCGGCGCTCGCCGGCCGGGTGCTCGGGCCCACGCCGCACGACCGCATGGAGACGGCGCTCGCCAGGGCCCGCCGGGAGGCGGAGCACACCCGCCTGGCGCGCGAGCTGCACGACGGGATAGGCCATGCGCTCACGGTCGTCAGCGTCCAGGCTGCGGCCGGACGCCGGGTGGTCGCGGTCAACCCCGACGCGGCGGCTGAAGCCCTGGCCGCCATCGAGGACACCGCACGGTCGGCGCTCGCCGAGCTCGACCAGCTGCTCGCCGTCCTCCGCGACGACGCCGACGACGACGCACCTGTCGCCCTCGCACCTGCCCTGGACGACGTCGTGTCGGCGCACCGCCGCGCGGGACTGGACCTGAGCGCTCAGCTCGACCTGCCCGCCGGGCTGCCCGCGCTGCTCGGCCGGACCGTGCAGCGCATCGTCACGGAGGCACTCACCAACGCCCACCGGCACGGCGCTCCCGGCCCCGTCCGGCTCACCGTGGGGCACGGCGGCGACGAGGTACGGATCGAGGTGGTGAACCCGGTCCGCCTCGGCACGCGTCCCGGCAGGCGCCCGACCGGAGGGCGCGGCCTGTCGGGTGTCCGGGAGCGCGTCGCCCTGTTCGGCGGCACCGTCCATGCGGGGCCGGACGGCGACCGGTGGGTGTTTCGTGCGACGCTGCCCTGCGCACCCCGGGCAACAGGCGGGGCCGACCGGAAGGATCCAGATGCCTGAGACCCAGGTCCAGGTGCTCGTCGCCGACGACGAACCGCTCGTCCGCAGCGGCCTGCGCCTCATCCTCGACGCCGAGCCCGATATCGAGGTCGTCGGGGAGGCAGGCGACGGCGCCCAGGCGGTCGAGCTGGCGCGCGCCCTGCGGCCCGACGTCGTCTGCATGGACGTGCGGATGCCGGGTGTGGACGGGCTGCGGGCGACGGAACTCGTGCTGCGGCTGCCGGAGCCGCCTCGCGTGCTCGTGGTGACGACGTTCGAGCACGACGGCTACGTCCTCGACGCGCTGGCGGTGGGGGCGTCCGGATTTCTGCTCAAGCGGGCGGGTGCCGACGAGATGGTGCAGGCGGTCCGGACGGTCGCCGTCGGGCAGAGCCTGCTGTATCCACAGGCGCTCCGGGACCTGGTCCGGACCCGCCCGCGTGCGACGGCCGGTGCGCCGGTGCTGACGCCGCGCGAGCGGGAGGTGCTGGGGCTGGTGGCTCAGGGCATGACGAACGGGGAGATCGCCGCTGCGCTGGTGGTCGGGGTCGAGACCGTGCGCACGCATGTGGCGTCGGTCCTCGGGAAGCTGCAGGCCCGGGACCGGACACAGGCGGTGGTGCTCGGGTACCGGGCAGGGCTCGTCGACCTGTAGCCGGTCCTGTTGCCGGGCCGAGGGCCGGTCCGGGAGTCAGTCCCGGCGGAGGGCCATCTCCACCTGGTCCGGGAACGGCGCGTAGTCGGATGCCAGGGTGCGCCCGGTACGGCGCCAGCCGAGGTGCTCGTAGAAGCCGATGGCCTGGTCGTTGTCGGCGAGGCACCACAGGCGCGGGTCACGCATCTCGGCGACCGCAGCGTCCATCGCCGCGCGGGCGAGGCCGGCGCCCCAGCGGGACGGGTGCACCGCCAGGTGCCGCAGCAGCCGCTCGTCGTGGGCGACGAAGCAGGCCAGCCGGGAGCTGTCGGCGTCGTCGTCCAGGACGAGCACGCGCACACCGGGCTCGGTGAGCGCGGACTCCCACTTGGCCAGGACCTCGTCGGCAGGGAAGGGATACATGCCCGGCGGGAAGATATGGCCGAGCGCCGCGATCCCGGCGGCGCGCTCGACATCAAGGAGCGCCTGCGCGTCCTCGGGCGTGGCCTGCCGGAATCGGGTCGGTTCCATGCCCAACAGCGTATGCCCCGCCTGAGCCGCGGGCACCACCGTCGAGATTTGCGCAGGGACGCCTCAGGCCGGGCGAAATTGGGGTGAAACATTTCCCGGAAGTGCTGTGACCTCCGCGTGGTTCGAGCGTCAAGGCTGCATGACAGATACAGCATTCAGTGCAGTGATGTCCCGCTTGACGGCGCTCGACACGCTCTCGCTGCGAGTGAGTCAGGACTGGCTCGCGTTCGGCCTGGATCGGGTCGACGTGCTGGTCATCGAGATTCTGACGGTCAGCGAGCTCACGGCCATGCCGCTCGTGAGCAAGCACAGGCTGATCGCCGAGGAGACCGATCCCGGAAGGGAGCTTGGCCTGACGAGGGTGTGGACCGGCTGGCTCGGCGACGCCTCGGACGTGGTGCCGGTCGCCATGCGGCTCACGCTCGCGCCCAGTGAGGACTGAGGAAGGTGAGAACTGAGGAAGGAGGCTGCCGCCTCCTCGGCGGCGGCCTCCTGAGCCTCAGCGCGGCAGGTGCGCCTCGATCTCGCCGATGATCGCCGGGTCGTCCGGCAGCGTCTTCGGTGAGTAGCGGCGCACGTCGCCGCCGGGCAGGACCAGGAACTTCTCGAAGTTCCACCGGATCTTGCCGGAGTGCCCTTCGGCGTCCTCCGCCTTCTTGAGCTCGACATAGAGCGGGTGAGCGTTCCGTCCGTTCAGCCGGATCTTGTCGAGCACAGGGAACGTGACGCCGTACGTCATGGAGCAGAACTCGGCGATCTTCTCGTTCGAGCTCAGTTCCTGCAGGAACTGGTTGCTGGGGAAGCCCAGCACCGTGAACCCCCGGTCCTGGTACTTCTTCTGCAGCTCCTCCAGGGTCGCGTACTGCGGCGCCAGACCGCACCGCGAGGCCACGTTCACCACGAGCACCACGTCGTCCTTGTGCTCGGCCAGCGAGATCTCGGTGCCGTCCATCGTGTGGAAGGGGATGTCGTAGAGGTCCATTCCCGCATCGTCCATCTTTGTTGCACTCACTGCAAGGTTTCAGACGGGCTGGTTCGCCGGCGCTGCTGTGGCGTACGACTCATCGGCGTTCGGCTCGTCGTCGTCATCGTCATCGTCATCGCTGTCGACGGAGGCGTTGCTCTCCGCGACCGTCTTCCGCTCGTCGTAGACGTCGCGGTCGATCTCGCCGCTCGCGTTCGCGACGAGCATCGCGACGAGCGTGTCGCCGTTGACGTTGAGGAACGTCCGGAAGATGCCCGTGAACCAGTCCACCGCGATGAGCAGCCCCACCGCCTCGAGCGGGAGGCCGAGCGACGTCGCGAGGAACATCGCGACCACCGGGAAGCCGCCCGGCACCGTGATGGTGCCCATGTTGAGGAGCACGGCGAGCGCCATGCCGAGGACCAGCTGTCCCGGCGACAGGGTGACGTCGCCCGCCTGGGCGAGGAACATCACGACGATCATGTAGTTGAGGACGGCTCCGTAGGAACCCATCGTCAGGCCTACCGACAGGGTGAAGCTCGCGACGCGCTTGCTGATGCCGACCTTCTCGACGGCGTTGCGCAGCACCGTCGGGTAGGTGACCGCCGAGCTCGTGGTCGTGACCGCTATCGCCGTCTGCTCCGCGAGCTTGCGCGGCAGGCGCCACGGGCTCAGGCGCGTGCGCAGCGTGACGACGGTGACGAACAGGACCAGGAGGACGACCACGCCGAGCAGGGTGGTCCCGAGGTAGCTCAGTGCTGTCGTCACGACGGCGAACCCGACGTCGCCCGCGAGCGCCGCGAGCAGGCAGAACACTCCGACGGGCGCGATGTGCATGACGAACCGGATCATCGTGAGGACGATCTGCTGGAGCTGGTCGAAGAACCCGAGCACGAGCCGGTTGCCGGTCCGGGCGATGTACGCGTTGAGCGCGGCGCCGAACAGCAGCGAGAAGACGATGATCGGCACCATGGTCGCCGTCGACATGGCCTCGAAGATGTTCGTCGACACGAAGCCGAGGACGGTGTCCTGCCAGCTCGTCGGTTCGGGCGGCGTGAGTGCGGGGTCGAGCTCGCCGTCGAACACCATGCCGGCCCCGGGGCGCAGGAGGCTGCTCAGGCCCCAGGCGAGCAGCGCGGCGACGACGGAGAAGGAGATCATCCAGCCGAAGGTCCTGGCGGCGAGACCGCCGGCGCCCTTGCCGCTCATGGATCCCGTCGCGACGATCACCGAGGCCATGACGAGCGGCACTATCGACATCTGGATGAGCCGGATGAAGAGGTCGCCGACGAACTTCAGGTTGCTCGCCCACTCGCCGACGAGGAGCCCGAAGGCGATTCCGGCGACGGCGGCGATGCCGATCTGCAGGGCAGGGTTCTTCAGGGCCTTCACGGTTCCTCCGGTGTCATGTGCCGCACGACCGCGCGGCTCTGCTGCGAAACTAGGTGGGCGCCGTTAGGCCGGTGAGGACTGCGCGTTGCATTCCTGTTTCAACTTCGACGGGTTCTGGCACAAATGTTTCGGGATGATGACCGCAGGTCGTGCGGGGTTAGGTTGACGGCGTGAGCCACCCGCCCTCGGGCACCGGACGCAGGTCCGGCCCCAGCAAGCACCGCCCGCCGCTGCCGGTGCGGGACGGGCTCAACCCGACCCGGATAGTGCTGCCGCACGACCCGGAGGTGGTCGCGCGGTTCCCGTGCGCGCTCGACTACCTCCTGGACCGGTTCCGCGACGACGAGGTGCGCCTGCGCGAGAAGCTGGGCCTGGGCGAGATCGTCACCGGCAGCGGTGAGCCGCTCACCCCGACGACCCCGTACGAGCCGCGCGGCTTTCTCTACCTGTACCGCGACCCGCCGGCGCACGAGGACAAGATCCCGTTCGAGCCGGAGGTGCTGCACCGCGACGAGAACCTGCTCGTCGTCGACAAGCCACACTTCCTCGCCACGATGCCGCGCGGGCGGTGGATCCGGGAGACCGCCCTGGTCCGGCTCCGGGTCGCCCTGGACCTGCCGGAGCTCTCGCCGGCGCACCGGCTCGACCGCGGCACCGCGGGTGTGCTGGTCCTCACGGTGCGACCGGAGGTGCGCGGCGCGTACCAGGAGGCGTTCGCCCGCCGCGAGGTGCGCAAGGTCTACGAGGCCGTGGCCCCGCTCGTGCCGGCGGACGGCGCTGTGCCCGACGCCGCCCTGGTCGCCCGGGGTGAGCCCGTCACGCTGCGCAGCCGCATGGTGAAGCGGCGCGGCGTCACCAGGGCCGAGGAGGTGCCCGGCGAGCCGAACACCGAGTCCCTGATCACCCTCTCTGCGGTCGACAAAGCGCGTGGCCTGGGTCTTTACCGCCTGGAACCGCACACCGGCAAGACCCACCAGCTCAGGCTGCACATGGCGTCGCTCGGGCTGCCGATCCTGCACGACCCGTTCTGGCCCGAGCTCCGCGACACCGAACCCGACGACTTCGACCGGCCGCTGCAGCTCCTGTCCCGGTCGCTCGAGCTCACCGACCCGCTGTCCGGGCGGCTCCGCCGCTTCGAGTCGCGCAGAACCCTGAGCGAGTGGGGATCCCCCGAGAGGCACCAGGTGCAAGAATCGGTGCGATGAGCACCGCCCCCGACCACCCCGCCCGCGCCGTCGTCGATCTGGACGCGATCCGCGACAACGTGCGCGCCCTGCGGACGACCGCCCCGACCGCCCAGGTCATGGCGGTCGTCAAGGCGGACGCGTACGGGCACGGCCTCGCGCCGGCGGCCCGGGCCGCGCTCGCGGGCGGCGCCACGTGGCTCGGCGCGGCACACGCCGCGGAGGCGCTGGCGGTCCGCGCCGTCGTCGGACCCGAGGCCCGGATCCTCACCTGGCTCTACGCACCCGGCGCCCCGTTCGCCGACCTGATCAGGAACGACGTCGACATCGCCGTCGCCGGCGCATGGGCACTGGACGAGGTGGCCGACGGCGCCCGCGCGGCCGGCCGGACCGCCCGGGTGCACCTCAAGGTCGACACCGGGCTGGGGCGCAACGGGATCATGCCGGAGGACCTGCCGGCAGTGCTCGACCGGGCAGCTGCACTGCAGGCCGAGGGGCCGCTCGCGATCGTCGGGCTCATGTCGCACTTCGCGCTCGCGGACGAGCCCGACCACCCGTCGGTGAAGATGCAGACCCACGCCTTCGAGGACGCGATCAGGGCCGCCGAGGCGGCCGGGATGTCCATCGAGGTGCGGCACATCGCCAACTCCGCGGCGACCCTGACGAACCCGTCCACCCACTACGACCTGGTGCGCGCGGGGATCGCGGTCTACGGGCTGTCGCCCGTGCCGCACCTGGGCGCGCCCGGCGACTACGGCCTGCGCCCCGCGATGACGCTCGAGGCACGGCTCGCCACGGTCAAACGCGTGCCGGCGGGCCACGGCGTCTCGTACGGCCACTTCTACACCACCACGCAGGACACGGTGCTCGGCGTCGTCCCGCTCGGGTACGGCGACGGGATCCCCCGCCACGCCTCGGGCGGCTCGCTCGGCCCCGGCGGCCCGGTCCTGGTCGGCGGCGGCGTCGACGACGTCGCGGCGCCCGGTACCGGGCTCGGCACCGCCCGCGTGCTGCGGATCGCCGGCCGGGTGTGCATGGACCAGGTGATCCTCGACCTCGGCCCCTACGCACCGGAACAGGCAGGAGACGTGGTCACCCTGTTCGGGGCGTCGGACGGGCTCGCCCGCGCCGGCGCACCGAACGCGGAGGACTGGGCACAGGCAGGAGGCACCATCAGCTACGAGATCGTCACGCGCCTCGGGGCGCGTGTGCCCCGCGTGTACGCGGGCACCGCAGGAAGGGAGACCGCGTGAGCGGGGCAACAGGAGGACAGAGCGACATCACGACGTCGGAGGCGGTGACGCTGGAGCTGCCCGACGCCGACTCGACACGGGCACTGGGCGCGGCCCTCGCCAGGCAGCTCCGCGCAGGGGACCTGGTGATCCTCACGGGCGACCTCGGCGCCGGAAAGACCACCCTGACCCAGGGCATCGGCGCCACCCTGCACGTACGCGGCCAGGTCGCCTCGCCCACGTTCATCGTGGCGCGCGAGCACCCGCCGCTGCCGCGGGAGGACGGGACGCGCGGCCCCGGCCTGGTGCACGTCGACGCCTACCGGCTCGGCGGGCTGAGCGAGCTCGACGCGCTCGACCTCGACTCGTCCCTCGGGGACTCCGTGACGGTGGTGGAGTGGGGTCGCGGCCTGGCAGAGGCGCTCGCGGACGACCGGCTGGAGATCGACCTGGAGCGCCCGCGCGGTGCGCCGTCGTTCGACCCCGGGGTGTCCGTGGAGGAGGACCCGGAGGCAGGGACGCGGAAGGTGACGATCCGCGCCGTCGGGCAGCGCTGGGCCGGCATCGACCTTGGCGCCCTGCTGAGCTGACGCGGCTGGGTCGGTACCCTGGTCATGTGGCCGTTCTTGCTCTTGATACCTCAGCAGCCGTCGCCGTCTCCCTCGTCTCCGATGACGGCACGCGCCTCGCGTCCCGGACCTCGGACGAGCGGCGGCGGCACGCCGAGTCGCTCGCGCCCCTGATCGAGGAGGTCCTCGCCGAGGCAGGGGTCGAGCCCAGCGGCCTGACCGCCGTCGTCGCCGGTACGGGACCCGCACCCTTCACCGGCCTGCGGGTCGGGCTGGTCACGGCGCGCACGCTCGCGCTGACCATCGGCGTCCCCGTGCTCGGTGTGCCCAGCCTCGACGCGCTGGCCGTGCAGGCCGTCAGCGACCTCGGCCTGCGGCCGGGCACGGAGATCCTCGCGACCTCCGACGCACGCCGCAAGGAGGTCTACTGGGCCCGGTACCGCGTGATCTCGCACGAGGGTCCGCACGGCGTTCCGGTGGTGGAGCGCCTGGCCGGGCCGGACGTCGACCGTGCGGGCTTCGTCGCGCAGGCGCAGCTCGCCGCACCCGGGACGGCGGACGGGCAGCTGCCCGTCGTGGTCGGCGAGGGAGCGATGCTCTATCCGGAGTTCCTGCCCGTGGCCGACGACGCGCCCCTCGTCCCCGACGCGACGGTCCTGGCCCGGCTGGCTCTCGTGCGCCGTGACGCCGGCGAGGAGCAGCCGTCGGAGCCGCTGTATCTCCGGCGACCTGACGTGCACGAGCCGGCGCGGGTCTCGACGGGCTCGACCACCGTTCCGGGCTCGACCACCGGTTCCGCCGGGGGCGTCGCGTGATCACCGAGGTGCGGCTGCGCCCGCTGCGCAACGCCGACTTCGACCGGGTCCTGGAGCTGGAGCGCCAGCTCTTCGGCCGGGGTGCCTGGACCTACGGGATGCTCGCCGACGAGCTCGCAGGCCTCGGCCGCTGGTACATCGTGGCGGAGCCGGAGCGGCTCGACCGCGCGGGTGACCAGCCCGTCGTCGGCTACGCGGGCCTGTGGTTCGACGGTGACGTCACGCAGGTCATGACCATCGGCGTCGACCCGGCCGTGCAGCGGCACGGGGTCGGCCGACAGCTCCTGACCGCGCTGATCGAGCGCTCCCGCAAGGTCAAGGCCGAGGCGGTGCTGCTGGAGGTCCGGGTCGACAACGCGCCGGCCATCGAGATGTACCGGGACTTCGGGTTCGAGATCCTGGGCGTGCGCAAGCGCTACTACCAGCCAGAGGACATGGACGCCTACACGATGCGCCTGGACCTCGCCTCCGCCGGGAACGCCCCTGAGGACGCCCCCGTGGACACTCCTGACGACGCGGCGGGCGACGCGGCCTGATTCCCACCGAGATGAGAACGGGGTTGTGTTCCTACGGGTGTCCGGAAGGGACACAACCCCGTTCTCGACGAACCGACAGCCGACGACGAGGAGTGCCACCGCATGAGGGAACGAGTTCTGGTCGACGCCGCGAGCCTGGCCGCCGATCTGCAGATCGGCGGGGGAACTGACCCGGTAGAGGGCAGCCCTGTGGTGCTCGACGTCCGGTGGGCGCTCGGGATGACCGACGGTCACGACCAGTACCGCGCCGGCCACATCCCGGGCGCCGTCTACGTGGACCTGGAGACGGAGCTCGCCGCACCCGCGTCGTCCGCTGCCGGGAGGCACCCGCTGCCCTCGGCGTCGGCGTTCCAGCAGGCCGCGCGCAGCTGGGGTGTCTCGGCGGACTCGCGCGTCGTCGTCTACGACTCCGTCGGCGGCACGTCGGCCGCCCGGGCCTGGTGGCTCCTGCGCTACTTCGGCGTAGCCGGCGTGCGCATCCTGGACGGCGGGCTCGCCGCCTGGAACGCGGAGGGGTTCGCCCTCGAACCGGGCGAGGTGACGGCCGAGCCGGGCGACGTCGTCGCGCGTCCGGGCGGGATGCCCGTCCTCGACGCGGACGAGGCAGCCGCGCTGGCCGACGGCGAGGGCGTGCTCCTGGACGCGCGTGCCGCCGAGCGCTACCGCGGCGAGGTGGAGCCCGTGGACCCGCAGGCGGGGCACATTCCCGGCGCGGCCAGCGCGCCGACCACCGAGAACCTGCGCGCGGACGGGCGCTTCCTGTCGACGGCGGAGCTGAAGCGGCGGTTCGGGGAGCTGGGGGTCTCGACAGGCGCGGCCAACGGCGGGGTCGGCGTGTACTGCGGCTCCGGTGTCACGGCGTCGCACCAGGTGGCCGCCCTCGCCGTCGCCGGAGTGGACGCCGCGCTGTACCCGGGATCCTGGTCGCAGTGGTCGAACGACCAGGCGCGGGAGGTCGCGACCGGCGCGTAGCCGGGCCGGCCAGGCCTCAGGCCCTACGACGCCGTGCGCTCCTCGCTGAGCACCGTGATCTTCTGCCACACCTTGCGTGACATGCCCATGGTCAGCGTCTCGATGGTCGACACGGTGTTCAGCACTATGTCGTCCTGGGACTCCTCCGCGCACAGCGCTGCGGCCTTGCTCACCATGGACAGGAGCTCGGTGCAGTACTCCAGGTAGTACTCGATCTGCTGGGGCGTGAGGCCGCGGTCGCCGCCGTCGGTCCCGCCCGCGAAGGCGTCCCGGAGGCTCTCCGGCTCCTTGGTGAGCTGGTGCATGTCGATGATGTGCGCCAGGGAGCGCAGCCGGTGCAGCTTGGCCAGCAGGTCGGCCCGCTGGACGCGCTCCGGGAACGAGTAGAGCAGCACGACGGCGATGGCGACGAACACGATGTCGTTCACCGCGCTCTCGATGAGCGGGAGCCAGTCGAGGCCGTTGTCCGGGGCCTCGGTGAACGCGGCCTCGACGGCGAAGCCGAACGCGACCAGCGCGACGAGCACCACCATGCCGATGACCGTGTGCGACGCGGTGCGCACGAGGCGGCTGCGCCGGCGGGACCCCGCGGAGGTGTCCGCCACCTGCTCGGTCAGGGAGACGAGCTCCTGCGCGACGCGGTGGATACCCCGGTCGGGGAACCGCGCTCCGATGCGGTCGCGCAGGCGGCGCGCCGTCTCGATGACAGGGACGGGTTCGAGCTTCTCCAGGGTTCTCGCGGTCACGGGAGGCAGCGTAGGGCCAGGGACAGGCCTCGCGGTCAGACGGTGATGGTCGTGAGCGGCATCGACGAGTCCACGGGGATGTCGAGGCTGCTCGAGGCGACTCCGGCGGCCACGACGGCCGAGCCGAGCGCCGCGATCATCGCGCCGTTGTCGGTGCAGTACCGGATCGGCGGGATGCGCAGGTCGATGCCGGCCTCGGCGCAGCGCTTGGCCGCCATCTCACGCAGCTGGCTGTTGGCCGAGAACCCGCCGCCGATCACCAGCGTGTCGACGTCGTGCTTGTGGCAGGCGGCGATGGTCTTGGCGGTGAGGACGTCGGCGACCGCCTCGGCGAACGACGCGGCGACGTCGTTCACCGGGATGGGCTGGCCGGCGTCGGTGCGGGCCTCCACCCAGCGGGCGACCGCCGTCTTGAGGCCGGAGAACGAGAAGTCGTAGGCGTGCTTGGCCTGGTCCTTCGCGGCGGTGAGGCCGCGCGGGAAGCGGATCGCCGTCGGGTCGCCCTCGCGCGCGAGCCGGTCGATGTGCGGGCCGCCGGGGTACGGCAGCCCCAGCAGGCGGCCGACCTTGTCGAAGGCCTCGCCCGCCGCGTCGTCCAGGGTGGAGCCGAGCTCCGTGACGTCGGTGGCGATGTCGTTCACCATGAGCAGCGAGCTGTGGCCGCCGCTCACCACGAGCGCCATGGCACGTTCCGGCAGCGGTCCGTCGACGAGCTGGTCCACGCACGCGTGCCCGATGACGTGGTTCACGCCGTAGAGCGGCTTGTTGAGCCCGATCGCGAGGGCCTTCGCGGCGGACGCCCCGATGGTGAGCGGCCCCACGAGCCCCGGGCCGGCGGTCACGGCGATCGCGTCGACCTCGGACAGATCGACGTCTGCCTCGCCGATCGCCCGCTGGATGGTGGGGATCATCGCCTCGAGGTGAGCGCGGCTGGCGACCTCGGGAATGATGCCGCCGTAGCGGGCGTGCTCCTCCATCGAGCTGGCGACGGCGTCGACCAGCAGCTCGTTGCCGCGGACCAGCGCGACACCGGTCTCGTCGCAGGAGGTCTCGATGCCGAGCACCAGGGGTTCTGCCATGGGGTCCAGCCTAATTGGTCGCGGTGGCGCCGTGGTGGTGGTGCCCGAGCGTGTGTCCCGCTTCATAGTTGAAGTCGGAACTATCGCCAGGGGCAACCTTGTTGGCACCGACATGACCGAGATTCTTGAGGCTTCGGGCCTCGCCATCGACGACGCGACCGCCGACCGGCTGTTCCGCGAGGCGCGCACCGTGACGACCTTCGCCGAGTCCGAGGTGACCGACGAGCAGCTCGCCGCCGTGTACGACCTCATCAAGTGGGGTCCGACGATGATGAACACGAGCCCGCTGCGCGTGCTCGTCGTCCGCACGCCGGAGGCCCGGCAGCGCCTCGTCGCCAACGCGCCAGAGGGCAACCAGGAGCGCATCGCGAAGGCGCCGGTCACCCTCGTCCTCGCGTCCGACCCCGACTTCCACGAGCGGCTCGACGTGCTGGTCCCGCACATCCCGGGCGCGCGCGAGATGTTCGCCGGTGACGCCGAGGCCCGCGCCGAGGCGGCACGGACGAGCGCCCTGCTCCAGGCCGGGTACCTCATCGTCGGCCTGCGGGCCGCCGGCCTGGCCGCCGGTCCGATGCACGGGAACTACGACGCGATCGACGCCGAGTTCTTCGCCGAGAGCGGCTGGAAGAGCTTCCTGGTCGTCAACGTAAGCGCCGCCGAGGGCGCGGACACCACCCGCCCGCGCGCGCCGCGCCTCGAGTTCGACGAGGTCTCCCAGGTCGTCTGACGCCCCGTTGTTGGTCGAGCGTGTCGGGACCTGGTGAGGGTCTCGACAAGCTCGACCACCGAGGATGAGCGACCGGCGGGTCGGTCAGGGGGCCAGCGGGTGGCCCGCTCGCATCTCCTCCACCATCGAGCGCACGACCGGCACCAGGTCGCCGTCGTGCGCCGCGGCCACCGCCTGCTGCCGCTGGTACGACGCTCCGGCACGGACGATGTCCCGGACGCCCGCCAGCTCCGCCGAACAACCCAGCCGGTGCGCGACAGGTTCCAGCTCGACCAGCAGCTTGCCTATCGCGTCGACGATCGGCCCCTGGTTGCCCTCGGCGTCGAGGATCACCGTGGCGCCGAGGCCGTAGCGGGCCGAGCGGAACTTGTTCTCCTGCACGAACCAGGGCGGCAGCACTGGCAGGGTCCTGCCCTGGTCCAGCTGGGTGGACAGGTGCTCGACCAGGCAGTGCACCAGCGCCGCCAGGGTGAGGGCCTCCGACAGGTTGGTCGGACCGTCGCAGACCCGCACCTCGAGCGTGCCGAACGCCGGCGAGGGCCGCACGTCCCAGTGGACCTCGTTGAACGCCTCGACCGCGCCGACGTGCAGCATGTCGCCCGCGTACGCCTCGAGCTCCTGCCAGGTCTCGAACGGGACCGGCAGTCCTGAGCTGGGAATCTGCTGGAACAGCAGCGACCTGTTGGACGCGTAGCCGGTGTGCTGGCCGGCCCAGTACGGCGACCCGGCCGAGAGCGCCTGCAGGTGCGGGAAGTAGGTGAGCATCGCGCGCATCAGCGGCAGCGCCTTGTCCCGGTGCTCGACCCCGACGTGGACGTGCAGCCCCCAGATGATCAGCTGCGCGCCCCAGACGCCGGTGCGCTCCATGATCCGGGAGTAGCGCTCCTTCTCGCCGACCTGCTGGTCGGCGGCCCGTGCGAACGGGTGCGTCCCGCCACCCATCAGGTCGAGGCCGAGCGGGTCGGTCACCGTCCGGACCCGGTCGAGGAGGCGGTCGAGGTCCGCCCCCGCGCTCGCGACGGTCCGACAGACGCCGGTCACGAGCTCGATGGTGTTCTTCATGAACTCGCCGGCCACGTGCGGGGCATAGCTCGCCGAGCCGCCCCGCGGTTCGACGGCGGTGCGTGCGAGCGCCTCGAGCACCTCCGGGCCTGACTGGGAGAGGTCGGCCGTGTCGGACCGGATCAGCCCGATCTCCCACTCGAGGCCCACGGTGGAGCGGGGGGACTCGCCGAATCCGAGCCGGGCCGGCGAGCTCATACGGGTCCCAGTGGTTCGACGAGAAGTACCTGTTGGTTGCCTGCCACGCGTGTGAGCACGATCGTCGCCTCCTCGGTCCCGGTGAGCACGAGCTGCTTGCGAAGTTGTTCAGGCACCACCGCGGTGCCGCGCTTCTTGATCGTGAGGCGTCCGACGTCGCGGTCTCGCAGGTACGCCTTGAGCCGCTTCAGGCCGAACGGCATGGTGTCCAGCACCCGGTAGCCGGTGGCTATCGGTGCCGGTGCCCCTACCGAGTCCGTGGGCCGGGCCGCCGGCAGCTCGGCAGGACTGTCCGTGGTGACGTACGCGATGGTCGGGTCGACGAGGCGTCCGCCCAGCTCGGCGGCCGCCTGGCCGACAAGACCCGCGCGGATGACCGCCCCGTCGGGCTCGTACAGGTACTGTCCGACGCCGCCGACGTCCGGCACGACGTCGGCGCCGCGGACCGTGCGGCTCAGCGTGTGCTCCTTGCCGTCGTCGTCGGTGAAGGTGCGCAGCACGAGCGCCGACCGCCCGGGGCCGTCGAGGGCCAGCGGCCCGAACCAGAGGCCGGCCTCGACCACGTCGCCGTTGACGGAGACCCACTGGGTCTCGGCGTCGTCGGGCAGGCCGTCGTGCGGGATGCCCGGGCCCACCTTGATGCCCACGGCGGGCACTGTCTCACGCAGCGCCCAGACGGTGTCGAGCGGGGGTTCGTAGGCCCGTGGGTCGAAGACCCGCCTGCTGCGCGCGCCCGAGCCGCCGCTCACCCGGCGGGCAGGGTCGGCGTAGACGCCCTCGATGCCCTCGGCGCGCAGGTCGAGTCCGAGCCCGTCGGCGTGCCGCACGTCCGCCTCGGGGAAGTGGCGCAGGTTCCACTGCGCGATCGCGGCGGTGCACTCGTCCAGATCGGTGGCGACCACCCGCAGGCCCGTCCCCGCGAACGCGAGCGAGTCGGCACCGATGCCGCAGGTGAGGTCGGCGAGGACGGAGACGCCGGCGTCGAGGTACCGGCGGGCGTGCAGAGCGGCGACGAGGAGCCGGGTCGCCTGCTCCAGGCCGTCGGGGGTGAAGAGCATCCCGTCGGCGAAGTCACCGAACTTGGCCCGGGCCCGCGTGCGGAGCCTGGACTGGGTGACCACCGCGGCCGCGAGGTCCGGCGCGACGCCCCTGGCCCGCAGCGCGGTCACGGTCTTCATCGCCTGTCGCTCGTCATAGGGCGGGAGGGCGCCAAGCAAGGCCCAGCCGTCGGGGCTGAGCAGTTTGCTCAGAATCGCCGCATCCATGGGAAGATCTTTCCACGTTTGTCCTGGTCGTGACGAGCGGCGCGACGCAACCTTTTCGTAGAGATGGCGAGATTCCGGTGTGGCGGCGGCGCGTCGGCCCCGCAGAGTGTGAGCCACTCCACCCGATTGGCACTCGCCTTGACCGAGTGCTAGCACCGACCTAGATTTGGGGTTGTTCACCGCCGCGGGAACCCGGTCCACGGGCCCGCGGAGGAGAACCCAGACGTTCGTGCCCGCCGGCACCCGCGACGACGGCGGACGGTCGAACGTTCGAGCCACTTACGCCCATCACGCAGCTGATCTCTCGATCCGCTCACGAAAGAGGAGGTCCGACGTGTCGGTCCCCATCAAGCCGCTCGAGGACCGGATCGTCGTCAAGGCTCTCGAAGCCGAGACCACGACCGCTTCCGGCCTGGTCATCCCGGACACCGCCAAGGAGAAGCCCCAGGAGGGCGAGGTTCTGGCCGTTGGCCAGGGCCGCATCGACGACAACGGCAACCGTGTGCCGCTGGACGTCGCCGTCGGTGACAAGGTGATCTACTCCAAGTACGGCGGCACCGAGGTCAAGTACGCGGGTGAGGAGTACCTGGTGCTCTCCGCCCGCGACATCCTCGCCGTGGTCGTGAGCTGACTCCAGCTCACCCCAGGTAGACGACGAGGGCCCCGCACCGAGAGGTGCGGGGCCCTTCTCGTGCCTGGATCAGGCGGAGGTCGGGTGAGGCGGAGACGGGGTCAGGCGGAGACGGACTTGCCGGCGAGGATGGCCGAGCGCTCGTCCTCGCTGAGCCCACCCCACACGCCGTACGGCTCGCGCACGCGGAGCGACTGCTCGCGGCACTGCATCATCACGGGGCAGGAGCGGCAGATCGCCTTGGCGGCCTCGGCGCGCCTGCGGCGTGTCGACCCACGCTCGCCCTCGGGGTGGAAGAACAGGGTGTCGTCCGCGTCGCGGCACGCACCCGTGTACTGCCATTCCCACAGTTCCATTACCGGACCGGGAAGCCTCGAGATCTCCGTCATGTCGAACAACCTACAAGTTGTGCAGAAGTTGTTCAAGGGGCAGTTTTCGGACGGCCGGCCCGAATCGGGTCACCGTAAGCGCGCCAGGGCTGACCGGTTTTGCGTCGATCTGAACCGGATTCCACCGAGATCGGCGGCACGCCGGGTTTCGCAGTGGCGCGTAGAGGTCCAGGTCGGCAGAATCGAGTCCATGACATCTTCGCGGCCTGCCGAGAGCTCGGGCGGGTCACGTGCATCCAGCCCCGGACTGGCCGTCGCCGCAGTGGCCAGACGTCTCGGGGTGGCGCCAGCCACCCTCCGTACGTGGGACCGCCGGTACGGGCTCGGCCCTTCGGGCCGGACCGCTGGATCGCACCGCCGCTATACCCCGGACGACGTCGCCCGCCTCCTGGTGATGCGCCGTCTGACGCTCGAGGGCGTCGCGCCGGTGGACGCCGCGCGGGCCGCTGTCGAGGCAGGGGACGCTGAGCTCGAGGTCGCCACCCGGTCGGCGCCCGCGCTGCCTGCCGTGCAGGTGGAGGGCGACCTGGACGGCGCCGAGCCGGAGGAGTTCGCCGAGACGTTCGTCGGAACCCTCCAGGCGCCCGCCGAGCCCGGTGAGGAGGACGGCGAGGACCCGACCCCGCCGCCGAGGGGCGAGCCGAAGGAAGAACCGCGCGGCAGGGCACGCCTGCGAGCGCTCCCTGGTGGCGCGACGGGTGGGGATGCCCCCGCCATGGCGGGACCGCGGTCGGCCTCGGCCGCGGCGCCGACGTCGGGTCGCGTCTCCGCCCTCGTCGATGCCGCTCTCGCCTACAGCAGGACCGCCTGCGACAACCTGCTCGTGCTCGGCCCCGACGGGGACCCGGCGACGTGGTGGACCGAGCTGGTCGAGCCGGCGTGGCTGCGTCTGTCCGAGCGCACGGTCCTCGCCGGTCCGGGCGAGATGCCCGAGGTGGTGCTCGCGACCGCCGCGCTCCGGGCGCTGCGCCACTACACCGAGGAGTTCGAGCGGGCGATGGTCGAGGCGGGCGGCCCGCCGGCCAACCACCCCAGCCGTATGCGCAAGATCGTGCTCGTGTTCGCGGCGCCGGACGAGGTGGTGCCGCTGTCCGCGCACGCGCTCGCCGCGGCGCTGGCCGCACAGGGCGCGATGGCGCGGATCGTCACGGGTCCCGCGAGCACGCACCGTTCGGTCGAGCTGGTGACCATGGTCCGGCCGACGGCGGTGGTCCTGGCCACCACCCAGAACAAGCCCGACCTCGACGTCGTGCACGCGGTGAACGAGAGCCATCCGGACCTGCCGATCTTCGTGGGCCTGCGGGCCGACGCCGCGGCGACGGACCTGCCGTTCGGTCCGACGGTGCAGCGCGTGCGCTCGTTCACCGGCCTCTTGCACGAGGTGCTGGCGGTCATCAAGGCGAGGTGACGCACGCCTCGGGCCGGTACCACTGCCCGACCAGGATCCGCGGCTGCACCGGTCGTAGACTTGCTGCATGACGGACCAGACCTCGCCGGCCGACCCGTTCGGGTTCCTCGGGCTCACCTATGACGACGTCCTGCTGCTGCCGGGTTACTCCGACCTGGCGCCGTCGGACATCGACACGACCTCTCGCCTGACGCGCGAGATCTCGCTCAAGATTCCGCTGCTGTCCGCGGCGATGGACACGGTCACCGAGTCGGCGATGGCCATCGCCATGGCTCGCCAGGGTGGCCTCGGTGTCCTGCACCGCAACCTCTCGATCGAGGACCAGGCCCAGCAGGTCGACCTCGTGAAGCGGACGCAGACGGGCATCATCACGAACCCCGTCACGATCGGGCCGGATGCCACGCTCGAGGAGCTCGACACCCTCGCGGGCCAGTTCCGGATCTCGGGCTTCCCCGTCGTCGACGCCGACAACAAGCTGATCGGCATGGTCACCAACCGGGACCTGCGCTTCACGCCCGTCGCCGAGTGGGCCACCACCAAGGTGGACGAGGTGATGACGCCCCAGCCGCTGATCACCGGCCCCGCCGGTATCTCGCGCGACGACGCCACGCTGTTGCTGCGCAAGCACAAGCTGGAGCGGCTCCCGCTGATCGACCCCGACGGCCGCATCACCGGCCTCATCACCGTCAAGGACTTCGTGAAGTCCGAGCAGTTCCCCCAGTCGTCGAAGGACGGCCAGGGCCGCCTCATGGTGGGCGCGGCGATCGGCTACTTCGGCGACGCGTGGCAGCGCGCGACCGCGCTCATCGAGGCAGGCGTCGACGTGCTCGTCGCGGACACCGCGCACGGCAACGTCCGCATGCTGATCGACATGGTCAAGCGCCTCAAGACCGACCCAGCGACCAAGGACGTCCAGGTGATCGGCGGCAACGTCGCCACCCGCCAGGGCGCCCAGGCGTTCGTCGACGCCGGGGCCGACGCGGTGAAGGTCGGCGTCGGGCCGGGCTCCATCTGCACGACGCGCGTCGTGACCGGCGTCGGCGTACCGCAGATCACCGCGGTCTACGAGGCGTCGCTGGCCTGCAAGCCTGCGGGCGTCCCGGTCATCGCCGACGGCGGTCTCAAGCACTCCGGCGAGATCGGCAAGGCCCTCGTGGCCGGCGCCGACACCGTGATGCTTGGCTCGCTCTTCGCGGGCTGCGAGGAGACGCCGGGTGACCTGGTGCTCGTGAACGGCAAGCAGTTCAAGACGTACCGCGGCATGGGCTCGATGGGCGCCATGTCCTCGCGCGGCAAGAAGTCCTACTCCAAGGACCGGTACTTCCAGGCCGAGGTCACGAGCGACGACAAGATCGTGCCCGAGGGCATCGAGGGTCAGGTGGCCTACAAGGGCCCGCTGTCCACCGTGGCCCACCAGCTCATCGGCGGTCTGCACCAGACGATGTTCTACACCGGCTCGCGCACCGTCCCGGAGCTGCAGGCAGAGGGCAAGTTCATCCGCATCACGTCGGCGTCGCTCAAGGAGAGCCACCCGCACGACGTGCAGATGACCGTCGAGTCGCCGAACTACAGCGGCTTCTGACCCGCCCGGGTTCCGCGAAGTAGAGCAGGCGACCCCCGATCTCGGCGCCCGCGAGTGGGCCGACGCCGGGCGGGCACACCTGGCCATCTACCGCCTGGCTCTCTCCCGTGCCCGCCGGTCCG
>NZ_JBFAKY010000041.1:0-44809 GCF_040656015.1 Promicromonospora sp. NPDC050249 | reverse complement strand
TACGCCGAAGCGCTGCTGCGCCGCGCGCGCACGCAGTCCGAGCTCAACTCGTTCATCACCATCGATGAAGTGGCCGTTCTACTCGCAGCAACACACCCCGCCGACGTGACGTCCCCCCGAGCTACCGGCGCACGATCAGGTCGCCGGCTCGACCGCCGTCGGCGTCCGCCCGCGATGCGGACCAGCTCGTCGAACCTCGTGGGGCCGCGCTGATCACCGCGGTCATTACACGTCCCGGAACTCCACCTCCGGGTACTCGACCACCGGGCCGTCCAGCAGCGGTGCGGCCCGGCCTCGCAGGTGGCGGTCCAGGAACGCGCCGACGTAGGCGTTGGTGATCTCGACGCCGCGCTCACCACCGACGAACCCGCCCGGCCCCGGCACGCCGAGCTGGTCGAGGAACATCAGCTGGTCGGTGAACGACCCGTGGTTGGCCGTCGGGACCTGCAGCCACAGGCCCGTAGCGCCCAGGCGAGCCCGGTTGTCCGGCCAGTCCGTCCCGTCGCTGGCGCCCGGCTCGTGCGAGGCGCTGCCCAGCATGAGGAAGGGCCGGTCCATCCCGGACCCGGGAAAGTCCACCTGGAAGGTGCCGTCCATGTTGACCCCGGCGTCCACGCGCCGGTCGTCGACGATCGCCGCCGCGGCGGCCGCGCCACCGATCGAGTGGCCGACGACGGCGATGTGCCGCGCGTCGACGACCGGTCCGTGCCGCCAGAGCCGGCCGTGCGTCAGCTCGTCCAGGACGAAGTCGATGTCGAGGGCGCGACCACGCGTGACCCACGCGCCGACCTCCGCGCTGTTCTCCCGCTCGCAGAGCAGGCAGGGGGCGACCGTGCCGTCGGGGAACTCGATGGCACGGGCCTCGTACGTGTGGTCGACGCCGGCCACGACGTACCCGCGGGA
Organism: Promicromonospora sp. NPDC050249; assembly: GCF_040656015.1. Taxonomy (NCBI): domain Bacteria; kingdom Bacillati; phylum Actinomycetota; class Actinomycetes; order Micrococcales; family Promicromonosporaceae; genus Promicromonospora; species Promicromonospora sp. NPDC050249. The sequence goes on along the minus strand of NZ_JBFAKY010000041.1, from coordinate 43,906 downwards.
CGCGAGGTCCTCGGCGAGCGAGCTCAGCGACTCCCGGCTGAGACCGGCGCCCGGCGACAGCACGACGAGCGGGCGTCGGCCCGGCAGCGCCGGGGCCCGGTCGTAGGAGTGGGTTTCGACGGTCGTCAGGATGTCCGAGGGCACCGGCAGGTTCGCGCTCGCGACGATCGCCGCCGAGACCGCCTCCGTCGTGTACGGCGTGGGCTCGCCGTACGGCACCGCCGGGTACCAGACGGACACCATGAGCTCTCGGCGCCGCTCGGGCCGCCACGGGTCGGCGCGGTCCTCGTCGACGAGGTGGACCGGCGTCATGCCGACGGGGTACTGCCCGGTCGGTGCGGGCAGGGAGAGGGCCGGGGTTTCGTCAGACGACGGCGCGGTGGCCGACGTCGGGCCGGCCACCGCCGAGCTGGCCGCCGCGCTGGGTGCGACGACCGCCGTGCAGGCCACGAGGGCCGTCGCGACGAGTGCGGACGGGACAAGTCTGGGTGTCTTCATGTGGAGGTTATTTCACGGCGCTGACCTGCGAACCAAGGGTTCTCGGGAGGTTCCAGGGACAAGCCAGGGAAGCCCCTGAGCGCGTCGTCAGTGTCTCTGCCCAAGGGATTCGCCGTGCGCATGCCGATGCGGCTCAGCCCACGAGCACCACGGCGCTGGAGTAACCCTCCACCTCCGGCGGGGTCCAGTCCTCCTCGTCGTCGCCCTCGTCCGGCTCTTCCTCGTCGCCGTCCGGCTCTTCCTCCCCGTCGTCCTCCGGCTCCGTCAAGCACAGCCCGTCGATCAGCCAGCCCAGGCCGTCGCCGTCCACGCACAGACCGCCGCGCAGCGTGATGCCCGCGGTCGCGGACGCCGTCGAGCGGAGGTCGGTACCCGGGACCGCGTCCATGTGCCGCACCTCGACGGTCACCGTGAGCCGCGCCGGGTCGATGTGGGGCGGCCCGACCAGCTCGGCGCCGTTGTTCTCCGCGTACGCCTCGGCCGCCTCGCGCATCTCCTCCTCGAGCTCCGGGCCCAGCAGGGCCTCCTCGGCGAGCTCCCAGAACGCCTCGGGCTCCGAGACTCCGAGGTGCAGGCCGTGCAGCAGGCCCAGGTGCTCGTCCCACTCCTGGGTGGCGGCGAGCGCAGCGGCGTCGGCGGCGGTGCCGGCCTCGCGGCGGTCGTTCGTCGCCGAGCCCACCATGGTGATGACCAGCACCGCGACCGTCAGCATGCCGACGGCGACGGGGATGGTCATGACGTGCATGGATCCGCGCTCGCGGTCCTCCGGCGTGGTGCGTGCCATGGTCAGTCTCCCGTGGGCGAGGTGGTCACCGGCACGTCGGTGATCCGGAACCGGTCCGGGGCATCGACGGTCACTGCGTCCTGGCCGGTGTCGGGCCAGACGACGGTGATCGTCGTCGACCCGCCATGGTCCAGCGGCTTGATCTCCTCGTCGCCGAGCAGCCGGCGCAGCACGAACCCGCCGGACCGCTCCTCCTCGACGTAGTCGAACGGCAGCACCCGCTCCTGCGCGCCGAGCAGCGAGAGGTTGTGCGGGCCGGCGAGGTCGCCCAGGACCCCGAACCTTCTGTCGCCGATCTGCTCCAGGTAGGAGGGCAGGAACCACGCGACATCGATGGTCGAGCCCTCGGTGCGCTCGGCGACGAGCGTGCCGACGATCGCGCCGGGCCGGCGCACCATCGACTCGACCGCGACCGTGTACTCGCCGCCGCTCGTGGCGATGGTGACGGCGCCGTTCTCCGCCGTCGGCACGTCGGCGTCCGGCACGTCGGTCCCATGGCCCGCCTCCACGACGAGGTGGCCCTGGAACTCGATCTCGACGCGGCGGTTCGTGGCGCGGGCTGCGGGGCTCGTGCCCTCGGCGACCGGCTCGTCCTCGCCCCGTCCCTCCTCGGTCACCACGAAGCCGTCGCCGAGCCTCGCGCGCAGCCGCTGAGCGACGGACTCGGCGCGCCGTTCCGACAGCGTCTGGTTGTAGGCGTCGGTGTCGACGTCGTCGGTGTGTCCCACCACGTGTACGTCGCCGTCGTCCGCCTGCTCCCGGATGGATGTCGCGGCGCGGTCCACCACGCCGCGTGCCTGCCGCGAGAGCACGTGCTGGTCGGAGTCGAAGAGCACGTCCGAGGCCAGCGTGACGGTGACGTCGTCGTCCTCGGCGGACGTCGCGGACCCGGCGTCGTAGGCACGGGTGAAAGCGCGGAGCTTCTTGGTCTCGGCCTCGCCGACGCCGCCCACCTGGTCGACGGCGTCCTGGAAGCCGTCTCCCGCGGGGACGACGGGTACCGTCACTGCGCCGAAGCCGGGAAGCAGCACGTCCACCGCGTCACTCCCAGGAGCCGCGAAGACGGCGACGGCAGTACCCGTCAGGGCGCCGTCCTCCACCCACTCGATCGCGGCCGCCGGGGACCCGCCGGGTGCGTACGCCACGGGGTGGACGAGGCCTGCACCTGTGTCGACGAGGCGGACGCCCCTGCCGTCGGTGCCCGCGCTGCCGAGCCCGCCCAGGTTGAGCACGACGGTCGAGAACGAGGGCGGGTCCGACGGGTCGGCCGCCGTCGCGCCGAACTCGTACCGCAGGACCGCCAGCTCGCCGTCGGCCTCGACGGGACGCACGTCGAAGCGCACGCGTGCGCCGTGCCACTCCCGGTCGACGGACACGACCTCGCCCGGAGGCGGGGAGCCTCCGGGCGAGGTGGGCGACGCCGATGCGCCGGGCGAGGACTCGACGACCGGGCCGGGCCCGTCCGTGCCGAGGAGCCCGCAACCTGCCGACAGGCTCACCAGACCGACGGCGAGCAGTGTGACCAGGGCCCGGCGCATCGACACCTCCGTTGTCTCGGGTGGATCAGGGGGCGGGGGCGCCGCCACCGATGTTGTTCACGGCGGTCGTGAGCTGGGTCAGGATCGCGGTGCCGACGGGCGTGGCGCCGGCCACGACGGCGCCGACGATCGCCACGACGACCAGGATGATGCCGACGTACTCCACGGAGCCCTGTCCGCGCTCGTCGTCGCGCGCCTGCCGCGCCACGCGCGCGGCGTAGGCCTTGAGCGTCACCTGTGCGGCGACTGCCTTCTCGGTCAGCGTGTTCATGGTGTCCTCCACGTAGGGTCTTCAGGTTGCCGACCGCGGGTCCGGGACCGCGGCCATGCCAGCAAAGTTACGGAGCGGCGGGTCGCGCGCCCAGGGTGCGCGGCCCCACCCGGGGGCCCGTTCTTCCTGGGCCCACGGCACTACCCGTGTCCGGGTCCCGCTGGAGCCAGCGCACGATGGCCTGGCTCCGCGTGGTGACACCAAGCTTGGCGAACAGGCTGTTCACGTGGTTCTTCACGGTCTTCTGGGAGATGAACAGGCGGGCCGCGACCTCTCCGTTCGACAGGCCGTCGGCGACCAGGTCCATCACCTCGGCCTCCCGCCGGGACAGCAGGTCCCGCACGGCCGGGCCCTGGGCGGGGGCGGCCGGTGCGGGCGCCACCCCGGAGACCACCTGGCTCCCGTTCCGGCACAGCCGGATCGCGTCCACCATCGCCTCGGGCTCCAGCGCGCCGTGCACGAGGTACCCCGCAGCCCCCGCGGCGAGCGCCTCGGACACCGTCACAGGGTCGTCGGTGTGCGTCAGCATCACGACGGTCGCGCCGGCGAGCCGGGGCAGCAGCTCCAGCCCGCTCGTCCGCGGCATCCGCACGTCCAGCAGCACGACGTCGACCCGGCCGGCGTGCACGTGCGCCACTGCCTCGTCGGGGTCGCCCGTGTCGAGCACCGACGTGACCCCGGGCGCGCCGTCCAGCAGCGTCCGCAGGCCCATCCGGATGATCGGGTTGTCGTCCACGGCGAGGATGCGCATCAGACCACCTCCGCCACGGGCCGGGGACCCACGCCGGCGGGTTCCCTGGGCAGCACGACGCGGACGACGGTCCCGCCGTCCGGCCCAGGCGCCCAGGTGGCGTCGCCGCCGCACAGCTCCGCCCGTTCGCGGACGCCGCGCATCCCGTACCGGCCGCCGCCGGACGCCCCGGTGCCGAGCCCCACCCCGTCGTCGGCGACCACGAGCTCCACCACGCCGTCCGCCGCGGTCACGGCGATCTCGACGCGCGAGGCGTCCGCGTGCTTGCGCACGTTCTCCAACAGCTCGGTCACCAGCGCACGGACGTGGCTCACGCGGCGCTCGGCGGCCGCGCCGTCCACCCCGGGGCCGACGTCGACCGCCGCCGGGATCCCGGTCCGTCCCGTCCAGCGGCGGGCGATCTCGGTCAGGAGCCCGGCCACGCCGTCGTGGTCGTCGCGCAGCTCGCCGAGCGCCCGCCGGGTGTGCTCGTGCACGGTCCGGACGGCGCCGCTGAGCCCGCGAGCCACCTCGACGGTGCCCGGCGCGGCGCCCTCCCGGCCCAGCCGGTCGGCCAGCCCGTGCGCGGTCAGGGCGAGCCCGGCGAGGTCGCCCGCGACCGTGTCGTGCAGGTCGCGGGCCAGGCGCAGCCGTTCGGCCAGGGCCGCCTGGTCCGCGCGTGCTGTCGCCAGTTCTGCGGACAGGATCGCCTGACGTCGCATCCGCCGCCCGAGCTGGGTCCCGGTCCAGGCCATGATGATGGTGAGGCCCGCACCGGCGCCGCCGGTGACCACCCCGCGCCAGCCGTCGTCGTACGCAGTGAGCTGGTAGAGGCACAGGGGCGCGGCCATCACCAGCGCCAGCCACAGGCCGGCGAAGAGGCCCCAGAGCGCGGCGGTCGCCGCGGCGTAGACCGCCATCAACGGCGAACCGGCCAGCGACAGCAGGGCCACGACGGCAACTGCGGTGTCCGCCGCCAGCAGGATCCCGTTGCGGGCGTAGACGCGGCCGCGGCTCTCCCAGTTCAGCGCGGGCACGAACGAGAAGGGGGCGGCGAGCAGCACGAGGAACACACCGAGCCAGCCCGCGCCGTCGAGCAGGGCCAGCACCAGGGCGAACGCCAGGATCACGAGCCGGATCTGGCACAGCAGCCGCACCGCGGGGCCGATGGCACGCTGGGTCAGCGCGTCCATCGCGTGCGGCGGGCTCAGCCGGTCAGAAAAGGTCACCGAGGACCCCCGCGTTCGCGATGAGCACGGCCGACACCATCAGGATCAGCGCCCCGGGCAGGATGGTCATCGTCACGGCCAGCGAGACCATCGGCGCGGCCCGGGCCGCGCGCTGGCGCACGGTCTCCGCGTGCTCGCGGCGCACGTCGGAGGCGATGTCCGTGAGCGCGTCCGCCAGCGGCACCCCGAGTTCCTCGGCCTGCAGCAGCGCCGTCACGAACGTGCCGACGGTGGCGGACCGGTTGCGCTCGCGCAGGGCCACGAAGGTCTGCCGCCGGGACGCGCCCACGTTCATCTCCTGCAGCGCGGTGCGCATCTCGGCGGCCAGGGCGCCACCGTGCAGGTCGCACACCCGCTCGAGGGCCTGCCGGAAGCCCAGGCCGGCGGTCACCGTCACGCTCAGCACGTCCAGGAAGTCGGGCAGCTCGGCGTCGATCTGCCGCCGGCGCCGGTTCGCCTCCATGACCAGCCACAGCCTCATCCAGCCGCCCAGCGCCACCGCCAGCGGCGCGCCGACCAGCCACAGCCCCTGGAGCGTGAAGAACAGCCCGAACAGCAGGCCGAACAGGACGAGCGCCGCCTCGCGGCGCACGAACATCGTCAGCGTCACGCCCTCCGGCCGGCCCGCCCGGCGGATCGCGGTGTCGAGCCGCTGCAGGCGCTGCCGCCCGTGCAGCCGCACGGCCGGCGCGAGCAGGGGCGCCCCGACACGGTCCAGCACGACGACGAAGCCGCGCTGCCTCGGTTCCGCGTCCGGCGCGTACTCGGCCTCGACGTCCTCCAGCCCGGTGCTGGTCAGCAGCCGGCCCGAGGCCATCCCGAACACCGCCAGCAGGGCGGCGGCCACCGCGATCAGGAGCTCCGGCACGTCACACCTCCACCTTCGCCAGACGACGGACGAGCAGGTACCCGACGACGAAGAGCCCGGTCGCCACGAGCAGCACCACCTGGCCCGCCAGGTTGGTGATCATCACGTCCACGACGCCAGGGCTGAACGCGTTCATCAGCGCCACTGCCCCGAACGCCAGGAAGATCACCGTGTACCCGGAGAACTGCGCGCCCATCGTGGCGGTCACCACCTCGCGCCGCAGCCGCCGCCGCTCCTCCAGCGTCTGCCCGATCCCCGCCAGGGCGGTCACCAGCTCGCCGCCCGAGCGTCCCTGGATCGTGAGCGTCTGCACGAGCACCGACAGCTCCCGGGACGGCAGCCGCTCGCTCAGGCTCGCGAGGGCGTCCCCCATCGAGCGGCCGACCGCCATCTCGGCACCGACCTGCGCCACCTCGGACGCCGCGGGCTCGGTCATCTCCTGCGCCGCCATCTCGAGCGACCGGCGTACGGCCAGCCCGGCCGACGCACCGTTCGCCAGCAGCCGGGCCAGCTCCGGGAGCTGCGCCACGAACCGGTCCACGCGCTGGTCGCGCCGCCGGTCCAGCCAGCGCCGGGCGCCGACGGCGACGAGCACCACCGCGAGCCCCGCCGTCGCCCAGCCGAACAGCGGCAGGACGATCAGGCCCGCCACGACCGCCCCGGCGCACGCGGCGGTGAGGAACAGCGACGGCGACCACGTCGGCAGGCCCGCCCCGGCAAGCAGCGCCACCAGGCGCTGGCCCCACCGGGCCCGGGTCAGCCGCTCGTCGAGGCGGGCGAACACGGAGACGCCGGCGAGCCGGTCCAGGTCGGCGGTCTCGACCATGCGCCGCTCGGTCTCGGCGTTGCTGACGAGCGTGGCCACCGTCGCGGCCGCCATCAGGAGCGTGACCAGCAGGCCCAGGGCGATGAACAGGACGGTCACCGGGCACCGCCGGAGGTCTCGACAGGCCCGGCCACCGAGGGCACCGCGGGCTCGACCGCCTGGGGCAGCGTCTCGCCGGCGCGCTGCAGCCGCTCCACCAGCTCCCGCGGAGCTGCGGAGCGGACGAACTCGCCGCTCACCGTGCGGTCGGGACCGATCGGGTCCGCGACGAACCGCATCAGCGGCGTCAGCGCGTACTCCTCGCGCCGCTGCGAGGTGACCGCCTGCACCTCGATCACGCGGCGGGAGCCGTCCTGCGCCCGCTCCAGGTGCACCACCAGGTCGATCGCCGAGTTGATCTGGTCGCGCAGCGTCGCGGCCGGCAGGTCGAGCTCGCTCATCGAGGCGAGCGTCTCCAGCCGGCCGAGCGCATCGCGCGCGGTGTTGGCGTGCACGGTGGCCACCGAGCCGTCGTGGCCGGTGTTCATCGCCTGCAGCATGTCCAGGGTCTCGCCGCCGCGGACCTCGCCCACGATGATCCGGTCGGGCCGCATACGCAGGGCGTTGCGCACCAGGTCGCGGATGGCGACGGCGCCCCGCCCCTCCACGTTCGCCGGACGCGACTCCAGCCGCACCACGTGCCCCTGCTGCAGGGACAGCTCAGCGGCGTCCTCGATCGTGACGATCCGCTCGTGCTCCGGGATCAGGCCGGACAGCGCGTTCAGGAACGTCGTCTTTCCCGAGCCCGTGCCACCCGAGACGACGATGTTCAGCCGCGCCCGCACGCACGCGCCCAGCAGGCTCGCCGTGCTCAGGTCCAGGGTGCCGCGGTCCACGAGCTCGCCCATCCGGAACGGCGTCGGGAACCGGCGGATCGTCAGCGTGGGCCCGTCCAGCGCCAGCGGCGGGATGATCACGTTCACGCGCTCGCCGCTGGGCAGACGCGCGTCCACCATGGGCGAGGACTCGTCCACGCGGCGGTTCACCTGCGACACGATCCGGTCGATGGTCTGGTAGAGCTGCTCCACCGACGCGAACCGGGCGGGCACCCGCTCCACCTTCCCGTACCGCTCGATGAACACGTCGTGCGGGCCGTTCACCATGATCTCGGTGATGGACTCGTCAGCCAGCAGCGGCTCCAGCACGCCGAGCCCGAGCGCGTCGTCGGTGATCCGCTGCACCAGCGCGCTGCGCTCGCGTGCCGACAGCACCGGTCCGTCCACGGACAGGATCCGGGACAGCACCCGCTCGAGCCGCACCCGCCGCTGGGACGGCGAGAGCCGGGCGAGCTCGTCGACGTCGATCTCCTCGAGCAGCCGCTCGCGGTACATCTTCGCGAGGTCGTGGTCCTCGCCGTGCCGTTCGTCGGCGGCGAGCCGGTCACGTAGCGCCATGTCGGTCCTCAGTCCTCGATCGGGAACACAGCGGTCCTGGTCAGCGAGACGTCGACGAGCTCCATCCCGGCGAGCCCCAGCGGGGCCGCGACGGTCACGCGTACGCGCGCGGCGCCGTCGACGACGATTGGGTCCACCTCTCGCAGGTCGAGCCCCTCGGGGACGGTGCGCTCCACCACCGCCTGCCAGTCCTGGCCCAGGCTCAGGGCGCGGGCGCCGTTGCGGGCTGCCTCCTGCGCGATCGACGCCGTCTGCGCCACGGTGATGCCCTGGATCGACAGGAGCGCCACGAGCACGATCGTGAACACGATGCCGACGAGCTCGACGCTCGCCTGTCCACGTTCGCATGCCGGTCCGTGCACGCGGCGCCGTCCGTGCTCGCGGCGGGGCCCCATCAGCCCTCCCGGTAGACGGCGGCCGACGACGACGCGGACAGGTCCACGCCCGGGACGAGCGTCGAGACGGTCACCCGCACGCTCACCGTGTCGGCCAGGACCTCGATGTCCGAGTCACTGACCGTCGCCCGCAGCGCGTCCGGCAGCCGTTCCCGCACGTCGTCGCGGACCTGCTCGACCACGTCGTCCCGGCGTATGCCCCCCGCGTCGTAGTACCCGAGGACGCCGACCGTGCGTGCCCCCTCCTGCGCGGCGGCGCGCGCCGCCAGCAGGCCGGAGGCCCACCCGATGCCCTGGACGCACAGCACCAGCAGCATGAGCACCATGAGGATGACCACGGGCAGCTCGACCGTGGACTGGCCCGCCTCGGGGTCCGAGCGGCCCGGCCGCCGGCGGCGCGTTCGCCTCCGCCCGGCACCTTCTGCCCCGCCTGCCCTCCGCACCGACCCGGCGACCAGCGACTCCACCTCGGTCGGCCCGTCCGGTGTGCTCTCGTGCGCGGCCCCGGCGTCCCGCCGGAGCGCGGCGACGCCGGCCTTGGCGACGGCCGCGTGCACGGCGGTGGGCGTCTCCAGCAGCGTGGCGGTGTTGACGGCCCCGGAGAACGCTGCCCCGCCGTCCGGCACCGTGAACGCGACCGGGCGCTCCACTATCCGTTCCACCAGCGCCGGCGTCACCTCGTCGCGTGACGTGCGACGGTTGAGCACCAGCTCGACCGTCGCGGGCCGTCTGACCGCCAGCCGGTCCCACTGCGCCAGGGTGCGCCGGGCGGCGCGCAGGGCCGGGAGGTCCGGAGTGGTGACCAGGAGCACGCGGTCCGCGAACTCCAGCGCCGTGGCACGCGGCTCGTCGAGGTGCGCGCCCACGTCGATCACGGCCAGGCCGGACTCGAACCGGAGGGCGTTCACCACCGACCGGACCGCGCCCGGCGTCATCTCCTCGCCGCGCTCCCCCTCGCTCGGGGCCGGGAGCAGGCGGACGCCGCCCGGCACCTCGTACGTGGTCTCGCGGAGCATGCGCCCGGTGACCTCACCCTCGACGGCGGCGAGGTCGACCACCGACCGGCGGGTGCGCACTCCCGTGTACGCGGTCAGGTCGCCCGCCCCGAGGTCCAGGTCGACGAGGATGGTGTCCCTGGCCCGCCCCGCCCGGGCGAGCAGCAGTGCCAGCACGGACGTCCCGACGCCGCCCTTCGCCCCGGCCACGGCCACCACCTGGCCGCTGCGGCCGCCGTTGCGCTCCGCGGCGATCGAGGCGCGGGCCGTCGCCGACCACGACGCCACCGCCTCCAGCCGGGTCAGCACCTCCTCGAGGCCCGCGTTCCGCGCGATCACCGACCGTGCCCCGACCTCCATCGCCAGGGCCATGGCCTGGCTCATCTCGGCCGGGCTGTGGGCGTCGACGACCATCACGATGCCGGTGAGCGGACTGGTCAGGCCGACGGTGCGGGCCACCGCGTGCCCATGCCCGTCGTCGGCCGCCTCGTCGACGACGACGATCCCGATGTCCGGCTGCCGGTCGAGCGCCGTCAGCACCCCGGCACCGTCGGACACCGCGGCAGCGAGCTCGAATCCGTCGGACTCGGCGAACACGTGGCCCAGATGGTCCCGGACCTCGTGCGACGGCGTCGCCAGCAGCACCTTGGTCACCATGGTCAGTCCCGTCCCTCGGGGATCGTGCCGTCATAGACCCGCTGCTCGGCCGGCAGCAGGTCCTCGTCGCCCGCGCCGCGCAGGGCGAGGCGCAGCTTGACGGAGAAGGACTCGACGTAGGCGAGGGTCAGCGCGTCCTGGGTGCTCAGCGCGAACGTCACCGGCAGGCCGCTGGTCGTGGTGGACAGGTCGTCAGGATCATCGACGGTCCGCGGGAGGCCGACCTCGAGGACCAGCACGTTCGAGACCCACACCCGGGAGACCGGCCGCACGTCCCCGCTGCCGCCCATGGTGGCGATGATGTCGACGTGGTCACCGGGCTCGACCTTGCCCGCCACGCCCGTCTCGGCGTCCACGAGGATGGCGACCTCGCGGAACCCCGGCTGCACACCCGGCCGCTCGACCAGCATTCCTGCCTGCAGCATCGAGCCCTCCTCGTAGGCGGTGGCCGCGACGAGGTCGGCGGTGTCCGCCACGTCCCGCACCGCTGTGTCGGGTGCCCAGCGCTCCGGGACGCTGACCAGGTCCAGCATCGACTCGTCGACGGGCTCCAGGGCATCCACCGACCGGTTGAGCTGGAGCACGGTCACCATGGGTCCCACCTGCGTGCTCACGGTGCGCACGTAGTAGAGGACGCCGACGAACACGGCGACGGCGAGCATCGAGGTGACGACGAGGAAGAACACTCCACGGCGCTGGCGCGGGTTCAACTGATCACTCCCAGGTTGTCGGGTTGGCTGTCGAGCACGGCCGGACCGGGCTGGTCGGGACGGAGAAGATCCGCGCGCGGGAGCCGGGCCCGCCGCTCCGTGACGCCGCAGAAGATGCAGGCCCCTGCGACGGCCCGCCCGCAGACGTCGCAGGCGCCCCAGCGGTACGAGGCGGACACGGCCGCGGCGACCGCCGAGCTCAGGGCTCCGACGACGGTCGAGGCCTCGAACCAGCGCGCCGCGGGCCAGCCCGGCAGGGCGCCGTTCAACGTTGTGTCAGGGCCTCGGTGGAGCAGGTCGCCACCATCGGCGGGCACCACGGGCCGGGCGGAGCGGGCCACGACGAGCAGGTCGCCGCCGTCCGGGAGCCCGAGACGTCCGCCGAACCGGCCCACGGTGCCCAGGACGGGGTCGACCACGAACGCCGTCCGCGGCAGGTAGCTGCCCGCGTGCTGGCGGAAAGTGGGCGCGGGCCGGTCCAGGCCGGCGACGCTGGAGAGGAGCACCCGGGTGGCCGTCCGGGCGAGCACCTCGGTGGCCACCGCCTGCGCGGCCGACGCCGTGAGCCCCTCGGTCGAGATACCGGCCAGCAGCACGGCCCACGCGGTGACCGGGGCGTCCACGTGCAGCAGGCCGATCCGCTCGGGTCCGAGGACCAGTCGGGCCGACCGGGCGACGTCGCGGGCGTCGTCGTCGCGGGTGGCGACCACCACGTCGTCAGCGAGCAGGCCGGCCACCGCGGTGAGCACCTCGTCCAGCGTGCGTCCGACCCGATGGACCGCCGGGTGCACGCCGTCGGGCGCGCCGATCGCGATCACCTGCACGGCTTTCCCCTCGTCAAGTGCTCCACCAGTGCCGCCCCCGCAGACGTTGACATCCTCACATTCAATTGGGACATATCCCCCTTATTGGTTGTCATTTTGACAAGAGTTCGTGGGGTGTTCACCGACATGCGCGAGCCTCTCCTCAGTGCCGCACAGGTCGCGCGGTCCGCGGTACGGAGCACGACGCTCGACGACGGGAGCGCACTGGTGAAGCAGGTCCGGCTCGTGGTGGACGGTGGCGCCGTCGTCAATGTCGAGGTCGCCGACACGGTGCTCACCAGGGCGCGCGGGCTGCTGTTCCGCGGCGCGCTGCCCGACGCGCTGCTGCTGCGGCCGTGCACCTCGGTGCATGGCGCGTGGATGCGTGTGCCGCTCGATGTCGCACTGCTCTCCGCCGATCTGCGGGTGCTGCACACGCAGGTGCTCCGCCCCTGGGGCATGACCCGGCCGCGCCGCGGCGTCACCCAGGTGCTCGAGGCCCCGGCCGGGAGCTTCGCCCGCTGGGGGCTGCGGCCGGACAGCCGCCTGACCCTCGGCCTCACCGCTGCTTGAACTTCACGACCTTGGTCTCGGGGTCGTAGTCGTAGATGCCGGTGAAGCCCCAGTTGATCCAACCGCCGTCCCCCTTGTTCTTGACCGTGCCGGAGTTCAGGGCGATCACGTCCATGCCGTCGACGGTGGCCAGGTGCACGAACCCGAACAGGTTGCTGAAGGAGAAGTTCTCGAAGTCCTTGACGACCAGGATGTTCTTGTCGGGAAAGGCCTTGGAGTACTCGTCCACCAGGGAGCGGACCCGGTCGGCCCGGTCGCCGGGCACGTCGCCGCTGTAGTTCGTGCCGGGGTAGGTGCCCTCGGTGTACATCGGCGACTCGTTGTCCACGTACTGCGCACCGAGGTCGTGCCGGGAGTCGACGCGGCTGGTGGGTGGGTCGGAGTAGTCGTTGCTGTAGTAGCCGTCGGGCATCTTGAAGTCCTTGGCCCGGCACTGCGGGGCGGGCGACGTGGTCTGCCTGTTGCCGTCCACGTCGGTCACCTCGAACGACGACTCCGACAGCGTGCGGGTGTCGTCGACCGTCGTGAACTCGACCTTGAACAGGTCAAGGCCCTCCCACTTGAGACCGAACCCGCCGCTCCCGGTGACCCGGTCCATGTCGTACTTCAGCTCGCGGACGTTGGCGTAGTCCTCGGCGGCCTCGTACAGCTCGCCGCCCTCCCCGTCCTCCCCGTTGATCTCGACGTCACCCTTGATGAGGTTGCCCTCGCGGTCGCGGGGGAAGATCTGGTCGATCTTGGGGCCGAGCGTGTCCCGCAGCTCCGGGTACTGCTCGAAGTCGATGATCAGCTCGCGCCTGGAGAGCGTGCCCTCCTCGCCTTGCGAGCTGTACCCACCGGTGACCTTGAAGCCGTACGGCAGCACGACGTCGACGTCGATGCCCGCCTTGTAGAGCGTCTTCATCACCTGGTCGTCCATGGCGATGATGAGGCGGGACAGCTTGCCGTCCTTGTTCCACACCACCGAGGTGCTGGTGGTGCCCTTCCACTCGGCGCCGAGCTGTCCCTTGCCCTTGACCGCGCCGTTGCTGTTCTTGGTGAACGGCTGCTTGCCCGACAGCTCGGCACCGATCAGGAACCCGCCGATGTCCGACGACGTGTAGGTCGCCTGCCGGCTGCCGTCGGACCACCGGCGGTCCTCGACCTGGACCTCACCCTCGTAGCCGCCCTCGACCGTGCCCTTCAGTGCGATGGCGCCGGTCTGCGGGCCCCACTTCAGGCCGCCCTTGAGCTTGACCTTCTTGATGTCGCTGTCGGCCTCGGCCAGCTCGTGGTGCTCGGGCTCCTGACCCCGCAGCTCCTCGGCCTGCTCGACATAGGGGTTCCTGCCGCAGCCGCCGGCCCACTGCTGCATGGCGCCGGAGCAGCTCTCCTGCTTGCCGTTGACCTCGTCGTACTTCTTGTACCAGTCGATCCAGTCCTGCGCCTTGCGCATGTCGGTGAACTCGTAGGTCTTGTCCTTCGAGTAGCCCGTGATACCGGCGATGTCGAACGCCACGGGCGTGCCGCCCACGTCGCTCCCGCTGACTCCGGCCCCCATCTCGACGCCGGTCAGGATGTGGATACGGATGCGGCCGTCACCCAGCTTCTCGATCAGCGTGCCGTTGCTGTTGCCCCAGCGGAAGAACAGGAACTGGACGTTCTCGCTCTCGACATGCCCCGTGGCCTCGATCACGCACGGCGGCTCCATGCTGGTGTACTTCGTGGTGACGCAGTTGGCCAGCTCGCCAGAGCGGGCCGCACGGTCCTTGCCGGGAGCCGCGTCCTCGTAGGCCTTCCACTCCTTCTCGCAGCCCTTGGGCACCGGCAGCTCGCGGCAGCCCACCTGCACCTTTGGCGGCGCGTCCTCGTCGAACTCCCCGCTGGTCGGCATCGTGTTGACGCAGCTCGGGTCGTTCGGGTCGTCCTTCGGGGGCCCCCAGCCGTTGATCACGCAGTCCGCGAAGTCCTGGATCTCCTCCTCCAGGTAGACGCGGTCCGCGCGCGGCCGGTCCTGGTGTCCCGCGGGCTGGTGCTCCTCCATGCAGTTCTTCGGGTTGGGATACCAGACACAGTTGATCTGCACGACCTCGGTGTCCTCCGCCGCCGCGGGGTTGTCCACGAGGTCGAAGGTCACGTCGTTCTTGCAGTCGCCCGACGGCGGGCCGTAGCCGTCCCCCTGCGACTCCTCGCCCCCGGGGTCACCGGTCGCGCTGGCGCAGGTGACCGTGCCCGGTTCCTCGCCCACCGAGTTCACCGCGCACACGAGCTGGTCACGGACGTCGGCCGCGACAGGCGCCACCGCGACGAACAGGAGCGCGACGAGCACGAGGAGGAACCCGACGACCGCGATGTACTCGGGCATGGCCTGCCCGGCCTCGCGGTCGGGGTGCGGCGGGCGGGCGCTGCCGGCCGGGCGCGGCCGGCCGGCACGCGGCGACGCGGTGCTACGGCGGCTCCGGGGCTCGGCACTGGTCACTCGCCCAACCTAGAGAGCGGACCCGCAGGTCACGACGGCCCGGCGGCCCAACTGTGCGCCCAGAACGACTGGGTCCCCGGGCCCAGTCGTGCCGTGCACCACGAACGGAGAGGAATGCAGGATGCTCTCTCCGCATGCTGGCGGCGGGCCTTACCGGAACGCGCTCAGCGGGCTCGGCGCAGGGGTTCGGCAAGGGACTGTCGGTAGCCGGCCCTTCCGTCGACGATGTCCTGGACGTGCGCACGGAAGTTGGGGCACGAGGTGATGTCGTGCGCGCGGCACTCGAGGGCATGGCGTGTCATCTCGCGGGACCGCTCCATGTCGGCCATCCGCCGCCCGAGGTCGGCGATGTGTTCCTCGAGGATCACGTGGCGGTCGTACGCGCCGCCGTCGAGCATCACGCGGATCTGCTCCAGGCTCATGCCCGCGGCCTTGCTGCGGATGATCGTGGCGACACGGAAGGCGTCGTCGGAGCCGTAGCGGCGCCGGCCGGCGCCGTCGCGGGCCGGGCTCAGCAGGCCCATCGCCTCCCAGTGGCGCAGCACGTGTGTCTCAAGGCCGAACCGCACGGCCAGGTCGCCCACTGACCAGATGGCCTGATCTCCGGGAACAGGAAGTGACTTCATGCCGCCATGGATTCACAGGCCGAGCATCGCCCGCAAGCCTTTGGGGGTGATACCACGGGTTGCCGCAGCCTTCCAATCTTCGAGATCACAAGCGCGGAACGGCGTTTCCGTATGCTTGAGCCGGTGGTGTTGGGCGGACGCCGCCGACCCGACCTGTTCCGGACCTTTCCGGGCCTTTCAATGACGAGCAGCTTTACGTGGGGAGCGTCGCGTGACCGCCACTGGTGACCTCCGGGTCGACTGGGTGGTGCATCGGCCCAACGTCGTACGCTCGGTCGCCGCGCGCGTGCCCGGCATCGACGCCGAAGAAGCCGCCAGCCGGGCCCTGGAAAAGATGGTCCGGATCGTGTCCACCGGCACCACCATCGAGGACCCCGCACCGTACTGGCGACGCGCGGCGGTCAACGAAGCCATCAGCATGACCCGCGAGGCCGGACGCGCCCACCCCGTCGAGGACGACACCCTCGACCGCCTCACACCACCCATCGCCGGAGCCGAGCTCGACGCCGAACGCCACGCCGACGTCACCATGCTCCGCACCGCACTCTCAGACCTCGCCGACGACGACCGGCAGCTCCTGCTCGAACGCCACGTCCACGACCGCGCGGTCGCCGACATCGCCACCCACCTCGGCGTACGGCCCCACGCCGTGACCATGCGGCTACGCCGCGCCGAAGAACGCCTCGCCGGCGCCTTCGCCGCAGCCCACGCCCAGGGCGTCAACGAACCCGAGTGCCGCACCACCCGCGCCGCCATGCACGACTACCTCAAGGGACGCCTCCTGCCCCGCCGGCAGCAGCGCCTCGAGGTCCACATGGACGGCTGCCCCGAGTGCACGCGGGCGTTCGTCGACGTCCGCGAGGTGTCCTGGATGCTCCGCGACCTCGGACAACACCTCGTCGCAGGCGGCTGGGCCACCGGAGCGGTCGGCACCGGCGCGATCGGCGTGGGCGCGATCGGCACCGGCGCGGTCGGTACCGGTGGCACCGCCGGTGCGAGCGGTGCACAGCCGCGTTCGTTCGGGAGGAAAGAGACCGCAGTAGCCGCCGGAGTTCTCGCCGTCCTGGCGGTCGGGGCGGGTGCGGCGGCGCTGATCGCCAACCAGGGCGACGAACCTCCGGTCCAGGCCGTCGAGGAGGCCGGGCCGCCCAGTCTCCCGGGTCCGCCGGAGCCACCCGCACAGGAGCGCCCCCCGACCATCCCGCCCGCAGACCCTGCGCCGCGCCCGGCCACCACGCCCAAGGAGGACGCCGTCCCGGCGCCGGATCCCGAGCGGAAGGCGGCCGAGCCGGAGCCGGCGGACGTCCCGCCGTCCGCTCCGGACATCGAGCCGGCCGTGGACCGACCCGCGCCACGGGCGCCCGCCGACAAGCCCGCCGCTCCGGCACCGGCTCCTGAGCCGAAACCCGAACCTGAGCCCAAGCCGCCGAGGCCGACCCCGCCGCCGGCTGTCGATCCCGGCGGGCCGCCCGGCAATCCCAGCAACCCCAATGGCCGGGGCCCCGCCAAGTACAACGACCAGGGTCCAGGGAACGGCAACGGGCGCGGCAACGGCCAGGGGAAGGGACAGGGACAGGGCAACGGACGCGGCAACGGTCACGACGACGAGCGCGGGAACGGCCAGGGCCACGGGAACCGTGGCGGCATCGGAAAGGGCAACGGCCGGAGCTCGGACCACGGCAAGCGGGACACGAGCGGGTTCACCGTCCCCGGCCTGCCCGCCACGCTGCTGGGCGGCATGGGCTGAACCGCTTGCGGGCTCGTCGTCTCGGCGGCCGGGTCTCGACAGGCTCGACCAACGGGGTGGGGTGGCGGCCAGCGGCTGGATCAGGGGTTCGGCTCACCGTCGAGCGCGCGCCGCAGCAGCTGCTCCCGCTCGTCGTCGAGCCTCCCCGAGGCCATCCTGGCCAGCGCGTCCCCCAGAGCCGCGACGCCGCCGTCGACGGCGGCCAGGTGGGCGATGACCGCGCCGAGCCGGTCCGGGTCCGCGACGGTGAGGTGGGGGGCCAGCGCACGGACCTGCGCGTCGTCGGCCAGCCGTCCGATCAGGTCTGTCGCGTTCGCGCGGACCTCCGGGGCCTTGTCGACCGCCAGGGTGGCGACGAGCCCGGCGTGCGCCTCCAGGTTCCGCCCGGCGAGGTCGAGGAAGGACCGTTTGCCCGCCGCGTCGAGCGCGGTCACCACACGCGCCAGGATGCCCGCGTGCCGCACCAGGAACGCATCGACCGCCGGGGTCAGGACCAGGCGGCGGCGCTGATCGCTCGTCCGGTCGCGGCGCAGCAGCACCTGGAGCACGACGGCGACCGCCGCGTCGTCGGGCAGCCCGTACTCGCGGACCACCTCGGACATGAGCTCGGGCGTCCAGCGGGCGAGCGTCTCCTCGACGTCTTCGCTCCCCCGGCACCCTCGGGCGCCCGCGGTGAGCCGGCCGACGTCGTCGACGAGGCGGACGAACCGTTCGGTGACGTCGGCGCCGTCGTCCTGGGACACGCTGGTCAGCAGCCGTCCGAACCGGGCGAGCACCGGAGCCGGAGCCGTCCGGTAGACCGCGCGGCGCGCGGCCTGTGCGCCGTCCTGGGTCCAGCCGGGGTGCGCGGCGGCAACCGCGTCGAGCCGCTCCTCGGCGGCGACGGCGTCCGGCCGCGCGACCAGCGCGACGTCGAGCGGCCGCTGGGTCGCGAGCGTGTGCAGCACGTGCGGCGCGGCGCCGTCGAGCACGTAGCCGACGGCGCGGTCGTAGAGCTCCGCGTGCACAGGTCTGAGGGGTGCCAGGCAGTCCCGCACCGCGTCCGACGTATCCAGCTCGCGCATCGCGCTCCGTCACCTTGGTTCTCACCGGGGGCTGACGCCGGCCCCACGGCTGGTGGTGACGGCGCCCCACTGTGCGCCTCCAGCACCGACGGTGACAAGGAAAAGCCGAACACGGATCTCAGGTGACGGGGAAGATCACGTCCTCCTGCCGTACGAGCGACCGAAGCCGCAGGAGGACGTGCCCGCCCGGATCAGTGCTCGTCGTAGTGGTCCCCGTGGACGGCGTGCTTGTGCCCGTCGTGGACGTAGTCCGTGTGGTCCTCGTGCGGAGCCGCCTCGTGCCCGCAGTCCGGGCCGTGCGCGTGCTCGGTCGCCGTGTGCTCGGCGACCGACTCGTGCTCGTCGTAGTGGTCGCCGTGCAGCGCATGGCGGTGCGTACCGTGCAGGAAGTCGACGTGTCCCTCGTGCTGTACCGCCACATGCCCGCAGCTCTCGCCGTGCTGGTGCTCGGCGGTCGTGTGCTCGGCGTGGATGTCGGTAAGACTCATGCGGCTGCCCTCCGTTGTGGCTGCGACACCGACGTCGGCGTCAACCCACATTTGCACGGGCCAGGGGTTCCTGCCGGGCCGTGGGGCGACTTCTGCGCTTTGTCCGGCGGCTCCGGAGTCCCGCGAGCGCGACGGCGCACACCGACGTCAGAGCAGGCCGGCGAGGCCGAGCGCGAGACCGAGCAGGGCACACACACCCAGCGTCCGCAGCACCGACCAGCGCACCACGAACAGCAGCAGCGCCGCGACGACGGCGATGCCCAGTGCGGCCGGCTGGATCGTGGTGAGGTCGGGGACGTCGAACGACAGCGGACCGGCGGTCCAGGGGTTCGAGGTGGCGAAGAGCGTGTGCGTGGTGAAGTAGAGGGCGAGGTTGGCGATGACGCCCACGACCGCCGCCGTGATGGCCGTGAGGGCGGAGCTCAGCGTCCGGTTGCCCCGGAGCCGCTCGACATAGGGCGCGCCGAGGAAGATGAAGAGGAACGACGGCACGAAGGTGACCCAGGTCGTCAGGAGCGCGCCCAGCACGGCCGCCGCCCACGGGTCGAGGTCGCCGGGGTTGCGGTAGGCGCCGAGGAACGCGACGAACTGCACGACCATGATCAGCGGCCCGGGCGTGGTCTCGGCCAGCGCCAGGCCGCGCGTCATCTCGCCGGGCGTGACCCACGCGTAGGTCTGCACCGCCTGCTGCGCGACGTAGGCCAGCACCGCGTAGGCGCCGCCGAACGTCACCAGGGCGCTGCCCGAGAAGAACAGCCCCTGCTGGGTGAACACGCTGTCGACCCCCGTCAGCAGCGCGACCGCGAGCACAGGGAGCGACCAGGCCAGGAGGCCCAGCACCAGGACGCGCAGCGCCCGGCGCCCGGACGGCTTCTCGGTGTGCAGGGCGTCGTCGGGGATGAGCGGGGCGGGACCGTCGGCCTGGTCGCTGCGCGGCTTGGTGGCGATCCAGGCCGGTGCGTAGCGGTGCACCAGCCACCCGATCACACCGGCGCCGAGCACGACGAGCGGGAACGGCACCGCGAAGAAGGTGAGCGCCACGAAGGCCGCGATCGCGAGGACCACGAGCGCAGGGCTGGTCAGGGCCCGCTTGCCCACCCGGAGCACCGCCTGGACCACGATGGCCAGGACGGCCGGCGCGAGGCCGGCGAACACCGCCGAGACCACGGTGGTCTCGCCGAAGGCGACGTAGATCGCCGACAGGAGCAGCAGCGCGAGCATCCCCGGCAGCACGAACAGGCCGCCCGCGACCAGGCCCCCGCGCCAGCCGTTGAGCAGCCAGCCCGTGTAGACGGCGAGCTGCTGCGCCTCGGGTCCGGGCAGGAGCATGCAGTAGTTGAGCGCGTGCAGGAACCGGCCCTGCCCGATCCACCGCTTCTCGTCCACGAGGGTGCGCTGCATGACGGCGATCTGCCCGGCCGGGCCGCCGAAGGTCTGCCACGAGATGGCGAACCAGGCGCGCACCGCGGTCCGGAAGGGGATCAGGTCTCGCGGTGGCGACGCGGCCGCAGAGGTCGCGCCGGTGTCGTCGTCGGTCATGTCACTCCTGGTCATGAGCATCTGGTCCTGGGTATCCGGTCGTCGGCATCAGGTCGGTCATCAGGCGGGCTCCCGGCCGAGCAGGTACGAGCGCCGGAAGAACTCGTAGAGCCCGTCGAAGAGCGGGCCGGAGACTCCGAGGGTGTGCTCGTCGTCGCCTGTCATGGACAGCCCGCGCAGCACGACGTCGAGACCGGGTGCCTCCGGCGCGTCGTACTTCGCGTCGTCCAGGTCTGCCTCGTGCACGATCTGGCC
The DNA here is from genome assembly GCF_040656015.1 of Promicromonospora sp. NPDC050249. NCBI lineage: Bacteria > Bacillati > Actinomycetota > Actinomycetes > Micrococcales > Promicromonosporaceae > Promicromonospora > Promicromonospora sp. NPDC050249. Next base: position 23,419 of record NZ_JBFAKY010000041.1, on the reverse strand, counting down.
GATCCGGGTCAGGACCGGGTCCGTGAGCTCGTACCGCACGAGGATCGTCTCGAAGCTGCACCGGTCGCCGTGGTGCCCGAGCTCGACGCCCCGCATGTCGAACGGCGTGGCGTCGTCAGGCACGTCAGCGGGGTCCCCCACGAACACGAACTCGGCGTCCGGGTCGACGAACCGGCGGATCAGCCAGGCGGAGGCCGCGCGATCGATGTGCACCCCGGCGCGTGTCGCCCACCTCATCGCGCACCCCGCTCACCCGGTGCCGCGGTCGGCGCCGTCGCCGCGAGCAGCCCGTCGGCATCGGCCTGCGGCTGCTCCGCGAGCTCGCGCAGCGCCGCGAACGCCCGCTCCCGTTCGTCCGGCGAGAAGAAGTCCCTCCGGGACACCTCGCGGAAGGTCTTGCGCAGCTTGGCGAGCACCTTGCGCCGCTCCGTGAGCCGCTGGGCCAGCGCCTCACGGGCGGCCGTCGCCAGCCCCAGGTACTCAGCGGCCCGGTCCGCCGCCATGGCGGTCGCCAGCTCACGCTCCTGCGCGGCCGACGCCGGTCTGGCGAGCCAGACACTGGCCGTGCCGCCGTGCTCCACCACCTCGTCGGCCGCCCACTCCAGCTGTTCACGGGTGCGGGCATCGGCGGGCAGCGCGACCAGCCCGTCGGAGATCTGCGCGACGCCGAGCCGCTTGAGCCGACGCCACAACGCCACCCGCGGCGACGACGGTTCCCGCGGCAGCCGGTAGCTCAGCAGCACCCATTCACCGGTCATGGATGGATGTAACCACGGTTACAACACGATGTACAGATGGACCCCGTCGCCGGCCGGGGCGTACGCCGGGCGAATTCGACCCTTTTTTGACAGAATGACCGTATGGCCCCCAGGGCCAACGACTGATCGCCAGCACATCCGCCGAACCACCCAGGCGAAGCACCCCCCATATCGCTCCGCACACAGGGTGAATGACAACCGGAATTCCATGCCTCTGCATGGATACTTTCCCGTATGCCCACCAACAGATCCGGGCAAGACCAGGTGAAGGACCGATATGCCACCCAGCACCACCAGCTCCGTGCTCGAGGGGATCGCAACGTCGATCTGCCGGCAGTACGGCGAGCGCTCCCCCCACACCGCTGACACCCACGCGACGGCAGACGGCGAGTACACGGCCGTCGTCGACCAGCCCACGCTGCCCGGAGCCATGGAGACCGCCACGTCCCGGGTCTGCCGCGGAGCGGCCGTGGACCTCTCCGACCGCTGGGCGTTCTTCGACGACCTGGCGCCCGCCGCCGCCTTCGTCCACGCGGGCCGCCTGTCCAACCTGATGTCGTCGTGGGACCTGTTCGAGGCAGCAGAGGTCCGAGCCTTCTGCGCCAGGCACCACCGCGAGGAGGCAGCCCTCCTGCTGGGCCGTCAGGTCTACGAACGATCCGAGATCCACGCCCACGCCGCGCGGTTCGCCGCGACGGCCTCGGCCCGGACGCACGCCGCCACCTGGCTCGGAGCACTGCTCCGGCACTCCCCCGCCCGCTAGGGGGACGCAAGCCGGCCCGGCACGAAGGTTCTCGTGCCGGGCCGGCTCACCCGCCGGCCGGATTACCGGCCGGCAGAGGTTTCCTCCTACTGCTTGTCAGGCATCTTGCCCATGGCCGTGGCCGCGGCCATCGCGAGCTCACGTCGACGCCGGATCAGCAGTGCACCGGCTCCGAGCAGGAGCATCGAGACGGTCACCAGGGTGGCGACGTCCGCACCGGTAGAGGCCAGACCGCCCGAGCCGGAGCCCGACCCGTTGCCGTTCCCCGACCCGTTGCCGTCACCATTCCCGTTGCCGTCACCGTTGCCACCACCGGTGGACGTCAGTGCCACCTTGAACGAGGCAGCCGCGGAGTCCCCGATCGTCTGGCTGGTGGCGGTCCCGAGGTACGAACCCGCCTTCTGCCCGGCCGGGACGATGAAGGTCCACTCGACCTTGCCCGTCTCGTCCGCGGCGGCGGCCTGCAGCCGGACCGACGTCGAGCGGATCACGCCGACGACCATCTCACCCGGCTCGAAGCCCGAGGCGTAGAGAGTCTGGCTCGCACCAGGCTTCACCGAGTCCTCCTCGAACCAGGCGGTCAGCGTCCTGGAGTCAGGTCCCGTCACAGTGATCGGCACCTCGGCGCCGTCGCTGCCGTCCTCGGGCTCCGCGACGATGACGTGCACGCCGGGATCCGCGTCGTCCGGGATCTGGATGGTGACCGTGAACCCGCACGACTCGTCCGGGGTCACGGTGACGGTGTCGCCGACGGGGTCACCCGATGCGTCGGTCAGCGTGACGCTGACCTCGACACCCGCGGGGAAGCCCGTACCGGTGACGGTTACCTCGCCCCCCGGCTCGACGGTCGTCGGGTCGGCGACCAGGGTCGGGTCCGTGCACTCCTCGGGGTCAGAGCCAGCCTCGACCGTGAGCGGCGCCTCGGCACCCTCGCTGCCGTCCTCCGGCTCCGCCACGACCTCGTAGTCACCAGGCTCGGTGCCCTCGGGGATCGTGTAGTCGGTGGTGAACGAGCAGTCCTCGTCCGGAGTGACCGTGATCGGGTCACCCACCGGCTCGCCGTCGGCGTCGGTGAGCTGGATCGTGACGTCGACCCCGGCCGGGAAGCCGGTGCCCACCACCGTCACGGTCTCGCCGGCCGGTGCAGAGCTCGGCGCCACCGTCAGTTCCGGTGCCGACTCACACTGCTCGGCACCCGTGATGACGGTCAGCGGTGCCTCGGCGGGCGTACCCGTCGTGTCATCGGTACCGACCACCGTGAAGTCGCCGGGCTCGGCATCCTCCGGCACTACGAGCGGCGTCGTGAACCCGCCGTTCTCGTCGGTGTCGACGACAATCGGGTCACCGACGGGGTTGCCGTCAGAGTCCGTGAGCTGCACCGTCACCGTCGAGTCGGGCGTGTAGCCCTCGCCGGTCACCGTCGTGGTGCCACCCGGCGCGACCTCCGCCGGAGCCACCGTGATCGACGGGTCGATGTCCGCGGGCTCGACCGTGAGCGGTGCCGTGGCACCCTCGCTGCTGTCCTCGGGCTCCGCGACGACCTCGTAGTCACCAGGCTCGGTGCCTTCCGGAACCGTGTAGTCGGTGGTGAAGCCACAGTCCTCGTCCGGAGTCACTGTGACCGGATCGCCCACCGGGTTGCCCTCGGCGTCGGTCAGCTGAACCACGACGTCGACCCCGGCCGGGAAGCCGGTGCCCACCACCGTCACGGTCTCGCCGGCCGGCACAGAGCTGGGTGCCACGGTGATCGCGGGTGCCGACTCGCACTGCTCGGCACCTGTGATCACGGTCAGCGGCGCCTCGGCGGGCGTCCCCGTCGTGTCGTCGGTGCCGACCACGGTGTAGTCACCCGGCTCGGCGTCCTCCGGCACCACGAGCGGCGTCGTGAAGCCACCGTTCTCGTCCGTGTCGACGACGATCGGGTCACCGACGGGGTTACCGTCGGCGTCCGTCAGCTGCACCGTCACGGTCGAGTCGGGCGTGTAGCCCTCACCCGTCACCGTGGTGGTGCCACCCGGCACGACCTCCGCCGGGTCGACCGTGAGCGACGGCGCGATGTCCGCGGGCTCGACCGTGAGCGGCGCAGTGGCGCCCTCGCTGCCGTCCTCGGGCTCCGCGACGACCTCGTAGTCACCGGGTTCGGTCCCCTCAGGAACCGTGTAGTCGGTCGTGAAGCCACAGTCCTCGTCCGGAGTGACCGTGACCGGATCGCCCACCGGGTTGCCCTCGGCGTCGGTGAGCTGGAGCGTGACGTCGACGCCGGCCGGGAAGCCGGTGCCCACCACCGTCACGGTCTCGCCCGCCGGCACAGAGCTCGGCGTCACGGTGAGCTCCGGTGCCGACTCGCACTGCTCGGCACCCGTGATCACAGTCAGCGGCGCCTCGGCCGGCGTGTCCGTCGTGTCGTCGGTGCCGACCACGGTGTAGTCACCCGGCTCGGCATCCTCCGGCACCACGAGCGGCGTCGTGAACTCACCGTTCTCGTCCGTGTCGACGACGATCGGGTCACCGACGGGGTTACCGTCGGCGTCCGTCAGCTGGACCGTCGCCGTGGAGTTGGGCGTGTAGCCCTCACCCGTCACCGTCGTCGTGCCACCCGGCACGACCTCGGCCGGGTCGACCGTGATCGACGGGTCGATCGCCGGTGCCTCGGTCACGACGAGCGGCGCCTCGGCGGGCGTACCCGTCGTGTCGTCGGTGCCGACCACCGTGTAGTCACCCGGCTCGGCGTCCTCGGGGACGCAGAGCTCCGTGGTGAACGCACCGTTCTCGTCCGTGTCGACGACGACCGGCTCGCCCACCGGGTTGCCGTCGGCATCCGTGAGCTGCACCGTGACCGTCGAGCTGGGCGTGTAGCCGGAGCCGGACACCTCCGTGCAGTCGCCCGGAGCCACCTCCGCCGGATCGACGGTCAGCTCCGGAGTGATCGCGGACGGCGGGGTCACGACCAGCGGCGCCTCGGCGGGCGTATCCGTCGTGTCGTCCGTGCCGACGACCGTGTAGTCACCGGGCTCGGCGGCCTCCGGCACCACGAGCGGCGTCGTGAAGGCGCCGTTCTCGTCCGTGTCCACCGTGATCGGCTCACCGACGGGGTTGCCGTCGGCGTCCGTGAGCTGGACCGTGGCCGTAGCGTTCGGCGTGTAGCCCTCACCGGTCACCGTCGTCGTGCCGCCAGGGGCCACCTCGCCCGGGTCGACCGCCAGGGTCGGGGCGATGGCCGCCAGGTCGCAGGCGTCGATCCGCACGCCGGCGTTGCCGAGGCCGATCCGGCCGGCGTCCGCCGCCTGGACGAGCCCGAGGCTGAGCGCAGAGACCTCGAGCTGGCCGAGCAGCTCCGTGCCGTCGGCGGTGGTGCAGGTAGCCGTCTCCTGGTGGTTGATCTGCAGCGAGACGAACTGCACCACTATGTCGAACACCGGCGACAGCGCGGCCCCGATCGTCGAGGTGATGCCCGTCTTGATGTCGTTGATCAGCAGCTCGAAGATCTGGTCGCCCGCGTCGCTGATGATGAGGTCGTAGACCGCCCCGAAGATCGGCGCGGCGGCGTTGCCGAGGCCGTTGATCGTCGTCGCCAGCAGCGCTCCGGTGACCGCCTGGACACCGGTGCTGTTGTTGACGGCCTGCGGGAAGTCGCCGTTCACGGCGTCCGCCAGCGGTACCGACCAGGACACGTCGAGCGTGCCGAGCGGCGACTGGTCGAAGAACGCGATGTCGATCGTCACCGCGTTCAGGGAGTCCTCGATCGCACCGATCAGGATGCGCGTGGCCTCCTGCATGATCTCGTGCACGCCCTCGGCGATCTGCGGGTACGTCTGGTCGTCGATGAGCTCGTAGTTGGGGGCGAGACCGTTCATGCCCACGTCGTCGCCACCACCCCAGGGGTCGTTGCCCTCGACCAGGTGCTCCAGGTGGACCTGCAGCTCACCGGTGGAGAGGTCGAGGGTCACGAGCTGGTTCGCCGACGTGATCGGCTCCCCCACGACGGACTGGAACAGCGTCTCCTGCATGTCCGAGTCGACGGTGACCGTCGGCTCCGGGATGCCGGGGACGGCCGCGAGCAGCGCCGTCAGTGCGTCGATGTCGAGCGTGTCGTTGACCAGCGTCTCGATCTGCGTGTCGATCGCACCACCGATGTCGAAGATGGTGTCGGCAGCGCCCTCGATGACCGGCGAGTGCAGGCGCAGCGTGCCGTCGGCGAGGCGGTACTGCCCCGGTCCGGTCACGCCGCCGTCGGGGTCGAGGATCACGCCGTCCTCGGCGATGACCTCGGCGCCGAGGGCGCCCAGCTCGATCGTCAGCTCGTCGACCACCGCGTCGGTGATGCCGTCCACGCCGACGAGGTCCGCCAGCGACAGCACGTCGATGGACGCGGTGCCGAAGGAGTCCTCCGCGCCGTCCAGCGTGACGCCGCCGTCAGCGCCCAGCAGGCCGGACACCGCGTGCGCGTCCACGGGACCGGATGCCTCGCTAGTGCTGGCGAGTGCGCCGATCTGTCCGAAGTCCAGGAACTGGTCCACCGGGAGCTGGATGTCGCCGAGCGCGAGCACCTGGGAACCGAGGAGGTCGACGTTGAGGTTTTCCGTGTTCGGGCCGGGGTTGCTGAGCGACCCGGCGTCGGAGGTGGCCGCGCCCAGCAGCTCCTGCTGCATGAGCTCGGACGCCAGCACGCTGGCTTCCGCTTCTGAAGGCTCGTCGGGGTAGTTGTCCACGGCGACGGCGGGAGCGCCGACCGCTGTGATCAGGAGTGCTGAGGCGGCCACTGCGGCGAGGCCCCGGCGCAACGTCGCGCCACCTCGCACTCGCCTTCGGGAATCTCGCCTTCGGATGAACGGCACATGCGTCGAGATCAAGAAGATCACTCCTCACGTTCGCGCCTGCTGCAACGGCGTCGGAATTGCTGTGACCCGCACCAGATCCGGTACGTGCCCGCCCTCAGAAGACACAGGAATGAAATGATCTGCCACGCGTAAAGGGCAATCATGCACGAGCGCACGACAACGCATGACGAAGTGCGTCGATGCAACAACGGACAACTCGCGGCACAAAGGACAGGGAATTTCGGTCATTGGCCCAGCAAACGACGAAAGAGGGTGAAAAGGAGTGGGTGAAAAATACCTCAGCCGTTACCGGCGAGCCAGCCGGGCGGGTCGATCTCGGCCAGTTCCATCAATTCCTTGCGATCTCTTACCCGCAAAAGCGCATAGATCTGGCGCAGGCGATTAGCGACCGTGCGCTCGGAGACATATGCCGCTTCCGCGATCCGCGCATTGGTGACACCCCGGAGCGCCAGGCGGACGAACTCACGATCGTTCCCGCTCAGCCGAGCCCAGCCGGGACCGTCCGAGGCGCCGAAGCCGGCGAAGCAGACGTCGATCGCCTTGCGCCAGCCGGGTGTGCCGGCCAGCCGGGCGAGCACCCGGCCTTCCGTCAGAGCGGGCTCGGAGGCCGCCCGGTCGCCGTGGGCCAGGCAGTACCGGCCGTAGGCGACGAGCGACCGCAGCCGCTGCCACGGCGAGACCAGGTGCGAGGCAGGCAGCCAGTCCTCGACGCTGCCCCCCTGCGGGCCTGCGGCCGCCAGCATGGCCTGCAGCCGCGCGTAGGCCGCACCGGTGTCCGCTCCGGCCCGTTCCTGGTCCTCGATCGGCGGGTCGGCGAGCGCCGCCCGGGGCACCTCGCCATGGATACCCCTCGAGGCGAGGACCGCCTCGACCAGGTCGGCCCGGGCCTGGACCCGGCCCCGGTAGGGCCACTGGCAGCGTTCGAGCCCGAGGGCCAGGAGCTCGGCGGCCCGTTCGGCCTGCCCGACGGCGAGGTGCGCCGCGCCGAGGTCCACGGCGAACTCGCCGAGCGCCCTGGTCGACCACGCCTCGGCCGACAGCGGCACCGAGCTGGTCGGCGCCCTGCCGTCGAGCATCGCGTCAGCGGCGGCTCGCAGCCCTTGGACCGGGAGCCAGTCCCCGACGCTGGGGCGCAGGTCGGTCACCTGCGCGAGGCACTGCCGGACGTCGGCCGCGCACCCCTCGAACATCGCGACCCTGGCGGCGGCGAGGTGCCGTGCCACGACCTCCGCGACGGTTCTCCCGGAGGACGTCCCCGACTCGCTGTCCAGCAGCCGACGCGCTCCGGCCGCGTCGCCCAGCAGCAACCGGGCCCGTACCTGGAGGCAGACGCCCACCCAGTCCAGGCGTCGCGTGGACCCGATCACATCGAGGTCCGCACGAAGGCCGGCAGGATCGGCCAGACAGCCGGTGCGCTCGAGCTGGATCAGCGCGGCGGCGGCGCGTTCTCCGGCGGCACTCTGCGCGGGTTCGACGGCGGGCGCTCCGCTCCACCACAGGTGATCCGTCCACTCCGGGCCGACCGTCGCGGGCGTCCACCAGCGGGCGCGGTCGTCCGCCCAGGTGGCGCCGCTCAGGAGCGTCAGGCCGACCGCACGGGCCGCCGCGCGCGGTTCCCGCTCGCCCGCGGAGAGCCCGTCGACGGCGTCCAGGTGCAGCCCGTTCAGGATCACCTCGGCGAGCGTGGCGGCGACCGGGAACGTTGGCGGGCCGCCGTCGGATGGCCCGGCGCCGGATGGTCCCGCGTCGGCCGACTCGCCGTCGGCCGCCTCGCGGGCCTGCTCCCGGCACAGCAGCGCGAGCAGCGGGTAGCGCGCGGCCAGCCGGTTCACGTCGCCGGGTCCCGGCGGAACCGAGATGGTGCCGAGGCCGACGCTCCACTGCGCGGAGTCGTCGACCGTGCGGTCCAGCACGCCTGCCGCCGCCAGGACCGGATGGTTCGCGAGACGGGACGTCGCGGCTTCGTCGAGCCCGCCGAGCAGCACCTGGAAGGCCCGCCGGGCCACCGGGCCGACGGCGTCCGGCCCCGGCCAGTGCGCGCCGCCGCGCCGCTGCCCGGGGCTGAGCCCGTCGGCGAGCTCGAGGGCGATCCGCGGGTTGCCCGAGCTCCACCAGTGCAGCCGTTCCGCGACGTCGGCGGCCAGTGGTGTCCGGAGCGCGGCGTCCAGCAGGAGGCGCAGCGACCGAGGGTCGAGCGGCCCGAGGTCGAGCACCTCGACGTCGTCGGGCAGCGGGCCTACGGGAACGTGCCGGGCTGCGGCCAGGATGCGCCAGCCGCGCTCGTAGGCCAGGTCCCCCAGCTGCTGCAACCAGGCGGCCCGGCCGGCCGAGAGCACGTCCAGGTCGTCGACGAACAGGATCCGGGGCCCGGTGTGCTCCGGTCCGACGGCGGAGCCCACCGCGTCCAGGAGGCCGGCCGCGTCGAGCTCGTGCCCCGGCGCCGAACCGACCGGCACTGATCCGAGCGGCACCGAGTGAGCCGACAGATCGAGATGCAGCCGACCGGAGAGCGCCTGGGCGTACGGACGCGACGAGCACGACCGCACGAGCCGCACCGCCGAAGCCTGTGCGCCGATCCGGTGCAACGCGGCCAGCACCGTGGTGCTCTTGCCGATACCGCTGAGGCCACTCACGACCAGGGTCGTGGGATCAAGACCGGTCACGAACGCCTCGATGAGCCGCAGCTCCCGCTCCCGGCCGTGAACCACGCGATCCAGCCCCCCACCGCCCTGGTCCGGTGCCTGCCCCGACGATCCTGCCGACCAGCCGCCCGCCCAGGGCCCGTCCTCTGGATCCACGCTCGCTCCCTTTCAGGAAACTCCCATGCCTTTCAATGGGCAATGCCAGAGGAAGCCTACGGCCGGCCTACGTCTCCGCGACCGGAAGAGCGACTGCCGCACGGGTTTCACCTCGTGCGTCAACCCAACTCGTGATACTCCTTTAACGGCCCCCAAGAGATCCTTTAACCGCCGTGGACAGATCCGAACGACACGCACCACGAATGAACGCACCAACCGAGGGAGCGACGTGTGAAGGACGAGGCGAAGAAGTTCGCTATGCCCGTATCCGAACCGGTTTCTCACAGATCTCTCCATGAAAGATGGGTCCGCACTGGCTGGGCAGGCATTGTCGCCACCGTGACTGCGGGAGGTCTGCTTTTCACCGTCTCGGCGAATGTCCCACCCGGGCAGCTGTCCGACAGCGACCGCGAACGTTCCGCCGAGCACTCTGCCGAGCCTCCCGCAGAGATCAGGACCGAGCCGGTCGTCAGGGCCGTCCCCGCGGACGTGAGCGTGGAGCAGATCGTGGTGCTCCTGGAGCGGGTCGAGACGCTGGCGCGAGAGCAGGGCCCGGACTTCAGCCCGACGATCGCGCAGGCAGCCGCAGAGCTCGGGATGCTGTACACGACCTATGAGGCCCAGCAGCAGCCGTCCGGCGAGCAGGACGGGGGCCTGCGCGTCCAGGACGCGCCGGTCGCACGTGCCGCCAAGAAGGGCCAGCGCCCGCAGAACGTCGAGGAGCCCGCGCGGCAGGAGGTCCTGTCGGCAGTTGCCGTGTCCTACGTGCGCGCCCCGGAGGGCCACTCGCATGCGGACAGCCGGCCCGCCGCGGAGGGGGAGCCGCACGGGGTGGGCCCGGAGACCGGCCTCGTCACCTACGACCAGGTGGCGGTCGCGGCGGTGCGGCTGGCGGGCATGCTGGACGAGTCGATGCCCGACGCCTCCGTCGACGTACAGCACACAGACCGGTTCGAGGGCTCACCGCTGCTCGCGGGCGGTCCAGGGCGTCAGGGCTCCTCGCTGCGCTCGAACCTGCACGACGTGGTCGCCGTGTTCGGCGACTCGACGCTCGGTTATGCCAACGGCCGGATCCCGGCAGCGGTGCTCTGCGACCTGGAGTTCGCGCCGGGGCACATGCTGCGCTGTGACGCCGCGGAACGGCTGACGGCGTTGAGCAGGAAGTTCGAGCGGAAGTTCGGCTACCCGATCCCGATCACCGACTCGTACCGCTCCTACGTGGAGCAGATCAGCCTCGCGGGTTCGAAGCCGCACCTGGCCGCCGTACCGGGCACGTCCAACCACGGCTGGGGCCTCGCGGTGGATCTCAGCGACCCGATCTCGGGCGGAGCGTCCCCGGAGTACACCTGGCTGCGGATACACGGTCCGGACTACGGGTGGGACAACCCGTCGTGGGCCCGGCTGGGCGGAGCGAAGCCCGAACCGTGGCACTTCGAGTTCTTCGCGGCCGGGCCGGTTCCCGACCGCGCGATCGACCCGTCCGACGTCGACACGTGGGGCCCGCCCTTCGCGTCGACCTCCTCCGGGAACACCGGTTCGCGTCCCACACCGGCGGTCGACCGCCGGCCGAAGGACGACGTTCCCGGTGCCGAGGCCCGTCAGCGACCGACGAAGCCGAAGGACGAGCCGAGCGCCAAGCCGCCGACCAAGAAGCCAGCCAAGCCGGTCGCGAAGCCCAAGCCGAGCCCGAGCGAGCCGAAGCCCAAGCCGACGCCGAGCAAGCCGGCGCCGAAGCCGACGACTCCCCCGACCGGTCCCGTTCCGTCGCCCGTCCCGTCACCCGTTCCGTCGCCCGTCCCGTCGCCGACGCCGGTTCCTTCGGACCCCGGCCAGGAGCCCTCCGGTTCCCCCTCGCCGTCACCCGGCCCGTCGGAACCCAGCCGGCAACCGCCGCCGCCGGAGACGTCGCCGAGCCCGTCGGCGCCGTCCGGTTCCCTGTCCGACCTCGCCGAGGGCCTCGGCCTGAGCGAGGACTGACCGACCGTTTCGCGGCCCCTACACACTGCATCGCGTCACCGGCGTGTCGCATGCAGCGTGTAGGGGTCGCTCACATGAGGCCTTCGACCGTGTCAGCCAGCTCGGCGATCGGGCGGCGACCATCGAGCTCGACGTCCGCGCCCCGCCGCAGCAGGGGCTCGACCTCGACGACGTACTCGCGGATCTCGGCCTGCTGGTCCGCCGAGCGCCCGTACGGGTTGTTCGTACGGGTCGCCGCGCGCTCGATCAAGACCTCGACCGGGGCGCTCAGCAGCACGACGTGCTCGAAGCGGTCATAGAACCGGCCCTGGTTCTCGGCGGTCCCAGAGACCACCACGTCGTCGTGCCCCGCGAGCAGCTCGTTCATCCGGTCCTCGTCCCACAGAGCGCCCGGCAGCTCCCAGCTGTCATAGTCCGTGTCGACCGTGCGATGCCCCCGCCGCGCGAGCTCGCCGAGCAGCGTCGACTTCCCGGCGCCCGACATGCCGGTGATGAGGATGCGAGCCATGACGCAAGCCTACGCAGCGGGCGACACCCCGCACTCGTCGCACCCGACAGATCGCACCGGACTCATCACACCGCGGACGACTCCGCCGAGACACCCAGGACGTGCCGGGTGAGGGCGTCGAGGACCGTGAGGCCGTCGGACGAGAGCACCGACTCCAGGTGGCCCTGGACCGAGGCGACACGCGGACCGCGCAGCGCGGTGAGCACGCCGTCCGCGTCGACGGACGGTTCCAGGGCGAGCCGGGGCACCGGACCGTCGGCGGCGGCGCTGGTGGTGGTGACGTGCGCGCCGAAGGTGTTGTAGTAGCCGACGGCGGCCGTGCTGCCGAACACGTCGGCGTCGAGCCGCACGCCCTGGCGCGGCGCGGGGAGCGCGCGGAGCGGGAAGCCGGCGAGGCCGGCGAGGACCTGGTGGCTGAGGCAGACCGCGAGCAGCGGCCGTCCTGCGGCGACCCGCTCGTGGATGCGCCGCGCGATGGAGGCGATGCGCGGGTCCTCGTGATCGCGCGGGTCGCCCGGCCCGGGGCCCAGTACGACGAGGTCGTCCGCGAGGACGTCGTAGTCGGCGTCCCACCGGACCATGCGGGTGTTCATGCCGAGGTGGCGCAGCTGATGCGCGAGCATCGTCGTGAACTGGTCCTCGTGGTCGACGATCAGGACGTTCGGGCCGGTCAGGGCCGTCGTCGTGACGGAGCGGACGGCGTCCTGCGGGCGCACCCAGAACTCGGCGAGCTGGCTGTTGCGGGCGGCCAGCGCCTCGGCGACGCCGGGCTGCGCGTTCAGGTCGACGGCGACGTCGGGCCCGGCACCGCGCGGCACGAGCCCGAGCGAGGTCAGCACGCCGGACGCCTTGGCCCGTGTCTCCGCGACCTCGTGCTCGGGGACCGAGTGGCGCACGAGGGTCGCTCCCGCGGGGACGGACACCCGGCCGCCGTCGTGCAGATAGGCGGTGCGGATGAGGATCGGGGCGTCGAGCGAGTAGCGCGCGGAGCCGTCCGCCGAAGGATCAGCGGAGCCGGGCCCGGCGACGGAAGGCTCCTCGGGCTCGAAGAGGGCGAGAAATCCCGAGTAGTAGCCGCGCGGCCGTGACTCGTGGCGGGTGATCACCGTGCAGGCGTTCTCCATGGGAGACCCCGTCACGGTGGGTGCGAACATCGTCTGGCGCAGCGCCTCGCGGGGGTCGAGGTCGGTCCGGCCCTCCAGCAGGTACTCGGTGTGGCTGAGGCGAGCCATCTGCTTGAGGTAGGGGCCGACGATGCGGCCGCCGTCCGGGCAGAGCGCGCTCATCATCTTCATCTCCTCGTCGACCACCATGAAGAGCTCCTCGTTCTCCTTGGTGTCGCGCAGGAACTCGAGGACGCCGTCGCGCGTGGGGCCCGTCGCGGGGTGGCGGTAGGTGCCGCTGATCGGGTTCATCCGGGCGACGCCGTCGTGCAGGGTCAGGTGCCGCTCGGGCGTGGCGCCCGCCAGGGACAGCGCCTCGCCGTCGGACGCCGGAGCGTGCACCGCGAAGGTCCAGTACGAGCCGATCTCGTGCGTGAGGAGCGCACGGAACCATGACGTCAGCGTGCTCACGGGCGCGGCGGAGGTGCGCGCCTCGAAGCGGCGCATCACGACGAAGTTGGCGCCGGCGCCCTGCCCGATCTCGTCGTCGATCACGCGGCGCACGATGCCCGCGTACTCGTCGTCGGGGATGTCGAAGCCGAGCGGCTCTGCGGGGACGGGCTCGGGCGGGAGCGCGGCGACGGCGTCCGCCACGGAGACGCGCTCCGACTCGCGGACGACGATGCAGCGCAGCGGGGCGCCGTCGTCGTGCACGGTGAAGCCGCGCTCGACCGCCTGCCGGAACGGGACGACGGCGAGCACCGGCGCGCCGTCGAGCGGGACGTCGCCCAGGAGGTCGACGTCGACGACGGAGCCGACCAGCACCTCGACCTCCAGGCTGCCCTCGCGGCGCAGGAGCGCGAACGGGAGCGTGCCGTCGGAGGCCAGGACACGGGCGAGGAGGGGGTGGTCGGAGGTGGCGGGGATCAGGCTGTCGGACATGCGGGGCCTCTCGGTTCGGGGTGCCCCGCCCCGGTCCGCAGCCTCGTGGAGAACACGAACGACCGCCTCGGGGCGAGGCGGTCGTGGACGTGTGTGGATGCGTCGCGGCTCGCCTATTCGGCGGGCCACCAGTCCTGGCTTGTGAGGTGCGACGTCATGGCCGGAACGCTAGCCGGACAAGGTGCGAGATGTCCACAGGTAGCCGGACGGCCGGTACCATCCGGGTATGCACAAAGCGATACGCCCCGGCCACACGACGCTCTCTTGACTGGTCGAACAAGCTCCAGCGGACCCGCACCGGCGATGACCTCCGACGTCCGGTCACGGACGTCCGCCTCGCCCACTGTCGCGACGACGGGAATCACGGTCTACGGCTGCGGAGCAGACGAGGCAGCCCTGTTCCGGACGATGGCGCCCCGCTTCGACGTCGTGCCAACGATCATCGATGCCGCTCTGACGGAGGAGACCGCAGACCTCGCCCTCGGCAACAGCTGCGTCAGCGTCGGCCACAAGACGCAGATCACCAATCCCACGCTGCTCGCGCTGAGCCGGGTCGGGGTCGAGTACATCTCCACGCGGAGCGTCGGCTACAACCACATCGACGTGTCGTACGCGAAGAGTGTCGGGATCACGGTGGGCAACGTCGCCTACTCCCCCGACAGCGTCGCCGACTACACGCTGATGCTGATGCTGATGGCCGTGCGCCAGATGAAGTCCGTGCTGCTCCGCGTCGAGGCTCATGACTACCGCCTCAGCGAGACGCGCGGCCGGGAGCTGCGCGACCTGACCGTCGGGGTCGTCGGGACGGGGCGGATCGGCACGGCGGTCATCGACCGCCTGCGCGGCTTCGGGTGCCGCGTCCTGGCCTACGACACGCGCGCCGCGACCTCGGACGACCACGTCCCCCTCGACGACCTGTTCCGCGAGAGCGACATCGTCACCCTGCACACCCCCCTGACGGCGGCGACGCACCACCTCCTGGACCGGCGGCGCATCGCGCAGCTGAAGCCCGGCGCCTACGTCATCAACACCGGCCGGGGGCCGCTCCTGCACACCGAGGCTCTGCTCGAGGCGCTGGAGAGCGGGCACCTGGGTGGTGCCGCGCTGGACGTCGTCGAGGGTGAGGAGGGGGTCTTCTACGCGGACCGCCGACACAAGCCCCTCGACGACGGAGCGCTCGCGCGGCTGCACGGGCTGCCGAACGTCGTCATCACGCCGCACACGGCGTACTTCACGGATCACGCGCTGGCGGACACCGTCGAGAACAGCCTGATCAACTGCTTGAACCACATAAGTATCTGAACCGCTCATATCTGCCCTGCTCGACTACCTGAAACTACGAGAGCGAGAAACTGCATGTCCAAGCTCAATGTCGGAATCCTCTTCGGCGGCCTCTCCGAGGAGCACCCGATCTCCGTGAAGTCCGCGCGGGAGGTCGCGAAGAGCCTCGACACCGAGAAGTACGAGCCGTTCTGGATCGGCATCACGACAAAGGGCGACTGGCGGCTCTGCGACGGTCCCGGGGAGGGCTGGGAGGACGCCGGCTCTCGTCCGGTCACGCTGTCGCCCGACCGGAGCGTCCACGGTCTGCTCGTGCTCGAGGAGGGTGGGTACGAGGCGATCCGGCTCGACGTGGTCTTCCCCGTGCTCCACGGCCAGCTGGGTGAGGACGGCGCCGTCCAGGGCCTGCTGGAGCTCGCTGGCATCCCCTACGTCGGCTGCGACGTCCAGGCGTCCGTGGTGTGCATCGACAAGTCCCTCACCTACACGGTCGTCCAGGCCGCGGGGATCCGGACGCCGGACCTCAAGATCGTGCAGGGTGACGAGGCCGTCGACGCCGACGCACTCACCTACCCCGTCTTCGTGAAGCCCGCGCGTTCCGGCTCCTCGTTCGGCGTCAGCAAGGTCACCGGCCCGGACGAGCTGGCGGCCGCGCTGGCGGACGCGCGCCAGTACGACTCGAAGATCCTGATCGAGGGGGCCGTGGTCGGTCGCGAGGTCGGCTGCGCCGTCCTGGGCAACGACCCCGACCTGTTCACCGGTGAGGTGGACCGCGTCGACCTCTCGCACGGGTTCTTCCGGATCCACCAGGAGAAGTCGCCCGAGACCGGCTCGGAGAACTCGACGTTCATCGTCCCCGCCGACATCACGGACGAGGAGCGCACGCTCGTCCAGGAGACCGCCAAGGCCATCTACCGCGCCCTGGGCTGCAAGGGCCTGGCCCGCGTCGACACGTTCCTGACCGACGACGGCCAGGTGATCCTCAACGAGGTCAACACCCTGCCCGGCCTGACGTCGTACAGCCGCTACCCCCGGATGATGGCCGCGGCCGGGCTGCCGCTCTCCGAGGTGATCGACCGCCTGGTGCCGCTGGCACTGCAGGGAGCGCGGTGAACGGCGAGTTCGCGTTCGTCGACGAGCTCGTCCCGGGCATCCGCTGGGATGCCAAGTACGCCACCTGGGACAACTTCACCGGCAGGCCCGTCGACGGCTACCTGGCGAACCGGATAGTGGGCACCAAGGCCCTGTGCGCGGCTCTCGAGCGCGCGCAGGAGCATGCCCGGTCGCTCGGGTTCGGGCTGCTGATCTGGGACGGGTACCGGCCGCAGCGTGCCGTGGACCGCTTCCTGCAGTGGTCGCGGGAGCCGGAGGACGGCCGGACCAAGCAGCGCCACTACCCGAACATCGCCCGGGACGAGATGTTCTCGCGGGGTTACGTCGCGGCCAGGTCCGGCCACACCCGGGGCAGCACCGTCGACCTGACGCTCTTTCACCTCGACAGCGGCGAGCTCGCGAGCATGGGCGGTGACCACGATCTGATGGATCCGGTCTCGCACCACGGAGCCGCGGGCGTCCCGGACCTCGAGGCCGGGAACCGGCAGACGCTCTGCACGGTCATGGAGGAGAGCGGGTTCGACCGCTACGACAACGAGTGGTGGCACTACACCCTGCGGGACGAGCCGTTCCCCGACACCTACTTCGACTTCGAGATCTCGACGACGGTCCCGGCGTAGGCCACGACCGCGGTCGCGTAGGCGGCTCGGCCGACCGGAGGTGTCATCCCTCCGGTCGGCCCGAGATCCCGTTCGCGAGCCGCCGGGTCAGGGCAGCGGGAGGGTCTTGCCCCGGAGCAGCATGTCCCCGGCGCGTGCCTTCGCCTCGTACGTGCCGACCTCCCACAGCTCGGCGAGCTGCTGGGCGTCCTCGAACGTGACCCCGGCCTCCCGGAGGGCATCCTGGGCGTCCGGCTCCAGGTAGGGCACCTCGCCGGAGCCGGACGCTCCCGGCACCACCGGGAGGGTCTCGCCGTCGAGGATCATCTGGCCGGCGCGGGCCTTGGCCGCCAGCGCGTCGACGTTCCACAGGTCGCAGAGCGCCTCCAGGTCCTCCGCCGAGTACTCGGCGTCCCAGAACGCGTCGTGCTGCTCACGCGTGTAGCCGTCGGGCATGGCGGACCACTCGACGCCCACCGCCTGCGCGACGCCGTCGACCGCTACGGCGAAGCCTGAGAAGGGGTTGGCCGCGGCGGCGGCGCCGGCACCGACCACGCCGAGCGCCGACGCGACGACGCCGGTGACCGCGATGGTGCCGGCGCGGCGGGCGAACGGGGTGACGACTCCGCCCCGGCCGTCGGCCGCCTCGACCTGGGCAGCGATGCGCTGTGCGGTCGCGGCGGTGGCAGCGGCGTCGGGCTCACGCGAACGCAGGGCGGCGGCGACCAGCTCCGCGAGGTCGTCGCGGCCGCTGCCCCCCGGCCGGGGTCCGGGCGCCGGCGTACCGGCGGGACGGTCCTTGGTCATCGCGTCTCCAGGTGGTTCGGGTCGGTGTTCCGGAGCGTGTTCAGAGCGCGCGCGGCGTGCGAACGGACGGTGGCCGACGACGTGCCGAGCACCGTCGCGATCTCGGCGTCCGCCAGCCCCTCGTAGTACCGCAGCACGAGCACCGTGCGCTGCCGCGGCGGCAGCTGTTCCAGACGGTGCCACATCGCGTCCTCCTGGGCGAGGTGCTCCGCAGGGTCCCCGCCGGTGCCCGCATGGCCGACCAGGGCCTCGTGGGCGGTGGGCCGGATCATGCGGACGTGCCAGCGCCGCCGCCACGAGAGGTGCTCGTTGGTGACCATGCGCCTCAGGTACAGGTCCGGACGGTCCGTCAGCGCGATCCGGCGCCAGCGCTGGTGCGCTCGGAGCAGCACCTCCTGGACCAGGTCAGCTGCGGTGTGCTGGTCCCCGACGAGCACCGTCGCATAGCGGATCAGGCCCGGCAGCTGCGTCCGCACCAGCTCGTCGAGCGTTCCGGCCGAGCCGGTGCCGTCAGTGCCGCGTGGGGACGCCGGCGCGCCTACCCGCGGGGTGGGCGCGCTCGCCGGTCCGGAGGACTCCACCCAGATCGTCATCGAGCGGCACCCCTCGACACCAGGTCGAGCAGGGCGCCCACCGGATCGTGCGCCGCCCCGCCGTCGGGCCGCGGGACCGGGGTGTCGTCGAGGCACCGCCGCATCAGGCGCTCGACGAGCGCTGCCCGCGGGACGATGTCCGACGCGTCCAGCACCCCGGGCAGGATGCGCACCTCTACCGTGTCGCGGACCGGTTGCGGGGCGACCAGCTGCGTGAGGTTGACGTCGGCGTACTTCGTCAGGCCGATCCCGCGCGCGGCGGCACCCAGCTCCGCCCAGGACTGGTCGTCCCGCTCCACGAGCAGGAGCAGCTCGGCGGGCAGCGGCGCGAGCCGGCGGCACGCCCCGTTGGTGCCCAGCGCCTCCCACAGGGGTTCGCGCCAGTGCCCGAACAGCCGGACCAGGTTGGCGAACGACGCCGTCCGCCGGAAGGCCGCGCCGTCGAGGTGCAGGTGTACCGCGGCCTCCGCGGGAACCGTGAAGCCGAGGTCCCGCGCGGGAGCGAGCAGCTCGTCGAGCCGCCGGCCGTGGTCCTCGGCGATGGGCGGGGTGACCACCTCGCAGGGCCGCTCGCGCCCCGCGGGCAGCGGCATCGCGACGGCGATCGTTGCGCCCGTCGCGTCGTTCACCCGCGCCGCCCCGCCCTTCAGCTCGACCTGGGTGCCGAACAGCTCGGCGACGGGGGCCAGGACGTCGGGCAGGGCGGCGGAGGGGTCCGCGCGCCGTTCGATCAGGCGCAGCAGGCGCGCCTCGTCGCACAGCACGCGGTACCAGCCGCGGTGGCCACGGGTGGTCGCCCCGGCCAGGTCGGACACGATGGTGATGTCGTCGACGAGCCGCGCCACCGGGGCGCCCGCGCCGTCGACCACGTCGAACGCGGGCGACAGGTGCCGGAAGACCCCGACGCCCGGCACCGGCGACGGCTCGCTGTCGGTATGGAACGACCGGCGCACCCGGCCGTCGCTCCGGGCCGCAAGGGCGTCCGCGAGCGCCTGCCGGTCGGAGCCGGCGGGTGCGAGCAGCTCGATCTCGAAGCCGATACGCGACGTGAGGGTGTTGATGGTCGCCTCCTGGCGAGTCGTCAGCGGTGCCGGGCGCACAGGATCAGCTGGTGGCGGGGCCGATGGGCAGCTCTTCGCCGTCCAGGATCATCTGCCCGGCGCGCGCCTTGGTCTCGACGTGCTCGGTGTCCCACAGGTCGTTGAGCGTCTCGACGTCCTCGGACGAGTATCCGGCCTCGAAGAACGCGGCGATCGCCGCCTGCTCGTCCGCCGGGAGCTCGGGGGTGGTGTGCGTGCCGGGCGCGAACGGGAGCGCCTCGCCGTCCAGGAGCATCTGGCCGGCGCGGGACTTGGTCTCGGTCTCCCCGAGCGACCAGAGCGCCTGCAGCTCGGCGAGGTCCTCGCCGCTGTACTCGGCGGCCCAGAAGGCCTCGTACTGCGCCTGGGTGTAGCCGGCGGGCATGTCCGACCAGTCGACGCCGACGGCGTGCACGGCGGTGCCGACGGCCTGGCCGAAGGCCGAGGCGGGGTTGGCCGTTGCGACCATCCCGGCGCCGCCGAGGCACAGGCCGGTGGCCGCTACGCCGATCGCGGTGAGGCGGAGGGTCTTGGAGCGGGCAGTGCGGGGAGTGCTGGGGGTGCTGGTCACGTGGACCTCCAGGTGGTGGGGATGTGCGTACCCCCTTAAGACGCCGCCCACCGCCGAGATGTGGAGTCCGGGATGCCACCAATCTTGTCGGATGCTGGTTCAGCTCAGCGTCTGGGCGCCGATGACGGACAGGACCTGCAGCTTCTCGTAGCTCTCGGTGCCGGGGACGGCGGTGTAGACCATCAGGGAGTGGGCCTGGTCGGGGTCGACCAGCCGCTGACAGTTGAGCTCCAGCGCGCCGACCTCGGGGTGGACGAAGTGCTTCACCTCGTGGGGGTGTATCCCGATCTCGTGCTCGTCCCACACCCGCCGGAACTCCTCGCTGCTGTCCAGGAGCAGGTCGGCCAGGTAGGCGGCACGGGAGTCGGGGCCGCGGAGGGTGACGAGCCCGCGCAGGCCGGCGGCGTACATCCGGGTCATGAACGCGTGCTCTCCCGGCGCGTAGAGGTCCCGGGCTCTCGGGTCGGTGAACCACCGGTAGCCCATGCTGCGGGCAGGCCCGGTGAACCGGGTCGTGTCGCCGGTCAGGGCGACGCCCATCGGCGTCTGCCGCAGCGTCTCGCCGAGCTCGGTGACGATCTCAGCGGGGGTGTCCGTCAGCCGGTCGAGGATGCGCAGCAGGCCGGGGCTGATGTGCTCGCTGGAGGTTCCCCGCGGCGGCGGGTTGTGGCCGGCCAGCCGGAACAGGTGGTCGCGCTCGTCGATCGACAGGTGCAGCCCCTGCGCGATCGAGGCGAGCATCTGCTGCGACGGCTGGGGCCCGCGCTCGCGCTCCAGACGCGAGTAGTAGTCGGCGGACATGTTGCAGAGGGTGGCGACCTCCTCACGCCGGAGCCCGCTGGTCCTGCGGCGCTGCCCGCGCGGCATGCCGACGTCCTCCGGCTGCAGTGCCTCGCGGCGATGGCGCAAGAAGCTCGCCAGCCCGGTGCGATCGATCATGACGCTCCTGTCTCGGGTACTGCGTCGTTTCTACCGCCTGGGAACGCCGCTAGCCACGGCTCGTCGATCCCCCCATCCGGCGGTCGGTCGTGCCAGCGGTGGCCTCGCCAGCCTGTGATCGGGAGGTCCTGGATAGGTCTCCGCCGTCCGCCGAGGATCGATGTCATGGCCCGAGCGGGCCGCGAACCGACCCGGACATCACGACCTCGAGGAGCAGGACCATGCCACGTACACCGATCGACATCACCGTCCCCGACCTGACCGGAAAGCGCGCGCTGGTCACCGGCGCCAGCGACGGCATGGGTCTGGGCATCGCCGGGCGCCTGGCCGCCGCCGGTGCCGAGGTCATCATGCCCGTGCGCAACAAGGCCAAGGGCGAGGCCGCGATCACCCGGATCACCCGGGTCGCCCCTGGTGCGAAGGTCTCGCTGCGCGACCTCGACCTCGCCTCGCTGGCATCCGTCGCAGCCCTCGGCGAGACCCTGCGCGAGGAGGGGCAGCCGATCCATCTGCTGATCAACAACGCCGGTCTCATGCGGCCGCCGGAACGACAGACCACCGTCGACGGGTTCGAGGTGCAGCTCGGCACCAACCACCTCGGCCACTTCGCCCTGGTCGCCCATCTGCTGCCGCTCCTGCGTGCCGGGCGCGCCCGCGTGACCTCCCAGGTCAGCGTCGCCTCGGCCAGCGGCGCCATCAACTGGGACGACCTGAACTGGGAGCGTTCGTACGACGGCATGCGCGCCTACCGCCAGTCCAAGATCGCGTTCGGGCTCTTCGGTCTGGAGCTGGAGCGCCGCAGCAGGGCCAACGGCTGGGGCATCACCAGCAACCTCTCGCACCCCGGCGTCGCGCCCACCAGCCTGCTGGCCGCCCGCCCCGAGCTCGGCCGCAGCGAGGACACGCCCCACATCCGGCGGATCCGCTGGCTCTCCGAGCACGGCATCCTGCTGGGCACCGCCGAGACCGCCGGGCTGCCCGCGCTCATGGCCGCGACCGACCCGGCCGCCGAGCCCGGCGCCCTGTACGGGCCCAGCGGCCCCGGCACCCTCGGCGGCGCGCCGGCCGAGCAGCGGATGCACCGGCCGCTGCGCAGCCTCACCGAGGCCGTGCGCGTGTGGCAGGTCTCCGAGGAGCTGACCAGGACCACCGTCCCGACCGCCTGACCGCACAGCCAACAGCCGCGAGCCGAGCCGCAGGAGATGCCACATGAGTTCCGTCCCCCAGCCCGCCGCCCGACGCCGGAGCCCCTGGTGGGTGGTCGTCGGTGCCGGCACGGCCAACGCCGTCGGCCCTCAGATGTACATGGCCACCACCGGCCTGTTCGTGCTGCCGATCGTCGAGGAGACCGGCTTCAGCCGCACGACGGTCACCGGCGCGTACTCGGTCGCCGCGGTCGGGATGGTCATCGGGCTGCTCATCACCAGCCGGCTCGTGGACCGGTACGCGGCGCGCTACATCCTTGTCCCCGCGTTCGTGCTGTACGCCGCCTCGATGGCCACGATCGGCCTGGTGCCGCCCGTCGAGGCCGTCTACTTCGTCCCGTGCTTCTTCGTCGGGTTCTTCGGGGGCGGGACGGCGGTCCCCGCGACCCGCGCCGTCGTGAGCTGGTTCGACAACAACCGCGCGCTCGCCGTCGGCGTCGTCACGGGCATCATCGGCCTCGGCGCCGCCCTCGGCCCGATGCTGGCCGGCGCGCTCATCAACAGCGTCGGCTGGCGGCAGACGTACGGCTACCTGGCAGTGGTCGCCGCCCTCGTGTCCGTCACGATGATCACCCTGTTCGTCCGGGGCCGTGCCGAGCGGCACGTCCGCGGGCGGCTGGTCCAGGAGGCCCACGTCGGGGACCGTGACGTCAGCCTGGAGCTCCCGGGCCTGACCTTCGGCGAGGCGCTGCGCACCCGCCAGTTCTGGGGCATCGCGCTCGGCCTGGGCATGGTCGGCGTCGTGGTGGTCGGCCTGCAGGTGCACCTCGTGCCGATGATGACCGACCGCGGGCTGAGCAACGGCCAGGCGGGACAGCTGCTGGTCGTCTTCGGCCTCGCCTCGCTCGTGGGCCGGGTCGTCGGCGGCTTCATCATCGACCGGGTCCACGGCTCGGTCGTCGGCCCGATCGTGATGCTCGCCCCGATCGCCGGGATGTTCTTCCTCGAGCCACCCTTCTCCACCGCCGCCCTCGCGGTCGCGTTCATCGGTGTCGCGTTCGGCATCGAGGGGGACCTGCTCGCCCTCCTCATCACCCGCTACCTCGGCATGCGCAGCTTCGGCCAGATCATCGGCCCGGTCCAGGCCATGTTCATCCTGGGCAGCGCCGTCGGGCCGCTGCTCCTCGGGCTTGGCTACGACGAGTTGGGCTCCTACGACCCGGTCATGCCGGTCCTGATGGGGGTACTCGTGGTCGGCGCGGTCCTCATCGCGACGCTGGGCCGCTACGCCTACCCGGCGGTGGACGGCTTCGACCGGCTCGCCGCGCGGGACGAGCTCGCCGCCGCGGAGGTGCTGAGCAGCATCGCCGGGACTGACGACGCCCCCGCCCGCCCGAGCCGCCCTGTTGAGATCAGGCGCTGACGTCCTCGCGCCTGATGCTCAGGTCGCACTCTTGGGGGGCGGTTGCCTCCGCCGTAGTCCGAGTTCGGTCGGTTGCTCTGAGATCGGTCAGTTGATGTGTCGCCGGGACCGTCACCAACCCCGCCAACTGCAGCGGGTACGTCGACTGGCCCACGTTCGACGCCACGGTCGGCACCCTTGCC
>NZ_JBFAKY010000040.1:0-49671 GCF_040656015.1 Promicromonospora sp. NPDC050249 | reverse complement strand
GCCGCGCCCTCGCGCTCCACCCGCGTGGGCCGGGGCCCCCCCCCCGGGGGACGGACCAGGCCACTCGTCTGTCCGGACGTCCGGGCCGGACGCCGGACGGGGATCAGCGCCGGAGCAGCTTGCTCAGCAGGCTGACCTTTGGCATCGCGACCTCGATGACCTGGACGTTGTCGCCCACGGGACCGAGATCGGTCCTCGGCGCGACCAGGACCACGGTCGGCGGGCCGCCGGCCAGCTTGGGCAGCAGCGTGGACGCCGACGGCCCGCGGGACACGAACCCGGCGGCAGGGCCGAACGGCAGGTACCAGGCACCCGCCCCGTTGACCGCGGCGGCACGGTGGCTGTTGTGGCCGGTCGTGTCGAGCACGACGGCCCCCTCTGGCACGACGGTGACGTCCAGCGAGTCGCTCGCGGCATCGGACATCGGCAGCGGCTTCGGATCGATCTCAGTCGAGTACCCGAGGACCGCGAAGTCCTGGGCGTACTTCGCGGCCACCGCCTCCTGGGCCTTCGGGGTGTAGTACGACTGCCACGACTTGTCGCGCTCGCTGGTGCGCCGCGCGGCCAGGGGCGCGAGCGCCAGCTGTGGGGCGCGAGCCTCGGCGATCGCGCGCAGCGCCTTCCAGTCGTGGACGATGCTCTCGAACCGGAGGATGAGGTCCGGCAGGAACGTGCCGTCGGCGTCGATGAGCCGGTCGACCTGCGTGGCGACGTGCGGGTCCGTCCGCTCGTCGTCGAGCTTCGCGGCGGCGAGCGCGCACGACTCGAAGTCCTGGCCCTTCTTGAAGCCGAGCCGACCGAGGCTGCTGTACCAGCCCTTGCCCACGATCTTGTCCGCGTAGAAGGAGACGAACCGGTCGTACGGGTTCCGGGCCAGAGCGAAGGTGAGGTAGTCGGCGTACTTGCCGCGCAGGTCCTCCGGGCTGGCCTCGACATAGGGCACAGCTTCACCGTGTGGGTTGTGCCAGCCCCGGTCCTCGACGTACGAGGTGAGCAGGGCGGCCTTGACCGCGGTGTTCGCGACCTTGGCCGTTGCGACATAGGCGATCCGTGCGTCGTCCCAGACTGTGATCTTCCATTCCACGCACGGCACTGTAGCCGGTCGGTCCGAGCGATTCCCGGCCGGATCGGGCGGGAATTCACCCCGCGCCTGCCGCTGGACGGCCCGGTCGTGCGGCCCCGTCAGCGGCGCGGCAGCGCGGCCACCGCCGTACGGAGCGTGGCGACGGCGTCGGCCACGGAGACCACCGAGGCGTCGATGACGAGGTCGGCGTCGACGGGCTCCTCGTAGGGTGACGAGATCCCCGTGAACTCGGGGATCTCGCCGGCGCGGGCCTTGGCGTACAGGCCCTTGCGGTCCCGCGCCTCGCACACCTCGAGCGGCGTGCTGATGTGTACGAGCACGAACTGCGCGCCCGCCTCCTCGGCCAGCGCCCGCACCCGTGCCCGCCCGGCGGCGAACGGCGCGATGGGCGCGGCGACGGCGATGCCCCCGTGCTTGGCCACGAGGGCCGCCACGTAGCCGATGCGTTCGACGTTGGTCTCGCGCGACTCACGGTCGAAGCCGAGGCCCTTCGACAGGTGGTGCCGCACCTCGTCGCCGTCGAGCAGCGTGGTCACCAGGCCGTCGTCGTTCAGCTCGGCGGCCAGGGCTCGCGCCACCGTCGACTTGCCGGAGCCGGACAGGCCGGTGAAGAACAGGACGGCGCCCCGGGCATTGGCACCGCTCGCCGCCCGGTTCACCTCTGCCGCGGACGTCGGCGGGTACAGGGCCCGTACCGCTTCCTCACGCACCCGGGGCAGCGCGGCGACACGCTCAGCGGTGGCCGCCGAACGGTGGGCGGCGAGCGTCTCGGCGCGTGCGGCGCCATAGGCGGTGGCCACCTCTTCCAGGGTCGTCCCCGCAGGCCCGGACCACGGCACGACGACGGTGGTGACCCGGGCCTCGACCCGCTCGGACAGGTGGTCGGCGAGCCCGAGCGCCGCCCGCACCAGCCCGGGCGCGCCCACGGCGCCGGGCTCCGGCGTGCGGCGGGCGACGGGTACGAGCACCAGCACGGCGCCGGGCCGGGCGGCGGTCACGAGCGCCACGGCGGCGTCGAGCTCGTCGCGGGTAGGCACCTCGGTGACGACCAGCGCGAGGCCGGCGGTGCCGGCCTTGAGGGCCGCCCGCACGTCGCGTGCCGGACGGCGGACCGCAGCGTCCCACTGCGGGCCGATCGCCGCGGCTACCGGCTTGAGCGGCTCGAGCACGTCGGGCTCGCCCGGCCGCGTCGTGAGGCGGGCCAGCGGGGTGTTCTCGGCGTCGGTCAGGACCGCGTCGGCCGGCACCCCCGGCAGCGCGGCGGCGAGCACCGGCACGGGGATCGCGCCTCCGAGAGCCAGCTCGAGGTGGTCCAGCTCGTCGTCGGACAGGACGCGGGCGGCGGGGTCGGTCATCTGCGGGGGCTCGTTTCTGCTGGGTCTTCTGCTGGGTCGGCTGCGGGGCTGCCTGCTGGATCGTCCACGGGACCGTCCGCTGAACCCTCCGCTGGACCCTCCGCAGGGGTCGAGTCTGCTACGGACCCGGCCTGCACCGCACCGAAGCGCCGCTTGACCCAGAACCACACGAGGTTGCCGAGGACCAGCGCGGCCCCCGCTGCGCCCAGAACCACCGGAAGGCTTGCGCCGAGCAGCTTGAGCCCCGACGCGAGCAGCAGGATCGCCAGCGCGCGGCGGATGATGCCGCCCGGCGCGCGGGAGGACACGTGGGCGCCGAACCATGCGCCGGGGATGGCGCCGATGAGCAGGGACGTCGTCAGGCCGAGCGAGAAGTCGCCGTAGAGCAGGTGGCCGAGTGACGCCGCGGCCACGAGCGGCACCGCCTGGACCAGGTCGGTGCCGACCAGCTGGGACGCCTTGAGCGCCGGGTAGAGCAGCAGGAGCACGACGATGACGATCGAGCCGGCGCCGACCGACGTCATGCCGACCAGGAGCCCGGCCACGGCGCCGAGGATCGCTGTCGGGACGGGGCGCACCACGAGCTCCCGCGGCGCGGACGGCAGGGCGGGGCCCTCGCCGAGTGCCGACCTGTTCCGGACCATCTGCAGCACCGCGCGGACCACGAGGCCGCAGGACGCGATGAGCAGGGCCACCCCGAGCACCATCTTGAGCGCGCTGTCCAGGGAGTCGCCGAACGGGAGCGACTGGATCAGGAGGGCGCCCGAGAACGCCGCGGGCACCGAGCCCA
The DNA here is from genome assembly GCF_040656015.1 of Promicromonospora sp. NPDC050249. Lineage (NCBI taxonomy): Bacteria > Bacillati > Actinomycetota > Actinomycetes > Micrococcales > Promicromonosporaceae > Promicromonospora > Promicromonospora sp. NPDC050249. The sequence continues at coordinate 46,442 of NZ_JBFAKY010000040.1, read as the reverse complement.
CACACAGCCACAGGACGAGCTTGAGGTTCACCGTCCCGCGGCGCATGTGCACTATCGCGCCCGCCGGCTTCATGAAGAGGCTGGCGACCACGTCGCTCGACACCGCCACCAGTGGGTCGACGCGGAACACGAAGATGAGCATCGGCGTCATGAGCGCGCCGCCGCCCATCCCGGTCAGGCCCACGACGAAACCGACCGCGAGGCCGCCAAGGATCAGGGGGAGGTCGATGCTCATCGAGACCGCCCCGCGGGCCGGTCCTCAGGCCATGCCCGGCGTCCGCTTATTCCGACCAAACCCATCGGGATGGTAGGCATTAATGCTCCCTGGGGCGGTTAGGGGTGAGACAGGGTGCGCTGGCACTGGATCGCATGCCGGAATGGTAGCCTCGGCGCGTCCGCCGGACCTTCACCCACGGCACCTTGGCCCTTGTCGAGGGCCGCACAGGACGGCCGGATCCCCGGAGAAGACGTCCACCCTGGAGACCGATGAACGCCCCGTTCCCAACGCTCCCTCAGGCGTCGCTCGATGACGACGCCCTTGCCCACGCGCTCGCCTCGGGAGCGGCGGAGGTGCTCCTCGCGCTCCGCGCCGAGGTCGACGCCGCCGGTGGCTCCTTCGTGGCCAAGGAGCTCAAGGATGCGGGTGACGCCGCGGCCCAGGCCTGGCTCGCGGCCGCACTGACCGCCGCCCGCCCCGCCGACGCCGTCCTCTCGGAGGAGGCGAAGGACGATGCGTCCCGCACCCGTGCAGATCGTGTGTGGATCATCGACCCGCTCGACGGCACCAGGGAGTTCGCCGAACGGCACGTCGACGGGCCCCGGGCCGGGCAGTGGCGCGACGACTTCGCCGTCCACATCGCGCTCTGGGAGCGCGGGGCAGGCCTCACCGTCGGCGCGGTCGGCCTGCCCGCGCGCCAGCAGGTCCTGACCACCGCGGACGCCGCCGGGCCGGAGGGCGACGGCAAGGCCGTCCTGACCGGCGTCCGGCCCCTGCGGATCGCCGCGAGCCGCAGCCGCCCGCCCGCCTTCGTGGCCGCGCTGGCCGAGCGCGACGACGTCGAGCTCGTGCCGATGGGCTCGGCGGGCGTCAAGATGATGGCCGTCGCCGACGGTACAGTTGACGCTTATGTCCACGGGGGTGGGCAGTACGAGTGGGACTCCGCGGCGCCCGTGGCCGTGGCACGGTCGCGGGGGCTCGTCTGCACCCGTCTCGACGGATCCGAGCTTGAGTACAACCGGGAGAGCCCGTGGCTCCCTGACCTGTTCGTATGCCCCCCGGCCCTGGCTCAGCACCTGCGTGAGCTGCTCGACACCGTTGGTGTCGCGTCCGTGGTCGGGGCAGATAGCAAGGAAGGTGCTTAAGGAGTGAAGAGTCACGTCCTGAGCCAGCTGCGCAGCCTGGAAGCCGAGAGCATCCACATCATGCGCGAGGTGGTCGCCGAGATGGAGCGGCCGTGTCTGCTGTTCTCCGGCGGCAAGGACTCCATCGTCATGCTGCACCTGGCCGTCAAGGCGTTCGCTCCGGCGCGCGTCCCGTTCCCGATCATGCACGTCGACACCGGGCTGAACTTCCAGACCGTCCTCGACTGCCGCGACCGGTGGGTGGACCGGACAGGTGTGCAGCTGGTCATCGCCTCCGTCCAGGAAGGGATCGACCGCGGGCTGGTGCAGGAGGAGCCCAACGGCTCCCGCAACCGGATCCAGACGCCGGTACTGCTGGAGGCCGCGGAGAAGCACGGTTTCGACGCCCTGTTCGGCGGCGGCCGGCGCGACGAGGAGAAGGCTCGCGCCAAGGAGCGCGTCTTCTCCTTCCGCGACGACTTCGGCCAGTGGGACCCGAAGAACCAGCGTCCCGAGATCTGGAACCTGTACAACGGCCGCGTCCACCAGGGCGAGTCGATCCGGGTGTTCCCGCTGTCCAACTGGACCGAGCTGGACATCTGGGCGTACATCGAGGCCGAGAACATCGACCTGCCCGACCTCTACCTCGCCAAGGAGCGCGAGGTCGTCGAGCGGGGCGGCATGCTCTACGAGGTCAACGACTTCACCCCGCTCAAGGACGGCGAGACCCCTCAGGTCCTGTCCACGCGCTACCGCACCGTGGGTGACGCGAACCTCACGGCGTGCGTCGAGTCCACCGCGACCACGCTGCGCGACGTCGTCGAGGAGGTCGCGGCGGTGCGCCTGACCGAGCGCGGCGCCACGCGCGGCGACGACAAGGTCAGCGAGGCCGCGATGGAAGACCGCAAGAAGGAAGGCTACTTCTGATGACGACGACTCTCCCGGAGACCGGTTCAGCTCCCGAGGCGCACGAGGTCGTCAGCGGCGACCTCCTGCGGTTCGCGACGGCCGGCTCGGTGGACGACGGCAAGTCGACGCTGATCGGCCGGCTGCTGTTCGACAGCAAGTCGATCTTCGCCGACCAGCTCGAGTCGGTGGAGCAGGTCAGCAAGGACCGCGGCAACGACTACGCGGACCTGTCGCTCCTGACGGACGGCCTGCGCGCCGAGCGTGAGCAGGGCATCACCATCGACGTGGCGTACCGCTACTTCGCGACGCCCAAGCGCAAGTTCATCATCGCGGACACGCCTGGCCACACCCAGTACACGCGGAACATGGTCACCGGCGCCTCCACGGCGGACGTGGCGCTCATCCTGATCGACGCACGCAAGGGCGTCGTCGAGCAGTCGCGCCGGCACACGTTCCTCGCCACGCTGCTGGGCGTTCCGCACGTGGTCGTCTGCGTGAACAAGATGGACCTGGTCGACTACGACGAGCAGGTCTTCGAGCGGATCCGTGCGGAGTTCACCGAGTTCGCGTCCCGCCTGCGCGTGCCCGACCTGACCTTCATCCCCGTGTCGGCCCTCGCGGGCGACAACGTGGTGACGCGGTCCGAGAACATGGACTGGTTCGACGGCTCGCCGCTGCTCAGCCACCTCGAGCGGCTCCACGTCGCGTCCGACCGCAACCTGGTCGACGTGCGGTTCCCGGTCCAGTACGTGATCCGGCCGCAGCAGAACGACGCGCGCGACTACCGGGGCTACGCGGGCACCGTCGCGTCCGGCGTCATGAAGCCCGGCGACCGCGTGCTGGCGCTGCCGGCCGGCCTGGAGACGACGATCGAGTCCATCGACACGGCCGACGGCCCCGTCGACGAGGCGTACCCGCCCATGTCGGTGACCGTGCGCCTGGCGGACGAGATCGACATCTCGCGTGGCGACATGATCTGCCGCCCGAACAACGTCCCGACGGTCTCGCAGGACATCGACGCCCAGATCTGCTGGATGGACGAGGCCGCGTCGCTGGTCCAGGGCAAGAAGTACGCGATCAAGCACACGACGCGGTGGGCGCGGGCGATGGTCAAGAAGATCAACTACCGCGTCGACGTGAACACGCTGCACCGCGACGAGGAAGCGACAGAGATCAAGCTGAACGAGATGGCACGGATCACGCTGCGCGTGACCAAGCCGCTCTTCGTCGACCCGTACCAGCAGAACCGGCAGACCGGTGCCTTCATCCTCGTGGACGAAGCCACCAACAAGACGGTCGCCGCAGGCATGATCGGCGGGCCGACGCGCTCGTACTGACGAGCGGCGGCAGGGGGATATCGGACAGGCGCGATGCCGGTACGATCAGCGCGCGGAACCAGAAGGCCGCTGATCCGACATCGCGCCCTGTCCCGTCCTTCCCCCTGCTGACTCTTCCCGAGGAACGATGATCGACACCCGTACTCTGCCTCCTCCCGAGCAGGTCAAGGCGGCCGCTCCGGCCGGTCCGGTACATCTCTCGGAGATCCACGGCCTGCGCGGTATGGCCCTCGTGCTCGTGGTCCTGTTCCACCTGTTCGGCAACGGCAGGGTGTCGGGCGGCGTGGACGTGTTCCTCGTCGTCTCGGGCTTCCTCGTGACGGGTTCGCTCGTGCGCCGTGCCGAACGCGGAAAGCTGCGGCTGGGCGCGCAGTACGCGCGGAGCGCGTGGCGGCTCATGCCGTCGGCGATCGTGGTGCTCGCGACGGTCGCCGTCGCCACCTGGTACCTGCTGCCGAAGTCCCGCTGGCTCGACATCTGGGAGCAGGTGCTGGCCTCCGGGCTGTACGTCGAGAACTGGAACCTGATCACCAACCAGCTCGCGTACGGAGCGGCAGGCCCGGCGGCGAGCCCGCTGCAGCACTTCTGGTCGCTCTCGGTCCAGGGCCAGTTCCTCCTCGCCTGGCCGATCGTCGTGCTGCTGCTCGGCGGCCTCGCCTACCTCGTCGGCCGCGCGACGCGGACCCCGTCGCTGGTCCGGATCACGATTCTCGTGGTGGCCCTGGCGATGACCGGGGCGTCGTTCGCCTACGCCGTCCACCTGGTCGCGATCGACCAGCAGGTCGCATACTTCCACTCGCTCTCCCGTGTCTGGGAGCTCGGCGTCGGGGCCGTGCTCGCCCTGGTCGCGCCGGTGCTGCGCCTCCCGCGCGTCGTGCAGGCCCTCGCGGGATGGGGTGGCCTCGCGCTCGTCATCTCCTCGGGGTTCCTGTTCGACGGCGCCACCCTGTACCCGGGCGTGTGGACCTGGTGGCCCGTCGCCGGGGCCGCCCTGGTGATCCTGGGCGCCGGGACGACGTCGGCCCTCGGCCCGCGCCGCACGCTCGAGTGGGGTCCGCTGCGCTTCCTCGCGGACATCTCCTACGAGCTGTACCTCTGGCACTGGCCGATCCTCATCTTCTTCCTGGCGGTCTTGGAGCCGGTGTCGTTCGGCGTCCGCGAGGCAGCGGCGGTCCTCGCCGCCTCGCTCCTCCTCGCCTGGGTCACGCGCATGATCGTCGCGCGGCCCACCGCGCGCCTCGTCCCGTCGGGCCTGCCGCGCTGGCGGGCGTTCGGGGCACTCGTGACGGCCGTCGCGGTGACGGCGGCCGTGCTGGTCCCGACGTCGAGGGCCATCGACTCCATGGAGCGCGAGCAGGCAGAGCAGCTGCGCGCCTCGTCCGAGCTGTCTCCCGAGCACCCGGGGGCCGCCGTCCTGACCGGTGGTTCGCGAGAGGGCGACGTCCTCCCCGACGTGCCGTTCCGCCCGACCACCGACGTCGCGGCGCTGGACCGCGGCAAGGGGTTCGACGACGGCTGCTTCCAGGAGATCGGACCGCTGGACCTCGAGGCGATCACCTGCACCATCCACGAGCCGGCCGACCCCACCCAGACCGTCCTGATCGTCGGTGGCTCGCACGAGGTGCAGTGGGAGCCTGCGTTCAAGGTCATGGCCGAGGTCTACGACTGGAAGCTCGTGCAGATCGGCAAGGCCGCGTGCCGGCTCACCCTGGAGGACGGCAGCGCCGAGTGCCAGGCCTGGAGCCGTGACGCGCTCGACGCGGCGCTCGCGGTGCAGGCGGACATGGCGCTGGTCGTCACGACGGACGTCCGGTTCGGCAAGCCGGAGCGCGTGTTGCCGGGACAGGTCGACATGTGGCAGCGTCTGTCGGAGGCCGGTACGACGGTGGTCGGTGTCCGCGACAACCCGCGGTTCCCCCACGACCCGGTCACGTGCGTCGAGGAGGAGGGGCCCGACAGCGCGTCGTGCCCGGCCGCCCGGGCCGAGATGTACAACCCCACCTCGCCCGTGCAGGGCTACCCCGGTGTCCCGTCGTCGATGGTCCAGCTCGACCTGACCGACGCGATCTGCGGCCTGGTGGTGTGCGAACCGGTAGTCGGCAACGTCCTGGTGTACATGGACGACGACCACGTGAATGCCAGCTATGTCAGGACGATGGTCCCCGTGATCGAGAAGAGGCTGCGTGCGCAAGCCGCGTGGCTCTTCCGAGGATGAGGACACGGCCTACCAGACCGGACGGGTAGGATCGACGCCGTCTCGCGATCGACAGTGGAGGACCCTCAGAGTGGCTCGGACCGACGAACGCCGTGGATACATGCGCGCCGATATCCAGGCCCTGAGGACCGTGGCGGTGCTCTCGGTGGTCCTCTTCCACCTCTGGCCGAACCGGCTCAGCGGCGGTTACGTGGGGGTCGACGTCTTCTTCGTGATCTCCGGCTTCCTCATCACCGCGCACATGCTCCGTGACGCGGAGCTCGGGCGGTTCAGCGTCACGAGGTTCTGGGCGAAGCGGATAGTGCGTCTGCTCCCGGCCTCGCTGCTGGTGCTCGCCCTGACCGGGGTCGCCGTCTGGTTCCTCGCGCCCCTGCAGTACTGGGACCAGTGGTTCCGGGAGATCGCGGCCTCGACCGTGTACGTGCAGAACTGGGTGCTCGCGTCGGACGCCGTCGACTACATGGCCGCCGAGAACGTCGCGTCCCCCGTGCAGCACTACTGGTCGCTGTCCACCGAGGAGCAGTTCTACATCGTCTGGCCGCTGCTGATCGCGGGCGCGATCCTGCTCGGCAAGGCAGTGCGGACCTCGTGGCAGCGCCTGGCGGGTATCGCCCTCGGCCTCGTCGTCGTCGCGTCGTTCGTCGCCAGCGTCGTGTGGACCGCCGGCGACCAGGCCTACGCGTACTTCATCACGCCGACGCGGGCGTGGGAGTTCGGCGCGGGAGCGCTGCTCGTCTTCGCCCCGGCGCTGACCCGCTTCCGGACGGCTCTGACCTGGGTCGGCCTCGGCCTGATCGTCGTGGCGGTCCTGACCTTCGAGGCAGCGACCCCGTTCCCGGGCTACTGGGCGGCCATCCCCGTGGTCGGTACGGCGCTGGTCATCTGGGCGCAGGCGCAGGACCGCTTCACCGTGGGCATCGCCAAGCTGCGGCCCGTCCAGTTCGTCGGCGACGTCTCGTACTCGATCTACCTGTGGCACTGGCCGCTCATCGTGCTCGTGCCGTTCGTGACGGGCGCGGACCTGCGGACGCTGGACAAGATCGCGATCCTCGCCGTGTCGGTGCTGCTCGCCTGGGGCACGCGCGTCTGGGTCGAGCGGCCGATGATCGAGCGCGGCCGCCTGTTCCGGCCGCGCGTGTCGTTCGTGACCGCGGCGGTCGCGAGCGTGCTCATCGTGGTGCTCGCGATGTCCGGCGGTACGACGGCGGAGCGGCGGATCGAGGCCCAGCTGTCCGCGGCGGTGGACGCGCTGAGCACCGACGCCGAGTGCTTCGGCGCGGCGGCGCAGGCACCGGGCGCCTCCTGCGAGGACTCCGAGCTCCAGGGGACCGCGGTGCCGGAGCCGGCAGCGGCCGCCCAGGACACCCCCGGGCCGTACACCGGGCCGGACAAGTGCCCCATCACCATCCGCGGTAGCGGGACGCCGCAGCCCTGCCTGGTCGGCGACCGGGACGGCTCGATGCGTGTCGCGCTGGTGGGTGACTCGCACGCGGTCCAGTACGCGTCGACCTTCACGCGCATGGCCGAGGCGAACGGCTGGGCCCTCGACATCATCTTCAAGCCGGGCTGCCCGTTCTCCGACGCCATGCGCGTGCAGGACGAGAACCTCACGCAGGGCTGCGTCACGTGGCAGGACAACGTGGAGAAGCACCTCGCAGAGCAGGACTACGACCTGGTGGCCACGTCGCAGATGAACGGTGTGGACTGGCCCGCGAAGGACGGCGTCGACCCCGAGCAGTACGCGGTGGACGGCCTCGTGAGCCTCTGGCAGCGGATCACGGCGTCCGGTACGCCCCTCGTGGTCCTGGCCGACAACCCGAAGCCCATGGAGACGGTCATCGAGTGCCTGACCGAGGCGGGGGCCGAGGGTGCGGCGGACTGCGCCACGCCGCGCTCCGAGGCCACCGGCTACTTCGACCCGCAGGCCGAGGCGGCCAAGAGGTTCGCGGACGACAAGGACTTCGCCTACGTCGACCTCACGGACTTCTACTGCGACGACCAGGAGTGCCTGCCGGTGATCGGCGGCGCCACCGTCTACCGCGACTCGAACCACATCACCAACACGTTCGCCTCGACGCTCGCCCCGTTCGTCCTGAAGGACATCCAGCCCCTGCTGAACGGCAAGCGCTGACGGCTGCGTGAACGACCGTTCGTGAACGACCGTTCGTGAACGACTGAAGGGCGGGTGCGCAGTGCGCACCCGCCCTTCAGTCGTTTGGCGTCAGGTCCCCGAAGGGATCAGCCGCGCCGCTCCGCCACGTAGGCGACGCCCTCGTCCCACCGGTCGCGGTGCCGGATGTAGTGGTCCCGCTTCCAGGGCTTCACCTTGCCCGCCCAGTGGATGATCTTCGGGTCCACGAACTCCTGCCCGGGCTGGGTGTTCCACCCGGCGTCGAGGTGGTGGTAGGTGGAACCCGCGTAGCACCACAGGACCTCCTGGTCGTCGAGCCCGAAGTGCTCGACGAACGGGACGAACTCGTGCGAGAAGCTGTCCTTGCGCATCGCTGCGAGGTCCAGCACGAGGATGCCCGCGTTGAAGCTGCGGAAGCCCTCGGGGTGCCTGCGGTGCATCGCCCGGTAGAAGAGGTGGGCGAGCTCTGGCTCGTTCCGGAGGCGCACACCGAGGTTCAGGTTGCCGACGCCCCTGCGCTCGTCACCGGTGCTGTAGGTGCGGGCCGCGAGCGGCGCGTCCTGCAGGTCGGTGTCGAACAGCTCGGCGATGTCGACCACCGGGATGGCGTCCAGGTCGTGGTACAGGACGCGGTCCATGTCCGGCAGCAGCTCGGGCAGCAGCAGGCGGTCCATGGTGGACACCGTGATGTGGCCCTTGAGGCCGGCGATGGGGCCGTAGTCGACGTCGTCCAGCGCGATCCACTCGAAGGTGACCTCGGGGAACAGCGCGGAGAGACGGTCGTGGTCCTCGCTCGAGTGGTCGCGGGTCATCGCGACGACGTGGAGCGGACGGGTCGAGTGGCGGACCATGGCACCGACAACGACCTCCATCTCCTCCTTGAGGTTGCCGTCGAGCGCCACCGCGATGTTGACCGGCTCGCCCTGGCGCGGCTGCGTGGCCTCGCGGAGCACCCGCGTCTCGCGGGCGGCCGAGCAGACCTTGTCGATGTCGAACGAGAGCGGCAGGCGCTCCTGGGGCTTCGCGAACTCGGCGCGGGCCTCGGCGACGAGCGGGGCCGTCACGCGGGCCCACTCGGCGTAGACCTCTTCCGTCGGCGCGCCCGAGAACATCAGGGACAGCACCGGGGGCAGGATCTCCCGGACCTTCTCCCGGATCGCGTTCCGGCCGTTGTCGTCGACGTCGAGCAGGCCCTTGAAGCGGACATCGGCCTTCACCTTGGGGTGGACCTTCACGTTCGCCCCGATGGACCAGGCCGGGAGGTAGCAGTGCAGGCGCGAGGTGTGCACCTCGGAGTAGTCCCGGCGGTAGCTGTCGAGGAGATCGAGCGCCTCGCGCAGGGCCTGGGGCGCGGGGGTCCACTTGACCTCGTCGCGCTCCTGCTTGTACGTCTTCGCGCCCTCGGGAGCCGTGGTGTCGACGTACAGGGCCGGAGCGTTCGGCCCGGCCTTCGGGGCGTCGGGGAACACCGCGTTGACGGTGGTGGTGATGCAGCCGGAGAAGAAGGCGGGGATGCCGCGGCTGAGCAGGAGGTGCGTGGTGTACCAGTCGCGGCAGCCCACGGGGCCGTTGGCCTTGAGGTACTCGATGGTCTCCGGCGTCAGCATGTCCGCGCGGTTCACGTGGAACGAGATGAACAGCGGGTTGATGTTCGAGTTGAACGGCAGGCCGTAGGTGAGCCCGAACGTCGGGTGGGCGTACCAGCCGAAGGTGAGGCCCCACGTGTTCTCGGGGACGGCGTCGTAGGCCGAGGCGTCGCGGTTGACGAGCGTGAGGTGGACGTCGGCGGCGGGGCCGTCGAGCTTCAGCTCGGGCCGCACGCGCCCCTTGAGCTCGTCGACGAACGACACCAGCTCGGGGTCGCCGTGGAACCGGAGGCCGTCGTGGCGGACCACGTTGGCGAGGCTGGCGATCGTCTGGACGTAGTCGCCGACGTTCGACGAGGTGCCCGGCCAGTCCGGCTGCTTGTAGTCGATGACGGCGAACGAGACCTGCCCCGCCGGGACCGGCTCCGGCGTCCGCGGGTGGGACGCGCGCTCGACGAACGTGGACAGGTGCTCCGCGCGGCGCCGGAAGTGGTCGCTGACGGTGGGCAGGGCGCGGAGGGTGTCGAGCGCCTTGCGCGACGTCTCGTAGTCGCCGAAGGCGAAGAAGGACTCGGCCATGGACACGAGGTGACCGGGCTCGGTGACTACGCCGTCATCGATCCAGGAGGCCGCCTCGTCGCGGCCACGGGTGTCCTTGGCGATCAGGTGCGCGCGGAGGTACTCAGCGGGCGCCAGCCGGGCCACCCACTCCAGGGGGGCCTCGCGGAAGAGGTCCCGGGCGAAGCCGGGCTGCGTGTTGCTCATGGCGACGATGCCGGCACCCAGGGCGCCCACCGCACGCGTCTCGGGGTTGTCGTAGAGAGCCTGGCAGGCCGACCGGGCGGGAAGGTCGCGGTTCTTGCTGAGCTCGGCGCGCACCATACCGACCACTGCGCGGGGGAAGTCCTCACCGCGCTGGATCCGGCGCATGAGCTCTGCGTCGGCGCGCAGCGGATCCAGGTCCGGACCAGGGCTCTTGGCAGCGGGCTTGCTCGCGGGCTTCGCTGCACGGGCGGCCGGCGGCGGGGCCGCACCGGCAATCCGAAGCGCGACGCGTGCACCCTTCTTCAGGGCGCGGTTCCTGAGTTTCAGGAGGTAGGTGCTCATCGGGTCAGGGCTTCCTTGTGATGTCGGAACTGCAGCGTGTGCAGTGGACGCACGCTCGCCGGGGCGAGGTGGCAGGACTGAGGCAACCCCGATGCTACCGTCGCGGGCGAAGGGTGACAGACACGTCACATCGGCCCGGACCAGCCGCATGGGGACGCTGTCGAGTAGAGACCGCCCTCGACGATATGGCATTGTGGGGCGCGTTTTTCAACCACTGGACGAACGTAGGCGCCTTGATGACGGCCATGATCTCGACGAACGCCCAGCCGGGGACCGCGTCTTCCGACGCTGCCGCGCGCAACTCCGCACGCCCGGACGCGGGACGCGTCTTCCGCCCGGAGGTGCAGGCGCTGCGCGCCCTGGCGGTGCTGCTCGTCCTCGTCTACCACATCGACCCGTCGGTCCTGCCCGGCGGGTACGTCGGCGTGGACGTCTTCTTCGTGATCTCCGGCTTCCTGATCACCGGGCACCTGTGGCGCGAGGCGACGACGACCGGGCGGGTGAGCCTGCGCAAGTTCTGGGCGGCCCGGGCCCGGCGCATCCTGCCCGCCTCGCTGGTGGCGACGGTGGGCACCATCCTCCTGGCGCTCGTCCTGCTGCCCCTCGAGCTGATCGACAGCTGGTGGCGCCAGGCGCTGGCGTCCGTGCTGTACGTGGAGAACTGGGCGCTGGCCGTCGACGCCGTCGACTACCAGGCGGCGAACAACCAGCCGACGGCGTTCCAGCACTTCTGGTCGCTCGGCGTCGAGGAGCAGTTCTACCTGTTCTGGCCGCTGCTGGTCGTGCTCGCCGTCGTGCTGTGGCGGCGGACGGGCGGACGGCGTCCAGGCGCCTCCGGCGAGCCGGCCGGCCCGGCGGGGCTCCGCGTGGCACTGCTGGTCCTGTTCGGCAGCGTCACGGTCGCCTCGCTCGTGTGGGGCGTGCTGGAGGTGCGCGCCGGGAACCCGACCGCGTACTACTCGACCCTGACCCGCGTGTGGGAGCTGGGCGCCGGCGGCATCGCGGCCCTGCTCGTGCGCGACGGCGCCCGGCCCGGTCCGGTGCGCAACGCCCTTGCGGTGGCGGGCCTCGCCGGGATCGTCGTCGTGGCCTGCCTGTACGACGACGCCACGCCGTTCCCCGGGCTGTACGCGGTGGTGCCGGTGCTGGCAACGCTCGCCGTCATCGTGGCGGGCCGTACGTCCGGGCCGGGGTCGATGCGCACCATCACCGAGTCGTGGGCAGTGCAGCGGATCGGCGACGTGTCCTACTCGCTGTACCTCTGGCACTTCCCCGTGGTGGTGTTCTTCGCCGTGCACACCGGCCGGAGCCCTCGGCCGCCGGAGGTGCTGGCCATGGTCGCCCTCTCGTTCGCGCTGGCGATCGCGAGCTACGTGCTGGTCGAGCAGCCGGTGCGGAGGGCGAGGTACTTCCGGCACGACGGGCGCATGCTGATCGCCGCGCTGCTGGCCATGGCGCTCGTCGCCGGGACTGCCCTCCTGCTCCCCGCCCGCGCGAACGCCATCATGCGGCCGTGGGACGACCGCGCCGCCACGGTGGCCGCGGAGGCGAGCGCGCGGGTCGCGGCGGGCCAGGTGGGCGACCTGTCCCCGTTCGTCGACGGGCGGGTGGCCATCTACCCGAACCCGCAGCGGATCGCCGACGACAAGTTCCCCGGTACCGAGGACTGCCTGGTCAACGGGCTCGAGCACGAGACGCCGGCGTGCGAGTACGGCGAGACGGAGAACCCGGCCGCCACGGTCGCCCTGGTCGGGGACTCGCACGCCGCGCAGTTCACGGAGCCGCTGCTGGAGATCGCCGCTGAGCGCGACTGGCGGGTCGTCACCTATCTGCACGGCTCCTGCCCGTACAGCATCGACCGCAGGACGTCGGACGACCCCGCACTGGTCGAGGGTTGCGCCGCTGGCAACGCGCAGACCCGGCAGGCGCTGCGCGAGCTCGAGCCCGACCTGGTCCTGACGTCGTTCCTGGAGCGGACCGCCATGGAGCCGCGGGGCGACGAGAAGGTCCCCGGAGCGACGGGCCTTGCCGAGACGTGGCGCGAGCTGACGGGCGACGGGGCCCAGGTGGTGGTGCTGCGCGACACGCCGCTGCCGAAGGCCGACGCGGTGCGGTGCGTGACGGACAACTACTCCGACCCGCAGGTGTGCGACCAGACCCGCGAGGAGGCGATCGGCGGCCGGCAGAAGGTGCCGGCGGCGGCCGCGCTGGCGCCGGGGACCAAGGTCGTCGACTTCTACGACCTGTTCTGCACCGAGTCCAGGTGCCCCGCGGTGATCGGCAACGTCATGGTCTACATGGATCAGAACCACGTCAGCCGTACCTACATGCACGTGGTGACCGACCGGCTCCGGCAGGAGCTGCCCGCCGGCCCGTGAGCCGCCGCCCCCGCTCGATCAGCGGGGGCGGCGGTCACCGCACCGGCTACTTCTTGCGGGTCACGGCGTCCAGGGCGTCGGCGATGCCGTCACCGTAGAAGCTGTTCTCGTCCAGCGTCCCCACGCAGGCAGGCCCTGCCGTCGTGGTGGTGCACTCGTGATCGTCGGCCTGGGTGCGGACGGCCGCCTCCAGCTTCGCCGGGCTCCAGCGCGGGTGCGCCGACTTCATGAGCGCGAGCACGCCCGCGACGTGCGGCGATGCCATCGACGTGCCGCTCTTCAGGTCCCACGTGCCGTCGAGCTCCGTGGACAGGATCGCGCTGCCGGGGGCGGAGACGTCGATCTTGCCGAGGCCGCGGTTCGAGAACGAGCTGAGGGTCGTGGCCTGGGTCAGGGACGAGACCGTCACCACGCCGTCCAGCTCCGCGGGGATGTCCTCGCAGCCGGAGTTGATCACCCGGTTGACCGGCGTCGAGTCGTTCGGGCTCGACGTGTCGGTGGTGTTGTTGGCCAGGTCGGTGGCCGCGTTGCCCGCCGCGGCGGCGTGCACCACGCCACGCTTCGTCGAGAAGTCCACCGCGCGGCGCACGGCCTCCTTCGCGGCAGCCTGGTCGGGCTGGTCCTCGCACCAGTACATGAACGGGTCGATGTAGTACGAGTTGTTCGTGACGTCCATGCGCGTCATGCCTGCCCAGACGAAGCCGCAGATCGCGTACTCGGGGTAGATGTACCCGTCGTCGTTGACGACCTTGACGGAGGCCATCTTGACGCCCGGCGCGACGCCGACGATGCCGACGCCGTTCTGTGCCGCGGCGATGGTGCCGGCGACGTGCGTGCCGTGGTCCGAGGTGGTCGGCAGCCAGCCCGTGGCCGACATGTCCGGCCTACCGCCGTCCGTGCAGTTCACGGACCGGGCCGTGTCGACCTGGCTGGCCAGGTCCGGGTGCGACGCGTCGATCCCGGAGTCCAGCACACCGACGACGACGTCGGGCGAGCCGGGGTTGATCTCCAGGGCCTGGTCGGCCTTGATCATCTCCATGTCCCACTGGGTGGCCTCGCCCGGGTCGGGGACGGCGGTGGTGCCGGCCGGCTCGTCGACGGTCCAGCCGGTGGTGTCCTTCTTGGCCCGGCCGACCACGGTCTTGCTCTTCTGAGTGCCCGCGGCGGACTCGGTGCCGGGGGTGCCCTCCGTGGGGGAGACGGTGCGCGTGGCGCCGACGGACTCGACGACGCCGAACCGGTCGGCGTCGACGACGTCCTCGCGGAACGAGCCGTTCGCCGAGTGCGCGACGATCACGCCGATCTGCGGCCAGGCCTGGACGACCACGCCGTCGGCCCGCTGGATGGCCTTGGTGGCGAGGACTGCTGCACGGGCGTTGGTGTGCTCCGTGTTGACGACGTAGGAGAACAGGGCGCCGTCGGGAGTCACGATCGGGACGGGCGTGGACTCCGGCTCGTCGGCCGCGAACCCGGCGGCGCTGCCGAGTGCGGAGAAGGCGAGCGTTGCGACGGCAACGAGAGCCGTTGCCCTGTATGGGCGGGATGTGCGCATGTCACTCCATTGGGTCTGAGATGGGTCAGAGATCCAAGGCCCCGGTCAGGGCCCACGGGCAAGATACGCCCCTCTGTGGCGCGCGCCACCCTGCCGGCCCACTTTGGGGAGCGGGTGATGTTTGCCTACTTTCGGTGAGCCGGGGTAGCCGGACATGCAATGTTGAGGGGGCAAAGTCTCTGGCTCGTTCGAGCACGAAGGCTTGGACGGGCGGTGTGCCGCGCTCCGCGTGAGCAGTGGCGTCGGTGCACCAGACCCCCCTCGAGTAAGCAGGAAACGATGTCTGCCGCGACTTCGCTGCGGGTCGGACTTCCGGACGGTGAGCGGCGTTCGCCGCGCAAGGACGCCCCTCGCCCCTCCGGGAGCAACCCGCCCGGCTGGGTGCCCGAGCTGCACGGGCTGCGTGGCCTCGCGCTCGCGCTCGTCGTGCTGTTCCACCTGTTCGGGCAGGGGCGGGTCTCGGGCGGCGTCGACGTGTTCCTTGTGGTGTCGGGGTTCCTGGCGACGGGTGCGCTGCTGCGGCGCGCCGAGCGGCGGGTCCTGAACCCGTTCGCGTACTGGGGCCGGACGTTCTGGCGGCTGGCCGTGCCCGCTCTGCTGACGCTCGCCGCGACGGCCGGGCTGATGTTCTGGCTGATGCCGCGCCCGGCGTGGGAGCAGACGGGCCGGGAGATCTTCGCGGCGGCGACGTACTGGGTGAACTGGGAGATGATCGCCGGCCAGCTTGCCTACGGTGCGGCGGGCCCGCAGACCAGCCCGGTGCAGCACTTCTGGTCGCTGTCGGTGCAGGGGCAGTTCTTCCTTCTCTGGCCGCTCGTGGTGCTCGCGGTGACCGCCCTGGTCGGAGGCGGCGGACGCCGTCGCCGGCTCAGCCCGCGCCGGGCACTGGCCGTCGTGACCGCGCTGGCGACTGCGGCGTCGTTCTGGTTCGCCGTGGGAATTACCGCGCAGGACCAGGCCACCGCCTACTTCCACTCGGGGGCGCGGTTCTGGGAGCTGGGCCTCGGTGCGCTGGCCGCCCTCGTCCTGCCGCGGGTGCGCGTACCCGTGTGGCTGCGTCCGGTGCTGGCCTGGCTCGGTCTCGCGATGGTCGTCGCCTGCGGGTTCCTGATCGACGGCGGTTCCGCGTTCCCGGGTCCCTGGGCGCTGTGGCCCGTCGGCGCGACGCTGCTGGTCGTGCTCGGGTCCTCCGGCGTGCGGCCACGGAGCCCCGGAGCCGAGGTGGCGCCCGAGCGGGGCCCGCGCCGTCTGCTCGAGACGGGGTTCCTGCGCTGGGTCGCCGACCGCTCGTACGCGCTGTACCTGTGGCACTGGCCGCTGCTCATCTCCTACCTGCTCCTGCGGGACCGGGACGCCGTCGGGCCGGCCGGGGGAGCGGTGGTGCTCGCCGCTTCCGTGGCGGCGGCCTGGCTCACGGACCGGACGGTTGTCCGTGGCGCGCAGTCGTTCCGCGGCCGGGTGGGCGACGTGCGGTCGCTCGTGGCGACGGTGCTCGTGATCTCGCTCGTCGCGGTCCCGGTCGGCCTGTGGGTGCGGGACGCCGAGCACTACCGCGCACAGGTGCTGACCGAGCAGGTGCTGGTGGTGCCCGTCCAGCCGTCGACCCGGTACCCGGGGGCCACGGTGCTGACGGAGGGCGTGGAGGTGGACCCGGCAGTGCCGCGTCCCGACGTCCTCGTCGCCAGGCAGGACTGGTCCGAGGCGCAGCGCACACCGGGCTGTGTGCAGGTGCACGGCAGGGTGCTGCCGGACGGGACGGAGGTGATCGCCTGCCCGCTCCACGAGCCGGACTCGCCCGCGCTGCCGGACCTGCTGGGTGTCCCGGACCCGCCGGAGGTGCTGCGTCCGCCCGGGGCGGCGGGTTCGCCGGACGGGCGGATCCGCACGGTGGCCCTGGTGGGCGACTCCCACACCCTGCAGTGGTCCACGGCGTTCCAGATGCTCGCCGAGCAGGAGGGCTGGCGTCTCGTGCTGTTCGCGAAGCACGGCTGCCGGATGCAGGACCCGGACCTCGAGGTCAGCGGCGCCCGGTCGTGCCAGGTGTGGAACGAGGGTCTCGGCGGCGAGCTGGCGGAGCTCCGGCCGGACGTCGTGGTCACGGTAGGGACCTACACCGCGACCCAGGCCGGCGAGCCGGAGAAGGTGGCCGAGCCGGAGGTCTCCGCATGGCGGAAGCTCGACGCGCACGGGATCCCGGTCATCGCGCTGCGCGACAACATGCGGTTCGAGACCTCGCCGGTCCACTGTGTGGCGGAGCACGGTCCCGACCCGCGCTGCGGCCGGGACCGGGCCGAGATCCTCGGTGCGAATCCGTTGGACCACTATCGGGGGCTTCCGGCCTCGACGACGGTGATCGACCTGAACGACGCCCTGTGCACCCCCGTCCGCTGTGAGGAGGTGGTGGGCAACGTGCTGGTCTACCGCGACGACGACCACATCTCGGCGACCTACGTCCGGACGGTCGCGCCCTACCTCGACGAGCGCCTGCGGGCGGAGGTGCCGTGGCTCTACCGATGACGCGTACCGCCCGGGATTCCACCCCCGGATCTCACCCCGGATCAATGCCTGCGGCTGCCCGATCCGGGTTCGTGTGCGACCTTGGGTGGGCGCAAAATCTCTGCGGTCCCGAGACCCGGACAACCCGGACAGTCAAGACCATTCGTTCGGGGTCGGCTTGTACTATCAATTGCACTATATCTATCGAGTAAGTAGGAATTGTGATGTCTGTCGCCGTTTCGCAGCGAGCCGGCCTGCCGGACGGCGAGCGGCGCGCTGAGCGTACGACTCCTCCCCGACCTCGCCGGACCGGCACGCCCGCCGGCTGGGTGCCCGAGCTCCACGGGCTGCGTGGCCTCGCGCTCGCACTCGTCGTGCTGTTCCACCTGTTCGGCAACGGGCGGGTCTCGGGCGGCGTCGACGTCTTCCTGGTGGTGTCAGGATTTCTCGCGACCGGAGCGCTGCTCCGTCGCGCCGAGCGCGGCGCCCTGAACCCGTTCGCGTACTGGGGCCGGACGTTCTGGCGGCTGGCCGTGCCCGCACTGCTGACGCTCGCCGCGACGGCCGCACTCATGGTCTGGCTCATGCCGCGCCCGGCGTGGGAGCAGACGGGCCGGGAGATCTTCGCGGCGGCGACGTACTGGGTGAACTGGGAGATGATCGCCGGCCAGCTCGCCTACGGGGCCGCCGGCCCGCAGACCAGCCCGGTGCAGCACTTCTGGTCGCTGTCGGTGCAGGGGCAGTTCTTCCTTCTCTGGCCGCTCGTGGTCCTCGCGGTCACGGCAGCGGTAGGTAGCCGCGCCCGACGCCCGTGGCGTAGCCCGCGTGCGGTGCTCACCGTCGTGACCGCCGCCGCGACCGTCGCGTCGTTCTGGTTCGCGGCGAGCCTTGCCGCGCAGGACCAGGCCACCGCCTACTTCCACTCGGGAGCGCGGTTCTGGGAGCTGGGCCTCGGCGCGCTGGCCGCCCTCGTCCTGCCGCGGGTGCGCGTGCCCGCGCGAGTGCGCCCGGCTCTCGCGTGGCTGGGCCTCGCGATGGTCGTCGCGTGCGGGTTCCTGATCGACGGCGGGTCCGCGTTCCCGGGCCCCTGGGCGCTGTGGCCCGTCGGCGCGACGCTGCTGGTCGTGTTCGGGTCCTCCGGCGCCGCACCGGACGCCGGGGCAGCCCCTGGCGCAGGGGTCACGGCGTCGGCCGGGCGCGGGCCGCGCCGTCTGCTCGAGACCAAGGTCCTGCGCTGGATCGCCGACCGCTCGTACGCCCTGTACCTGTGGCACTGGCCGCTGCTCATCTCCTACCTGCTCCTGCGGGACCGGGACGCCGTCGGGCCGGCCGGGGGAGCGGTGGTGCTCACCGCGGCCGTGGCTCTGGCCTGGCTCACCGACCGGACCGTCGTCCGCGGCGCGCAGGCGTTCAGCGCTCGCGTGGGGGACGTGTGGGCGCTCGTGGCGGCAGGGGTGGCCATCTCGCTCGTCGCGGTCCCGGTCGGTCTGTGGGTGCGCGACATCGAGCACGACCGCGCGCAGGCTCTTGCCGAGCTGGCGCAGCCCTCTGCCCTCAGCCCGGGCGCCGCCGTGCTGACCCACGGTGTCGACGTCGGCCCGGCCGGGCTCCGGCCCGACCCGCTCGTCGCAGCGGACGACCGGTCCGAGGCGGAGCTCACTCCGGGCTGCGTCCAGGTGCACGGCCGGGTGCTGCCCCACGGGACAGAGGTGATCGCCTGCCCGCTCCACGAGCCGGAGGCGCCGACGCGCACGGTGGCCCTGGTCGGTGACTCGCACACCCTGCAGTGGACGACGGCGTTCGAGGCGGTCGCCGAGCGCGAGGGCTGGCGGCTGATGCTCTACGCGAAGCAGGGCTGCCGCATGCAGGACCCGGAGCTCGAGGTCAGCGGCTTCCCTTCGTGCCGTCCCTGGAACGAAGGTCTCGAGGGCGAGCTGGCCGAGCTCCGGCCGGATGCCGTCGTCACGGTCGGCACCTACACCGGGACCCATGCGGGCGAGCGCGAGAACGTCGCGGAGCCGCAGGTCTCCGCGTGGCGGAAGCTCGACGCCCAGGGGATCCGCGTCATCGCGCTGCGCGACAACATGCGGTTCGAGTCCTCGCCCGTCGGCTGCGTGGCGGAGCACGGTCCCGACCCGCGCTGCGGCCGGGACCGCGCCGAGATCCTCGGCCCCAACCCGCTGGAGACCTATCCGGGTGTCCCGGCCTCCACCTCGGTGATCGACCTGAACGACGCCCTCTGCACCGCCGACCGCTGCGAGGAGGTCGTGGGCAACGTGCTGGTCTACCGGGACGACGACCACATCTCCGCGACCTACGTCCGGACGGTCACGCCCTACCTGGACGAACAGCTGCGGACGAAGGCGCCCTGGCTCTACTGACCTTCGACTGGTCTACCGCCCCGGTCACCGACCCGGTCTCGAGCGCGAGTGGTTCGATGAGGCTGTGATCCACACGAGCGACTACGAGATCGAGGACGAGGCCCGCGTGCGCGACCTGGTCCGCAACCACGGCTGGGCCACCCTCGTCTCGGTGGCCGACGACGGCGCGCCCGTCGCCTCCCACCTGCCGGTCCTGCTGGAGGACACGCCGCAGGGGGAGCCGATGAGCCTGCTCAGCCACGTCGGCCGGCCCGACGAGGTGCTGCACGGGCTCGACAGCGGACGCGAGTCGCTGCTCATCGTCCAGGGCCCGCACGGCTATGTGTCTCCCGGCTGGTACGACATGACCCCGGCCGTGCCGACGTGGAACTACGTGACGGTCCACCTGCGGTGCGCCGTCGAGCTGCTCGGGCCCGACGAGTCGTACGCGATCCTCTCCGACACCGTCGACAGGTACGAGTCGGTGCTGCCCGACCCGGTCCGGCTGCCCCGCGTCGAGGAGTACGCGCGGCGCATCGCCAAGGGCGCCGTGGGGTTCCGCCTGCGCGTCACCGGGTGGCAGGGCAAGGCCAAGCTCAGCCAGGACAAGCCGCGCGCCGTCGCTGAACGTGTGGTGGCGGCGCTGGAGTCGGACCCGCACTACGCACAGCCCGCGCTCGCGGCGGAGATGCGCGCCGAGCTCGACCGCAGGCCGGACCGGTCGTGAGCCGCGCGGACGAGCTGCTGCTGGCCGGTGCCCGCCTGGTCGGCCGCACCAGCCCCGTCGACCTGCTGCTGCGCGACGGGCGCGTGGCCGACGTCGGACCGGCGGGCACGCTCGACTCCGGGCCGGCGGAGCGGGTCGAGCTGGCCGGCCGCACCGTCCTGCCCGGTCTCTGGGACAAGCACGTCCACCTCACGCAGTGGGCCCTGGTGCGGCGACGGCTCGACCTGTCGGGCGCCGCCTCCGCGGCCGAGGCGGCGGCGCTCGTGCGCGCCCGCCTCGGGGAGGGGACGCTCGAGCCCGGCGCCGCGCTGATCGGCTACGGGTTCCGGGACGGCCTGTGGCCGGACGTCCCGACCGCCGCGCTGCTCGACGCGGTGGCGGGCTCCGTTCCGGTCGTCCTCGTGTCCGGCGACCTGCACTGCGCGTGGCTCAGCACCGCCGGCCTGCGGTACGTCGGCGTCGACACCCACTCCACCGATGCGCTGCGGGAGGGCGTGCTGCGGGAGAGCGAGTGGCTGCCGCTGGCCGCCGCCGTCGACCGGGTGGCGGACGAGCTCGCCGACACCTGGGTGGCCGACGCCGCCGCTGCCGCGGCGGCCCAGGGTGTGGTCGGCGTCGTCGACCTGGAGATCACCGACAACCTCACCGCCTGGCGCCGCCGGTTCGCGGGCGGCTTCGACGCGCTGCGCGTCCGGGCCGGCGTCTGGACGCCCTGGCTGGACGACGTCCTCGGCGCGGGCCTGCGCACCGGCGACGTGCTGCCCGGCACGGGCGGCCTGCTGGAGCAGGGCCCGTACAAGGTGGTCACGGACGGCTCGCTCAACACCCGCACCGCCTACTGCCACGACGCCTACCCCGGCCTGACAGGGCCCGAGGCGCACGGGATCCTGTCCGTGCCGCCCGCTGAGCTGGGCCCGCTCATGAAGCGCGCCCACGACGGCGGGTTGCAGTGCGCGATCCACGCGATCGGCGACCACGCCAACGCCCTAGCGCTGGACGCGTTCGCCGCGACGGGCGCGCGCGGCTCGGTCGAGCACGCCCAGCTCCTCGACGACACCGATCTCGCCCGGTTCGCCGAGCTCGGCGTGATCGCATCCGTCCAGCCCGAGCACGCCATGGACGACCGCGACGTCGCGGACCGGCACTGGGCCGGCCGCACCGGCCGGGCCTTCCCGTACGGCTCCCTTGCCGACGCCGGGGCGGTACTTGCGCTGGGCTCGGACGCCCCGGTCGCTCCCCTCGACCCCTGGGTCGCCGTCGCGGCGGCCGTCAGCCGGGCCCGGGACGGGCGCGACCCGTGGCACCCCGAGCAGCGGATCGGGCTACGGGCGGCGCTGGAGGCCTCGACGGACGGGCGCGGTCTGTACCCGGTGGCGGGCGGCCCGGCGGACCTGGTGGTCCTGGACGCGGACCCGCTGACGGTCGAGGCCGACGACGGCGGGGCCGGGGCGGCGGGCGCGGCGGACGCCCTGCGAAAGATGCCGGTGGTGGGCACCCTGCTGGCGGGCCGCTGGACCCACCGAACGTTCTAGCCGGGACCGTCCACCCCTGCACACTGCACGCGACACGCCGACGGTGGCGGGCAGTGTGCAGGGGTCGCCGCTGACAAGCGTCGGGAGTCAGCCGGACAGCGCGCCCAGGACCAGGTATCCCGCGCAGGCCGCACCGAGGACCAGGGCGGCCGCGGTGGCGAGAGCGATGGGGGCGGCACCGTGGTCGAGGGAACCGGTGGTGTGCAGCGCCGCGTTGGCACGGCGGTAGCCGATCGCGGCGGCGACGTAGGCGGCGACCGCCAGGCCCGCGCCGATCACGCCCGCGAAGACCGCGATGACACCGGCGGCCTCCACCGTGAAGCGCATCGCGACGAGGCTGGCCACCCCGAACGCGAGGCAGGTGCGGCGCCAGGCGAGCAGGGTGCGCTCGGTCTGCAGGCCGGAGTCGTAGACGCTGTCCTCCTCGGCCGCCCGGCTCATACGAAGAGCCCGATGGTCACCAGCGCGACCGCGACGACGATGCCCACGACGAGCAGCCCACCGACGGCGAGGCCGGGGAGCGGCCGGCCCAGGCGGAGCGCCGTCTCGGTGGCGGCCCAGCCGAGCCAGGCCTGCACCGCGGCGACCGTGCCCAGCACGAGGAAGACACCGGCAGCGGCCACGCGCCAGCCGGTCGAGGCAGGCAGTGAGAGCGCTTCGAGCGCGAACGCACCCGCGTACAACCCGAGCGCCGTGCGCAGCCAGGCCAGGAACGTGCGCTCGTTGGCAAGGCTGAACCGGGGGTCGGGCTCTTCGCCGTCCCGGTAGACGCGCTGGGGAAACCTCTTGGTCGGCACCTGCCCACGGTAACGGCGCCTACGTCGCTCAGCGGCCCGCGGCGTATCCCTGCGCGCCTCGCGGGTTGGCGGCGGCACCCAGCAGGCCGGTGGCCGGATCGCGGGTCACGGCCGAGAGGCGGCCGAGCGCCCAGTCGCCGGCCCTGGTCACCACGTGCCCGCGGCGCTCCAGCCCCGCGATGACGTCGTCGCCGAGCCGGTCCTCCACCACCGCGCCGCCCGGCGTCCAGGTGCGCGGCCAGAACGAGCCGGGGAACGACGTCGTGTGCAGGGCCGGCGCGTCGATCGCCTGCTGCGGCGTGTACCCGCCCACGAGCACGCGCAGCAGGAACAGCAGCTGCCACTGGTCCTGCTGGTCGCCGCCCGGGGAGCCGAGCGCGATCAGCGGCTCGCCGTCGCGCAGCACGAGCGTTGGTGTCAGCGTGGTGCGCGGCCGCCGTCCGGGGATCAGGGCCGACGGCGACGCCTCGTCCAGCCAGGTCATCTGCAGCCGGGTGCCCAGGCAGAAGCCGAGACCGGGCACCGTGGGGGAGGACTGCAGCCAGCCGCCCGACGGCGTGGCCGAGACCATGTTGCCCCAGCGGTCCACGACGTCGATGTGGCAGGTGTCGCCGCGGGTGGCGCCGGTGCGCTCGGGGGAGTCGGGCTCCGCGCCGCCGGTTGAGCTTGTCGGGACCTCGACCGTCGGCTCGCCGACCCCAGCCGCCGCCCCGCCCGTCGGCGCGCCGGGCAGCGAGCCGGCCGGGGCGCTGGTCGCGTACTCGGTGCGCAGCGTGGGCACGGGCGGCGTCGGGCGGCCCGGCACGTCGCCGGGCCGCACCTCGTGGCTCGCGACGTCGCTCACGAGCGCCCGGCGGCGGGCCGCGTACTCCTCGCTGAGCAGGTACGTCAGCGGGACGTCGTCGGTGGCGGGGTCGCCGTACCAGACGTCGCGGTCCGCCATCGCGAGCTTCTGGGCCTCGAGGATCGTGTGGGCGCCGAGCTCGGTGGACGGGTCGAGCGCGGCGTCGTCGAACCCCTCGAGGATCTTGAGCGCCGCCAGCATGGCCGGGCCCTGTCCCCAGGCACCGGTCTTGGCGACGGTGTACCCGCGGAACGTCGCGGTGCACGCGTCCTCGTAGGAGGCCTCGAAGCCGGCGATGTCGGCGGCGGTGATGACGCCTGCATGGTCGCCGCCGTCGGCGTGCCGGTGCGGGGTACCGACGAACGCCTCGACGGCCGCGCCCACGCGCTCGCGCCAGGCCGCCCGGGCGAGATCGATGGCCTCCGCGCGGCTCGCCGCCCCCGAGCCCGCCGCGACGACCGCTTCCAGCAGGTCGGCGTACTCCGGGTTGGTCACGAGCGTGCCGGGGGCCGGGGCCGCGCCGTCGGGCAGCCAGCGGGCCGCCGAGGTGGGCCAGTGGTCCCGGAACAGGTCGCTGACCATGGAGATCGTGGAGCTGACCCGGCCGAGCACGGGGTGGCCGTCCCGGGCGTACCCGATGGCGTGGTCGAGGACGTCGCCGAGGTCCCAGGTGCCGTGGTCGCGCAGGAGCAGCAGCCAGGCGTCGACGGCGCCCGGCACCGCCGCGGCCAGGGCCCCCGAACCCGGCACGAGGTCGAGCCCCTCGGCCCGGTAGTGCTCGATGGTGGCGCCCGCCGGCGCAGGGCCCTGGCCCATCAGCACGCGCGGGGCCGACGGCGCGTCGGCGGTGACGAAGACTCCCGTCATGTCGCCGCCCGGCCCGTTGAGGTGCGGCTCCACGACGTGCAGCACGAACGCACCGGCGACCGCCGCGTCGAACGCGTTGCCGCCCCGTTCGAGCACTGCCTGGGCGCTCGCGGTGGCGATCCAGTGGGTCGAGCCCACCATCCCGAACGTGCCCTGGAGGTCGGGCCGGGTCGCCTGGGCGGCGGGCAGTGAGAAGCGAGCCGGGTCGGACGGCGGCGGGACGGATGGCGCGGAGGTCATGGCAGGGACGATTGCACACGATCGCCACCCGGACAACGCGCGTACACGCGACGCCCGGCGGTCCCTCCGAGACCTCCGCCGCGGGCGGGGCGCCTCTGTCCGGCGGGTGAAACCCTGGGTACAGTCTCGCCATGGAAAAGGACAATGAGGTCACTCCACAGGGGATGACCAAGGACCCGCCGTCGTCGGGCGAGCAGGCCGGGTACGACGGATCCCTCGAGAGGCCGCGCTGGAAGATCATCGGGCCGGGCCTCGTCGTCGCGGCCACGGGCATCGGCGCCGGCGACCTCGTCGCCACGATGGTCGCGGGCAGCAACTACGGCTATGCGCTGCTGTGGGCGGTGATCCTCGGCGTCGTCGTGAAGATCGCCCTGGTCGAGGGCGCCGGGCGCTGGACGCTCGCGACCGGCCGCACCATCTTCGACGGCTGGAAAGGGCTCGGCCTGTGGGCCGTCGTCTACTTCGGCATCTACGTGGTGGTCTGGGGCTTCAGCTACGGTGCCGCCGCGATGTCCGGCGTCGGCCTCGCGCTGAACGGGCTGTTCCCGGCTGTCGACGTGCGCTACTGGGCGATGCTCTCCGGCGTCGCGGGCCTGCTGCTCGTCTGGTTCGGCAAGTACAAGCCGTTCGAGAACGTGATGGCGGTGCTCATCGGTGTCATGTTCGTGACCGTCGTGGGCTCGGCGGCGATGACGACGCCCAACCTCGGCGAGATCGCGGCAGGCCTCGTGCCGATCATCCCCGAGGGCGCGGTCCTGAACACGCTGGGCCTCGCGGGCGGCGTCGGCGGCACCATCACCCTGGCCGCCTACGGCTACTGGCTCACCGAGAAGGGCTGGAACACGCCCCGCTGGATGCGCGTGATGCGGCTCGACAACGCGTGGGCCTACGTCATGTCGGGCATCTTCGTGGTGTCCATGCTCATCGTGGGCGCGGAGCTGCTGTACTCCGCCGGCATGGCCGTGGCCGACGGCGAGGAGGGCCTCATCGACCTCGCCGACGTGCTCGCGCAGCGGTACGGGTCGTTCATGGCACCGCTGTTCCTCGTCGGGTTCTTCGCCGCGACGTTCTCGTCGGTTCTCGGCGTCTGGCACGGGGTGTCGCTGATGTTCGCTGACTTCGTCGCCACGATGCGCAACCTGCCCGGCGACGACCGCCGTCGCGGCGCCGGCGGCACGTACTACCGGATCTACATCCTGTGGCTGACGTTCCCGCCGATGGCGCTGCTGTTCCTCGACAGGCCGATCCTGCTCGTCGTGCTCTACGGCGCGCTCGGCTCGCTCTTCATGCCGTTCCTCGCGCTGACGCTGCTGATCCTGATGAACTCGAAGGCGGTGCCGCTCCAGTGGCGCAACCGCTGGTGGGTCAACGTGATCCTCGCCCTGGTGGCCGTGATGTTCCTGTTCCTCGGCGGCAACGAGCTCATCAAGGTGATAGCGCCGGTCTTCGGCGGCTGACGCCGGCCGGGCGTGGCAGGGCCTCGCGTGGTCAAGCGTGTCGAGACCGGTCTCGACGTCTCGACCACGCGAGGCTCTGTCAGTCGCGGGGTGGCGGTCGCAGGGCTCGGAACCGTCGTCGGGCTCAGGCCGCGGTCTGCAGACGGTTGTCGAGCACCTTGTCGTAGATGCCCTCGAACGCGTCGAGGGTCCCGTCCATCGCGTGCGCGGCCACGAGCTCACGGCTGGCCGCGCCCATGCGGTGGCGCAGGGCGGCGTCCGCCAGCAGGTCACCGAGCCGGTTCGCCAGCTCACGCACGTCACCGGGGGTGTAGAGCCAGCCGTTGATGCCGGGGCGGACCAGGTGCGGCAGGGCCATCGCGTCGGCGGCCACCACCGGGAGGCCCGACGACATCGCCTCGAGCGTGACGAGGCTCTGCAGCTCCGCGATGCCAGGCATGCAGAACACGTCGGCCTCGGAGTAGGCGGTGAGCAGCTCGTCGTCGGGCACGTACCCGCGGAACCGGATCCGGTGGGCGACCCCTGCCTTGGTGGCGAGGGCGGCCCATTCGTCGGCCTTGTTCCCCGTGCCGATGATCTCCAGCCGTCCCGGGAGGTTCTCCGGCAGCAGCGCGAAGGCCCGGATGATCTCGTCGACCCGCTTCTCCGGGTCCAGGCGCCCGACGAACAGGACCGTCGGCTCCGGCCGGTCCTCGCGGGTGCTGGTCGGGTAGTGGTCGGTGTCGATGCCGTTGGACACGGGGATCGCGTGCGTCAGGCCCGCGTGCTGTGCCAGCAGGTCGACGGCGCGCGGGGTCGGCGCCGTGACGACGTCGGCCTTCGCGTAGACCCGGCCGATGTCACGCCAGAGCCAGCGGCCGACCGTGCGGTGCATCGAGCTGGGCACCAGCATGTAGCCCACCAGGTTCTCGGGCATCAGGTGGTTGGTGGCCACCAGGGGGATACCTGCTCGGTGCGTGGCGGCGACCAGCGAGCGGCCGACGATGAAGCTGCCGTTGGTGTGCACGACGTCGGGCCGCACCTCGTCGATGATCTCCGAGACCGCGCGGTGCGTCTCCCACGGCAGCGAGATCTGCAGGTTGTGGTGCGTCGGGTAGCGGCTGGAACGCAGGCCGTGCAGGACGACTCCGTCGAGCACCTCGCGCACGGGGCGGCCGGTCGGCGAGGGGGCGACGACGTGGACTTCGTAACCCCGGCGGGCCAGGCCCGTGGCCAGGCTCCCGGCGAACCGGGCGGCTCCGTTCACAGCGGGCGGGTAGGTGTCCGCGCCGATCAGGATCGTGCGGCGGGTGTCGGGCAGGTTCACTGAGCTGTACCTCTCGATGGTCCGGTAAGTCTCGAAGTGGTCGTGCGCGCCGCGTGGCCCGTGTCGGAACTGGGGATCCGTCGAGCTCGGTGGCGCAGGAACAGGACGCGGTCGCGGTGGAGCGACGGTCGGTGGAGGTCCGTGCCCACACGCTCCCTCAGGACGGCGGTACCGGCGAGCGGTACGGTGCCGGGCCCGTCGAGGGCGACCGCTGTGGCTTGCATGGACCAACCGTGGCGTAAGAAGGGTCTTCACCGCCACCGGGTTTCCCCCCGGAAACGACATGGGGGCTTACCCCCATCTTTCGTGAACGTGTCCCGCGGATGTCGTCGGCATGCTTAAGGTCAGCGCGATGAACACCCACACGCCTTCGCAGCACCCGGCGCCGCTGCCCCACACGAACCAGGGCCGGCCGGCGGACGAGGTGCCCTACGCGGCCCTCGTCGCAGGTACGCCCGTGCGCGACGCGGACCGTGAGGTCGGCGGCGTCCGGGCCCACGTCAGGGTGTACGGCGAACCGTCGGCACCGCACCGGCTGGTCTTCCTGCACGGGCTCCGGGGCGATCATCACGGCCTGGAACCGATAGTGGCGCATCTCCTGCGGCGGCGCCCTGACCTGCAGGTTGTGGTGCCTGACCTGCCCGGATTCGGTGCCTCGGCACCGCTCGGGGAGGGGCGGCACGACGTAGCGGGCTACGCGGCCTGGACCGCCGAGCTGCTGGCCGCCGTCGCGCCGGAGGGTGACGCGGTGCTCGCCGGCCACTCCTTCGGGTCGATCGTCGCGGCTGCCACGGTGGCCGGCGACGACGCGCCCCCCGTGCGTGGGCTGGTGCTGGTCAACCCCATCGCCACGGCGGCGCTCGAGGGACCGCGACGCGCGCTGAGCGCCGTGACGGTCGGTGTGCACCGGCTGGCCGCCGCGCTGCCGGAGGCCGTCGGAACCGGGCTGCTCCGTCACCCGATGTTCACCCGCGTGGCGAGTGTGGCGATGGTCACGACGGGCGACCGGGTACTGCGGCGCTGGATCCACGCCGAGCACGACAGGTACTTCTCCGGGTTCGCCGACCGGCGCACGCTGCTCGAGGCCTTCCACGCCTCGGTGGGGACCGACGTCGCCGGCTACGCCCCCGCCATCGGCGTTCCGACGCTCCTGATCGCGTCCGAGAACGACGACGTCGCACCGCTGCCCTCACAGCGTGTGCTGGAGCTGACGTTCCCGCGCGCCCGGCTCGCCGTCGTCCCGCAGGTGGGGCACCTGGCCCACTACGAGGCGCCCGACGTCGTCGCGGACCGGACCGCCGAGTTCCTCGCCACGCTGGAGGCCGCGCCGCGCTGACCACGCCCGGGGAGGGATGAGAGCGGAGCGACGGTTTGATAAGGTGAAATTGACCGTTATCTTTCTGTGACCTAGGGTCTGCGGCGATGACGACGAGCAGCCAGCCAGCCACCGTGTCAGAGGCAACCCCCGTAACCCCGAGCGACGAGCGCCGGAGATCTTCCGGCCGGCTCGTGGGGATGGACGGCCTGCGCTTCGGGGCGGCGGCCGCCGTGCTGCTCTACCACTTCACGGCGACGTCGACGGTGACCGGGTACTGGGGCGTCGACCCGGCCGACGCGTTCCCGCTGCTCAACGAGGTCACGCGGTACGGATGGCTCGCGGTCGAGCTGTTCTTCATGATCTCCGGGTTCGTGATCCTGCTCAGCGCTGACGGCCGCGGCATCGCGGGCTTCGTCGCCTCCCGCGTGGGCAGGCTCTTCCCCGCCTACTGGGCGTGCATCGTGCTGACGGTGGGGCTGCAGCAGTTCTGGTCGGGCGGCCGCCAGACCTCGCTGACCGAGACGCTGGTCAATCTCACGATGGTGCAGGACCTGTTCGCGGTACCGGGCGTCCAGGTCGTGTTCTGGACGCTGCTGGTGGAGCTCAAGTTCTACCTGCTCGTGTTCGTGGTGCTGGCCTTCGGTCCGCTCACCCGCAACCGGGTGCTCGCGCTCGCCACGGCGTGGCCGCTGGTGGGCTGGGCCGCGCAGGATCTCGGTGCCCACTGGCTCGCCGACCTGCTGGTGTCGAACTACGCCCCGTACTTCGCGGTCGGCATGCTGCTGTTCCTCGTGTACCGCGACGGCCTCGACCCGGTCACCGGCGTGCTGCTCGCCGGAGGAGTCGCCCTGTCCGTGATGCGCGTCCTCGAGGCCGCGGGCCGGGCGTCCGACCTGCAGGGGGTGCCGGTGAGTCCCGTGATCAGCGTGGTGCTCATGCTGGCGAGCGTCGCGGCCGTCTGGGCGACGACGCTCCCGGGCAGGACGGTCCCGTCCCCGAGGCTGGCGACCGTGCTCGGTACCGTCGGCGGCCTGACCTACCCCGTCTACCTGGTGCACACACAGTTCGGGTACGCGGTGATCGACGTGCTGGCCCACGAGACCACCCGTACCGTGGCGCTCTTCGCCGCGGGCGCGCTGAGCCTCGGCCTGGCGGTCGCGATCCACTACGGCGTCGAGCGGCCGACGTCGGCCCGGCTGCGCCGGGCGGTGCAGACCGGGCTGCTCCGCGCCGGAGACGCGGTGCGGTCGCGGCTCTCGGTGCTGTCGGACGCTCTGGCCACCCGCCTCACCTGACGCTCGTCCGACGGGAAGCCCGACCGAGGAGTCCGACGAGGGGACACGGCTCAGCGCGGTGGGTCCGGCACCGCGAACGGCAGGCGGTGCAGCAGCTCCGACTGCTCCTCTGCCCGCTTGCGCTCCCGCTGCCCGGCGACGAGCTCCCGCTCACGGCGTTCGGCGAGGACGGCGTGCAGGAACGCCTCCGGGTGGGTGCCGGGCGGCGGCCCGGGCGCCACGTAGCGCTCGATCTGCCCGGCGAGGTCGTCGCCGAGGCGGGCCCGCGACTCAGGTGCGAGGCGGGCGGCCCGGCCCAGGAGCTGACGGGCGGCCAGGGCGAGACCGTCGGGCAGCCGGCGCATGTCGGCGGTGTGCGCCCATGCCGCCAGGGACTGGGGCATCACTATCGGGGCCGACGGCTGCTTGCCGCCCCGCACCCGCACCGCGTACGTGCCGGCGGCGATGTCGCCGAGGCGCTTGCCCTTCGCGTTGGCCAGCGACGCGATGGCGGCTATGCCGCCGAACGTGAGCCACAGCTCGATCACCCCGACCAGGGCACGCACCAGCGCGTGCCGGAACCGGACGGGACCGCCGTCGTCGCGCACCACGCGGATGCCGCACGCGAGCTTGCCGAGCGACCGGCCGCGCGACAGCGTCTCGACGGTGACGGGTATGGCCACCATGACCGCGACGTTCGCGAGGATGTAGACCACCGTCGCGATGTCCTCGCCCAGCATGGCGTTCTCGAAGAACCAGATGCCGCCGACGACCAGCGCGGCCACAAAGACTGCGCCGATCACCAGGAAGTCGAGCATGGCGCCCATCGCGCGCGTGATGAACGACGCGGGGCGCGCGTCCAGCACCACGCCCTCGCCGATGACTATGCCGTCCTGCACGGTTCCTCCGGTCGGGTCGCAGGGCCTTCGAGGGTCACGCCGTAACTCCTGTGCGGCAGACTACCGTCGTGGACATCGACGCCTTCACCGCCGTGCACGCCGCTCAGTGGGACCGCCTCAAGGAGCTCTCGTCCCGCCGCCGCCTGGACGGCGCGGAGTCCGACGAGCTGGTCCGCCTGTACCAGTCGGTGGCCACGCACCTGTCCACGGTCCGGTCGGCGGCGCCCGACCCAGCGCTGGTCACGCGGCTGTCGGACGTGCTGAACCGGGCGCGCACCCGTATCGCGGGGACCCACGAGCCGGCCTGGCGCGAGGTCGTGCACTTCGCGATGGTGTCGCTGCCCGCAGCGTTCTACCGGATCCGCTGGTGGTCGCACGCGGTGACGGCGGCGTGCCTGCTCGTCGCGACGGTCGCCGGCGTCTACATCGCCTCGGACGCCGACGCGATGAACACGATGATGACCCCGGCCCAGCAGGACGACTACGTGAACAACGCGTTCGCCTCCTACTACGAGCCGGGCATCGGGTTCGCCGCCGTGGTGGGGACCAACAACGCGTGGATCGCCGCGCAAGCCATCGGCGGCGGGATCACCGGGTTCTTCCCCCTGCTGGTGCTCTGGCAGAACGCGGTCCAGATCGGCGCAACCGGCGGCATGATGGCCGCCCACGGCGAGCTCGACCTGTTCCTCACGCTCATCGCCCCGCACGGCCTGCTGGAGCTGACCTGCATCTTCGTCGCGGGAGCCGCGGGCCTGCGGCTGTTCTGGACCCTGGTGGACCCCGGTCACCGCAGGCGGTCCGTCGCCATGGCCGCCGAGGGGCGTGCCCTGATCACCATGGTCATCGGGCTCGCGGCGGCGCTCGGCGTCTCCGCACTCGTGGAGGGCTTCGTCACCGGATCGGCGATGTACTGGTGGCTCAAGATAGTGATCGGCGCGATCGTGCTCGCCGGGTTCTGGACCTACGTGTACGTCCTGGGCCGCCGCGCCGTCCGGGCCGGGGCCACCGGGGACCTCGCCGAGCACGAGGCGGGCGCCACCGTCGTCACCGCCGGCTGACAGTGGTCACGGCTGGGTGACAGTTGCGCGGAGCCCCGCCGTACCGACCGAATTCGGGACCCGCTGTCAGCGACGCGTACTAGGGTTGCCGCGCAGGCACGACTTGAGACGACACCCGGGAGCACGCCCCCATGACGACGCCCGAGAGCGCACCCGACCAGCCGGCGCAGCCGACGCCCCCGCAGCCCGGCGCTTCCCAGCCCGCCGGCTGGGGCGAGCCGCCGCGGTACGGGCAGTACGCGCCCGGGTACGACCCGGCCGCGTCCCCCGCACCTGCCCAGCCGCAGTACGGGACACCGCAGTACGGCACACCCCAGGATGGGACGCTCCAGGGTGGGCCGGCGGCGCAGTACGGCCAGAGCCAGTACGGGCAGCACTCCCCGTACGCCGCGCAGATCCCGGGCTACCACCCGCTGGCGGACAAGCCCGGCATCGTGCCCCTGCGCCCGCTCAGCCTCGGCGAGCTGTACGACGGCGCGTTCGGCGCCGTCCGGCACAACCCGGGTGTGACGCTGGGCCTGACGGCGGTCATCGTCGTCGCGGCCGTCGCGGTCGGCACACTGATCAGCATCCCGCTCACCACGCTCTTCACCGACCTGTTCGGCAGCCTGTTCGCCGAGGTCGGGACCGACCCCGCGTTCGAGGACCTCGGCTTCACGCAGGACCTCCTCGGCGTGACCTACGGTTCGGCGATCGGGACCGGCATGCTGCTCACGCTCGCCACGCCGCTCGCCATGGGCGTCATGGCCATCTCCGTCAGCGACTCCGTCATCGGACGCAAGATCTCCGTGTCCGACGCCTGGGGCCGGACCGCCAAGCGCGCGTGGTTCCTGATCGGGTTCTCCCTCCTGAGCATGCTCGCGGTGCTCGTCGCCTACGCCCTGGCGGCAGGCATCGTCGTCGGCCTCTTCCTCATCGACCCGACGGTCGGCGTGATCGGCCTGATCCTCGTGCTCGCGGCGCTCCTGGTGGGTGCCGTGTGGGTGTTCACCCGCGTCATCCTCATCCCGCCGGCGCTCGCGGTCGAGGGCGGCGGATTCTGGGAGACGTGCCGGCGCGCCTGGAAGCTGACCCGGGGCACGTTCTGGCGGGTGCTCGGCATCTACCTGCTGACCTCGCTCATCCTCGGCATCATCGGCCAGGTGGTCGCGGTGCCGGTCAGCCTCCTCATGAGCCTGTCCATGGTGATGCAGAGCGGCGCGGGTCTGGCGGTCAGCTACGGGGTCACCTACGTCATCACCGGCGGCATGAGCGTGCTGTTCCTCGGCGGCGTGATCGCACTGCTCTACATCGACACCCGGATGCGACGCGAAGGACTGGACGTGCAGCTGCAGGCCGCGGCGGCGGCCGCAGCCGCGGCGGACAAGTGACATGAGGGCCGATCTGCCCGTCGTCCCGGACCGGGACACCGCACGTGAGTGGCTCAGCAGCGAGCTGCAGCGGCCCGAGTACGCGGAGCGTGAGTCGCTGCTGCAGCGCCTGATCAACTGGGTGCTGGAGTGGTTCCAGAGCATCGAGTGGCCCGCCACCGCGATGTCCGGCCCACAGCTCGGCATCGTCGTCGCGGTGGTCGCGGCGGTGGTGCTCCTGATCGCCTGGCTGGTCGCCGGTCCGGTGCAGCTCGGGCGCAACCGCGCGCGGTCTGCCGAGGTGCTCGACACCGACGACGCCCGCACGGCCGCGCAGATGCGTGCGGCGGCCGACGCGGCGGCGGCGTCGGGTGACTGGCGCACGGCGTCCGTCGAGCGCTTCCGCGCAGTCGTCCGCTCCATGGAGGAACGAGTGATCATCGAGCCGCGACCCGGCCGCACGGCCCAGGAGGCCGCGGCCGACGCAGGCCTGCGCCTGCCGGCCCAGGCCGCCGGCCTGCACTCGGGCGCCGACCTGTTCGACGGCGTCGAGTACGGCGACCGGGTCGCCACGGCGGCGGACGACGCCGACCTGCGTGCGCTCGACGCCGCGGTCACCGCCGCTCGCCCAGAGGTCGCCGCATGACGTCGCTGCCGCCCGACCTCGCGCCCGCACCGCCGACCCCGCCCACGGCGGTGTCCGGCGCGCCCGCGGGCCCGGCGAACGATGCTCCGGTGATCATCGGCGACGACACGACCGGCCGGTCCCGCGCCGCGAGCAGGTGGCGCCGGATGCGCTGGCCGCTGACGGTCCTCCTCGTGGTCGCCCTGCTCGTCGCGTTCCTCGCGGTGGTGCGCCCGGCGACGTCGGCCGCCCCGTACGCCCCGGACAACCCGGAGGACAACGGCGGCATGGCCGTGGCCGAGGTGCTGAAGGACCAGGGCGTGCGGGTCACCCACGTGACCAGGGTGGCCGACGCCGTCGCGGCCGCGGGTCCGGACAGCACCCTCCTGATCGCGCCGAACCCGTCGTTCTTCGCCGAGGACCAGATCTCCGCGCTGAACCGCACGGGCGCCGACCTCGTGGTGCTCGAACCGGACTTCTCCATGGTCGGGGCAGTGAGCCGGAACATGCTCGACTCCACGTACGGCGAGACGGGCGATCCGGTGGCCCCGCAGTGCGACGACCCGACCGCGCAGGCGGCGGGTGAGCTCGCGCTGCGGCCCGGCCTGACCGAGACGGCCACCGGTGCCGGCGGTCTGCGCCCCACCCTGTGCTGGCCCGACGGCCTGGGCGGCTACGCGTACGCACGCCTGGAGTTCCCTGACCGGTCGGTGACAGTGGTCTCCGATCCCGCGGTGCTCCGCAACGGCACGGTGCTGGACGAGGGCAACGCGGCGCTCGCCCTGCGGATGCTGGGCGAGCACGAGGACCTGGTGTGGCTGGTGCCGAGCCCGGGAGACATGAGCACCGGCGACGACAAGCCCACGCCCGCCGATCGCGGCCAGGTCGACGCGCTGATGCCGCCGGGCTCCGCCCCCGTCGCCCTGATCGCCGTGCTCGCGGCGGTGCTGCTCGCGCTGTGGCGCGCGCGGCGGATGGGGCCGCTGGTCGTCGAGGACCTGCCCGTGCTCGTGCGGTCGGCCGAGGCCACCCGCGGCCGCGCCCGGCTGTACCGGGCGGCCCGTGCCCGTGGGCACGCCGCCGCAGGCCTGCGTGCCTCGGCCGCCGACCGGGTCGCCACACGGCTCGGCCTTGCCCGCTCGTCCGATGCCAACACCGTGGTCGACGCCGTCGTAGCCGCGACCAACCGCCCGTCGCAGCAGGTGGCAGACCTGCTCTACGGCCCACCCCCCGCTGACGACGCCGCGCTCGCCGAGCTCGCGCGCCGACTCGACATCCTGGAGAGCGAGGTCCACCGACCGTGACCGAACCAGCCTTCCCCCACCAGAGCGCAGCTCAGCCCACGCATCAGACCGCTGAGCCGGCTCCGCAGCCGAGTGCCCAGCAAGCCCCGGCGGCACCCGCCCCGGCGGCACACGCCCCTGCGGCGCCCACTGCGGCAGCACCCGCCCCGCCCACCGCTCCGTCGCAGGAGCTGCGCACCGCCCTGGCGGCGGTCCGTACGGAGGTGGGCAAGGCCGTCGTCGGGCAGGACGCTGCGGTGACGAGCCTGCTCATCGCGCTGCTGTGCCAGGGCCACGTGCTCCTTGAGGGTGTGCCGGGTGTCGCCAAGACGCTGCTGGTCCGCACCCTCGCGGCGGCCCTGAAGCTGGACACCAAGCGCATCCAGTTCACGCCCGACCTCATGCCGGGTGACGTGACGGGCTCGCTCGTCTACGACGCACGCACTGCCGAGTTCTCCTTCCGCGAGGGCCCCGTGTTCACCAACCTGGTGCTGGCGGACGAGATCAACCGCACGCCCCCCAAGACCCAGGCGTCCCTGCTGGAGGCGATGGAGGAGCGGCAGGTGTCGGTGGACGGCACGCCGCGTCCGCTGCCCGACCCGTTCCTGGTGATCGCCACCCAGAACCCCGTCGAGTACGAGGGCACCTACTCGCTGCCCGAGGCCCAGCTCGACCGGTTCCTGCTCAAGCTCGTGCTGCCCCTGCCCGAACGCGAGCAGGAGGTGGAGGTCCTCGCCCGGCACGCGGCAGGCTTCGACCCGCGCAACCTCGCCGCGGCCGGCGTCACCCCGGTCGCCGACGCCACCATCCTCGAGCGGGCGCGTGCCGAGGTGGCCCGCGTCCAGGTGTCGCGCGAGGTGCTCGGCTACGCGGTGGACGTCTGCCGTGCCACGCGCTTCTCGCCCTCGCTCTCGCTCGGTGTCTCGCCGCGTGGCGCCACCGCGCTGCTGCGCACGGCGCGGGCATGGGCCTGGCTGTCGGGTCGCTCCTTCGTGACGCCCGACGACATCAAGGCGCTCGCCCACCCGACGCTGCGGCACCGGGTGCAGCTGCGCGCGGAGGCCGAGCTCGAGGGTGTCACCGCCGAGGGCGTGCTGGACACGGTGCTGGCCTCCGTGCCCGTGCCGCGCTGAGGCCGCGCGCATGGTCGTGACGTGGCGGGCCGCCGCCCTGATGGGGCTCGGCGTGATTCCGGTGCTGCTCCTCCCGGCGGACGGGACGGTGCTCGTCTGGGCGACGGTGGTGGTCCTGGCCTGCGTCGTCGACGCCGTGCTGGCCGCCTCGCCGCGGCGGGTGGCGGTGCAGCGGCGGGTGCCGGGTTCGGTCCGGCTGCGCTCCGAGGCCACCAGCGAGCTGGTGGTCCGCAACGCCTCCGGACGCCGGCTGCGCGCCGTGGTCCGGGATGCGTGGGGGCCGTCGGCCGGCGCGGGTCAGGGCAGGGGGAGGACCGAGCGGGTACGTCCGGCGTCGGGCGGATCGGGTCGCCACCACGTGGACCTGCCCGACGGCGAGGCAGCCCGCCTGCCCACGACTCTCGTGCCGACCCGCCGCGGTGACCGCACGGCCGGCGGCGTGACGATCCGCAGCCTCGGCCCGCTCGGTCTGGCGGGCCGCCAGGTGACCCTCCCCGTACCGGGCCGCCTGCGGGTGCTGCCGGAGTTCGCGAGCCGCAAGCACCTCCCGTCCCGCCTGGCGCGGCTGCGGGAGATGGACGGTCGTGCGGCGGTGCAGATCCGCGGCGAGGGTACGGAGTTCGACTCGCTGCGGGAGTACGTGGTGGGCGACGACGTCCGCTCGATCGACTGGCGCGCGACGGCCCGACGCCGCGAGGTGGTGGTGCGCACGTGGCGTCCGGAGCGGGACCGCCGCGTACTGATCGTGCTGGACACGGGGCGCACGTCCGCCGCCCGGGTGGGTGCCGCCGACTCCACCGGCGCACCCCGGCTGGACGCCAGCATCGAGGCGGCGCTGCTGCTCGCGGCGCTGGCCGGCCACGCGGGCGACCGCGTGGAGCTCGTGGCGTTCGACCGCACGGTGCGCTCCCGCGTGGTGGGCGCTGCTGGCCCCCGGCTCATGCCCGCGATGGCGGAGTCGCTGGCCACTGTCGAACCGGTGCTCCTGGAGACCGACTGGCCGGGCGTGGTGACGCAGGTGCGCACGCGTATGACGCAGCGGGCGCTGGTGGTGCTGCTGACCACCCTGGACCCGGCGGCGGTGGAGAACGGCCTGCTGCCGGTGGTCGACCAGCTCGCACGCGACCACACGGTAGTGGTCGCCTCCGTCGCGGACGAGGAGGTGGCCGGGCTGCGCGCCGGCCGTGACACGGTCGCCGAGGTGTACGACGCCGCAGCCGCCGCGCGCGGGGACCTGGAGCGCACGGCGGTGACGACGATGCTGCGCCGCTACGGAGCCGACGTCGTCGAGGCGCTGCCGGACGACCTGGCCCCTCGCCTGGCGGACGAGTACCTGGCGCTCAAGGCGGCGGGACGGCTCTGACGGCGGTGCGCGGCCGCCTCCAGGGCTTCCGTGTAGACCCCCAGCAGGCGCCCGCTCTGGGCCGACTGCAGCAGCCCGGTCGAGAACGAGCGCGGAACCCGCGGGCCGTCCGGCGAACGGACGGCCCGCGCGGCGGAGTCGAGGACCTGAGCCAGCGAGCCCGGCTCGGGGCCCTCCGCGCACCACACCCACGGTGCGGTGTCGCCACCCAGCTCGTCGGCGATCGCGCGGTCGCACACCACTACCGGGACGCCGAGGGCCAGGGCTTCGTAGACCGTCATGCCTTGCGTCTCGAACCCGCGGGACGTCTGCACCAGCAGGTCCGCCGATGCGATGGCGCGGAGCGCCTCCGTGTGGTCGACGGCGCCGTGCAGCCGGACCCGGTCGGTCAGCCCGAGCGCCTGCACCCGACGCCGCGCGCGGTCGAACAGCGTGCCGGTGCCGTACAGGTCCGCCTCGATGCGCTGGTCCGTGGCCGCGATCGCCTCGATGAGCTCCAGCGGGCGCTTCTCCGCGCTGAACCGCCCGAGCCACACGAGGCTGACCCGGTCGTCCGGTCGCGGGTGGTCGTCCTGCCGCGGCGCGCGGCCGGGGGAGGCGGCGACGTCGTCGTCGTGCACCCCTGTGGGGATGACGGCGGTGACGGGCAGGCCGGCCTCCCGGAGCCGGGCGGCGAAGTGGCCGCTGGGCGCGATGACGGCGTCGGCGCCGGCGGCGAGCGCGCGCAGGTAGTCGTATCCGATGCCGTGGCCGGACCGCCGGGCGCGGTCCCCGGTCACCTGGCGCTGCCACGCGGCGACGGCGTGGAGGCCGAGCCCGGCCACCGGTCCGGCGACCGCCCGGAACGAGGCGTCGACGTTGGTGTGCGTCGTGAGCACGAGCGGGAGCCGGTGCCGTGCCGCGTACCGCTTGCCGAGCCAGGCGCCCCAGAAGTCGCCCTGCAGGTGCACGACGTCGACCGGTCCGCGGGCGTCGAGCGCGCGGTCCACCCTGGCGTCCAGCCTGCGCGAGGGCAGGACCGCGGAGTACTGGCCCTGCCCGACGGTCAGGGCGGGCAGGGCGACGACGCCGGGGTCCGCGCGGCCGTCTGCCGGATCCTGCGGGGCGACGATCGTGACGGTGTGCCCGGCGCGTTCCAGGAAGGTGCGCTGGAGGAGGACCGACGCCTGGGCACCGCCGAGGGTCCGGGGGTGCTGGTCGGTGAAGAAGCAGATGTGCAGGCCGCTGGTCACGGCCGGCCCGCCTCGGCGAGGAGGGCCTCGACCGGTGTGACGCGAGTGGTCGCGTCGGGGTGGTGCTTGGCCAGCGTGATGACGCCGGCGACGGCCGCAGCGGTCGCGGCGCCCATCACGAGCCAGAGGCCGAGCGGGGTGTGTGCGCCCTCCCCGAGGAGCACCGCGCCGAGCAGCACCGCGACGATGGGGTCGACCACGGTCAGGGAGGCGACGACGACCGCGGGGGCACCTGCCGCGTAGGCCTGCTGGACGAGCCAGCCGCCACCCACGGTGACACAGAGGATCACTGCGCCGGCGAGGAGCGTCCCGGTGTCGAGCAGCTCGGCCTCGCCGGAAGTCACGCTCAGCGAGACGGCTCGGACCAGGGCGGAGACGAGGCCGAAGGCGGTGGCGGCAGCGGTGGCGTAGGCGACGCAGCGCAGCCAGCCGCGGGCGGCCAGCCCGGCGAAGGTCAGCAGCACCACCAGGGCGGCGACCACCAGGCAGGCCACGACGACCGCCGAGCCCTCGGGCGGGTGGCTCGTCACGGAGCCGGCGGAGACGATCACGAACGAGACGACGCCGACCACGGCGAGGGCTGCTCCGAGCACCACACCGCGGGGCGGCCGGAGCCGCACGCGCGCGGCGGTGAGCAGCACGGCGATGGGGACGGCGAGCACACCGACGGGCTGGACCACACGGAGGGGCGCGAGCAGCAGGGCGATCGCGTGCAGGAGGACCGCGAGACCGCCGAGCGCTATGCCCGCCTGCCAGCGCCGTTGCTTGACGACGCTGAGCAGGCCGCTCATCGTCAGGTGTCCGTTCGCCTGCTTGTCCGACACCGCGTGGTGCTGCAGCGTGGCGCTGGCGGCGAAGAGCATGGCGTCGATGAGGGCCAGGCCGACGGCGACGACCGTGACGAGCGTGACGGTGTCGTTCACGCTCCGCTCCAGGTGCGGGTTTCCTGGTTCATGGCCGATGAGCCTATGGGCTCGATACGGGCGTCCGGCTGCGCACTGGTGAACGTGGGGTGTCGATCCGGGCTCAACGCGGTCATGAGAAAACTATGGCGGACCCTGGCCGGGCACGATATCGGGTGAACCCCCGAGCACACCCCCAGATAGCCCGACCCCCACGGGGGGAATACCCCCATCGTCGTCGTCATACCCCGAGGTGCCGGAGCACCGCCAGGACGCGGCGGTGGTCCGCGGCGTCCTGGGGCAGGTCCAGCTTGGTGAAGATCGCGGCCACGTTCTTCTCGACGGCGCCGTACGACAGGTGCAGCAGCTCTGCGATCGCCCCGTTGGACCGGCCCTGTGCCATGAGGCCCAGCACCTCGCGTTCGCGGGCCGAGAGTCGTTCCAGGTCGTCGTCCTGCCGGGCGGAACCCATGAGCTGCGAGACGACCTCGGGGTCCAGCACCGTGGCACCACCGGCCACGCGGGAGAGGGCGTCGACGAAGTCGCGCACGTCGGCCACCCGGTCCTTGAGCAGGTAGCCGACGCCGCGCGCGTCGCCGGCCAGCAGCCGGCTCGCGTACCGCGTCTCGACGTACTGCGAGAACAGCAGCACAGGCAGGCCCGGGTGCCGGGTCCGCACACCCAGCACCGAGCGCAGGCCCTCGTCGGTGAAGCTGGGTGGCATGCGGATGTCCGCGACCACGACGTCGGGCAGCTCCTCGTCGCGCGCGAGGCGCGCGACCTCACGTTCCAGCGCCACGCCGTCCCCGACGGCGGTCACGGTGTGGCCGCGCCGCGTCAGGAGGGCGGCGAGCCCGTCCCGGAGGATCGCCGAGTCCTCCGCGAGGAGCACACGCAGGCTCGGCGCCGGCGGGTTCGGCCCGGTCATGCGCGGCTCGACGGGCTCGTGGTCGGCAGGATCACGGTCACTACCGTAGGCCCACCGATCGGGCTCGACAGGTCGAACGTGCCGTCGACGGAGCGCACCCGCTCGGCGAGGCCCGCCAGCCCGGACCGCAGGCCGGAACCGTCGGGCGGCACGACGGCAGCGCCGCCGCGGCCGTCGTCGCGCACGCGGATCCGGACGGAGCCTCCCGTGTCACCGAGCGGCTCGACCAGCACGTACACCCCGGTGGCGCGGGCGTGCTTCGCGGCGTTGGTCACGAGCTCGGCGACGCTGAAGTAGGCGATCGACTCCAGCGCAGGGGCCAGGCGGCCGTCCGCCTCCACCGCGGGGTCGACGTCGACGTTGACCGGCAGCGCCGAGCGCGCCGCGAGCGTCTCGAGCGCGACCGTGAGGCCGCTGTCGAGTGCGGGCGGGTGGATGCCCCGCGCCAGCTCGCGCAGTTCGAGGAGCGCCTCCTTGGTGGAGGAGTGCGCGGTGTCGACCAGCTCGGCGGCCTGCTCGACGTCGCCGCCGTCGGCCAGGTGCTCGCGTGCCTCGCCGAGCTGCATGGCGACGGCCACCAGACGGGCCTGCGTGCCGTCGTGCAGGTCCCGCTCGATGCTGCGCAGCCGGGCGTCGGCGTCGTCGACCGTGCCGGTGCGGGACCGCTCGAGCTCGGCGACGCGCAGGCTCGCGCGGGTCGGGCTGAGCAGGCCACGCGTCAGCGCCCGGAAGAGCATCGTGAACATGCGGGTGATCCACGGCCAGCACAGGACGAAGAGGAGGCCGACCAGCGCGGCCAGCGCGAGGCGCGGGGGCGTGTCCAGGAAG
The DNA here is from genome assembly GCF_040656015.1 of Promicromonospora sp. NPDC050249. Taxonomy (NCBI): domain Bacteria; kingdom Bacillati; phylum Actinomycetota; class Actinomycetes; order Micrococcales; family Promicromonosporaceae; genus Promicromonospora; species Promicromonospora sp. NPDC050249. The sequence goes on along the minus strand of NZ_JBFAKY010000040.1, from coordinate 5,068 downwards.
TACGACGAGCCGAACTGCGCGCCGCGGTGCAGCTCGCCGTCGGAACCGAGCTGCATCGGGAGGAACCGGTACCAGAACCAGTAGGTCAGGCCGCCCAGCCCGGTCGCGAGGAACGTGATGCTCACGACGAACGACAGGATCGAGAGGGGGAACGCGACGAACATGAAGAGCAGGGCGCGCCAGCCGGTGGCATCGCCGAGCATGGACCCGATGGTCCGCCAGAAGCCGCGCGGCCGGACGTACGAGGTGGGCGCTGCGACGTCGACGTCGAGCAGCTCGCGCGCCAGGCTGCGGTAGGCGGCGCCCCAGCCGCGCGCGCCGAGCACCACGGCACCGGCCACGAACAGCCCGACCACGGTGATCGCGATGCTCGCCGTGAAGCTCACGGCGAAGATCGTGTAGGTGAACGCGAACGGTGCGAGCAGGAGCACCAGCGCGAGGTAGCCCTGCTCGCGCCAGGTGCGGCCCGCGAGGGGTGCGGTGAGGAAGTTCGGGCCCGGACGAGCGACCCGCCCGGTCACGGGGCCGGCTGCGGGCCGGTCGGCGGTCATGGTTGTCATGGTGCCAGGTTCGCTCCTGGCCAGGGCCTCGCGACATGGTGTCCGCCGCCAGGTTCGACGGGGGATGTCCCCCTCGGAAGGGTCGTGCCGGCCCGAGCCCGGAGGGGTGCTCCGGGCGGGTGAACCTGCGGGGGAGCACGCCGTGCACGGGCCGAAAGGCGGGGTTTGCTGGACCAGCCTGGCACACTGGAGGACATGAAGGTACGAGTTCTCGTCGTCGACGACGACACAGCACTGGCGGAGATGATCGGTATCGTCCTCAAGGGCGAGGGGATCGATGCCGTGTTCTGTGCCGACGGCGACTCCGCGCTGGGGATGTTCCGCACCCATCAGCCGGACCTCGTGCTGCTCGATCTGATGCTGCCCGGCAAGGACGGTGTGCAGGTCTGCCGCGAGATCCGGGCAGAGTCGGGTGTGCCGATCATCATGCTGACGGCCAAGTCCGACACGCTCGACGTCGTCGTGGGCCTGGAGTCCGGCGCCGACGACTACGTCTCGAAGCCGTTCAAGCCGAAGGAGCTCGTCGCCCGGATCAAGGCCCGGATGCGCCGCAGCGAGGACCCCGGTCCGGAGCGCCTGGCGGTGGGTGACGTGGAGATCGACGTCACCGGCCACACGGTGATGCGCGACGGCGAGCGCATAGCGCTCACCCCGCTGGAGTTCGACCTGCTCGTGGCGCTGGCTCGCAAGCCGTGGCAGGTGTTCACGCGTGAGGTGCTCCTCGAGCGGGTCTGGGGCTACCGGCACAGCGCCGACACGCGCCTGGTCAACGTGCACGTCCAGCGCCTGCGCTCCAAGATCGAACGTGACCCGGAGAACCCGGAGATCGTCCTGACGGTGCGCGGCGTCGGTTACAAGGCGGGCGCGACACGCTGATGCCGCACGGCCTGGTCACACGGCTGCGCCGGGCGGTGCACCGGGCCCGGGTGGTCACGGTCCGGTTCACCCGGCGCGCGGTCGCGCAGTGGCGCTCCTCCATGCAGCTGCGGGTGGTCACCACCGCGCTTGCCATCGGTCTCGCGGCGATCGTCGTGCTCGGCCTGTACCTGTCGACGTCGGTCCGGGACGGCATCTACGAGCAGCGGCTCGCCGCGATCGACCGGGAGGCCGCCCGACTGACCGAGCAGGTGTCGAAGAGCTTCTCGGACACGGCGACGACGTCGGACGGCGAACTGCAGATCCTCCTGAAGGACTCCATCGCGACGCTCGCCGCCACGGGCGGCTCCACGGCGGAGGAGTACTTCCTGCTCCACGAGATGGGCACCACCGTCCGGGTGAGCGACATCGTCACGCGGCCCGACCTCACCGACGTGATCATCACCGACGAGGTGCGCGAGGCGAATCTCGCCTCCGACGGTGACCAGGTGCTGCAGGCGGTGGGCATCCCGTCGCGGGTCGCCGACGGCATGGCCAGCCCGGGCGTCATCGTGGGCTCCACGGTCCAGGCCGCTCCTGGCGCCAGGTACGAGATCTACTACCTCTACTCGCTGGAGCCGGAGCAGGAGACGCTGTCGTTCGTGCACCGCGTGCTGCTCGCGGGCGGGTTCGGGATGCTGGCGCTGCTCGGCGTCGTGACCTGGACGATGGCCCGGCAGACGGTCACCCCGGTGACCCGCGCCGCGACCGTGGCGGAGCGCCTCGCCGAGGGGCACCTCTCCGAACGGATGCCGGGCGCGCGGGGCACCGACGAGATGGCGAGCCTCGCGCGCTCGTTCAACGAGATGGCCGAGAGCCTGCAGGACCAGATCCGGCGCATGGAGGAGCTCTCGGCCATGCAGCGCCGGTTCGTCTCCGACGTCTCGCACGAGCTGCGCACCCCGCTCACGACCATCCGGATGGCGAGCGAGATCATCCACGAGTCCAGGCACCAGATGGACGAGGACGCCGCCCGCTCCGCCGAGCTGCTCCTCGGCCAGATCGACCGGTTCGAGTCGCTGCTGGCCGACCTGCTGGAGATCAGCCGGTTCGACGCCGGTGCAGCGGTCCTCGACGCCGAGCGCCGCGACCTGCGCGACGTGGTCATGTCGGTCGTGGAGCAGGCCGCCCCGCTCGCGAGGACCAAGGACGTGCAGGTCTCGGTACGGCTGCCCGACGCCGACGCGGCGGCCGACTTCGACCCCCGCCGGATCGAGCGCATCCTGCGCAACCTCGTGGTCAACGCGATCGAGCACGCCGAGGAGCGGCCGGTCGAGGTGACCGTCGCCGAGGACGACCGCGCGGTCGCCGTGGTGGTGCGCGACTACGGCGTCGGCATGACCAAGCAGGAGGTCGAGCACGTCTTCGACCGCTTCTGGCGGGCCGACCCGGCGCGCGCCCGCACCACCGGCGGCTCCGGCCTCGGGCTGGCTATAGCGCTCGAGGACGCGCACCTGCACGCGGGGCGCCTCGACGCATGGGGACGTCCGGGACAGGGCGCGAGCTTCCGGCTGACGCTGCCCCGGAGCGCCGGCGTGCAGATCGGCGAGCCGCCGGTGACCATGGCGCCCGCCTCGCACGAGCCCGGGCTCCGGACCGGCCAGATCCCGGTGGTCAACCCGCCCGCCGGCCCCACGCCGACGGCGATCCCGGACCTGTCCGACCCCGGCGACGACGGCGCCGAACGGCTCGCCGTCGCCCCCGAACGGCCCGCAGGCAACGACGTGGAGGTGCACTGATGCGTAGGACGCCCCGCGTGGTCGTTGCCGCCGCCGTCGCGCTCGCCGGTGTCCTCGGGCTCGGGGCCTGCGCCCAGATCCCGACGTCCGGCCCGGTTCGGGTGAGCACCGCCGACCAGGACCCGCAGGCCGACCTGGCGCTGCTCCCGCAGGGCCCGACGCCCGGCGCCGAACCGAACCTGATAGTGCAGGGCTTCCTCGGCGCGGCCGTCGCGGCACCGACGTCGCCGAAGGAGTACCAGACCGCCCGGGAGTTCCTCACCGAGGACGCCGCGGGAACGTGGGACCCCTACGCGTCGGTGCGAGTGGTCCGCGAGCCGCCCATGCCGGATCCGTTCGAGACCGGCATCAACATCGAGGGCGTCGAGACCCTGGAGGTCGTCGTGCGCGCGACCACCATCGCGACCCTCGACACCGCCGGCGCGTACACCGAGGTGGCGGACCCCCGGAAGGTCGGGTACCAGTTCACCCTCACCAGGGTCGGCGAGGAGTGGCGCATCTCGGGGCTGGACAACGGCGTGCTCGTGCCGGCCAACCTGTTCGCCAACCAGTTCCGGGCGACCCGGCTGTACTTCTCCGCCGAGGGCGAGGACGCCAAGAACCTCGTCCCGGACCTGCGCTGGTTCCCGCGGAACTCCTGGCGGCTGAACGCCGTCGAGGAGCTCCTCGCCGGGCCGCCCGAGTGGCTGCAGGGCGCCACCCGGTCCCTGTTTCCCGAGGGCACCCAGCTCGTGTCGCCGACGATCCAGGAGGCGGACGGCGACGAGCCGGTCGCCGTCCGCTTCAGCGAGCAGATCAGCAGCGCCACCGCCGCCCAGCGCGCGTTGATCGCCGCACAGATCTCGGCGACGCTCTCCGAGGGAGCCGGCCGCACGGTGCCCGTCGACCTGTTCAACGGCACCAACCGCCTCGCGGTCGACGCGGCCGACGTCAAGCTGCCTGCAACGATCGTCCAGGCGATGTTCCTGAAGGACGACCAGCTGTACCGCATCGAGGAGGACGGCCGGCCCGTCGAGCACGACCTGCCCGTGGACCTGTCGGCGATGGATCCGACGGCGCTCGCGGTGAGCCCTGCGGCCATACCGATAGTGGTGCGGGACGGCACCGACCGGATAGTGAACGTCTCGGCCGACGGCGGGGACAGCCCCGACAGGATCATCGAGGGACCGGACCTCGCCGCCCCTTCGGTCGACAAGTTCGGCAACACCTGGACCAGCGGCGGGACGAACGACCTGCGGGTGCTGCCGGCGTCGGGCGCAGAGGTCACCGTGCCCGCCGAGTGGCTGGGCGGTCGCAAGGTCGTGAGCGTGTCCGTGTCGCCGGAGGGTTCCCGCATAGCGGTCGTGAGCCATGCGCCGTCGGGCACACAGGTGCAGGTGGCGGGAATCGTGCGGAACGAGGACGAGGTACCGGTCGGCCTCGCGCCGCCGCTCACGGTCGCGGGACCGGTGGACGGCGTCGAGGAGGCCCGCTGGTCCGGGCTCACCACGCTGTCGCTGCTGACGCGGAACGGCGACGGCGTGTCCGGCGTCTGGACCGCCGGGGTCGGCGGGCAGGCGGGCGCCGGGGGGCAGTCACGCCAGTTGCCTGGCCTGACGGACGTGCGGCAGCTGGCGGCCGGCGTGACGGACCAGGGACTGCTGGTCGTCACCAAGGACGGGGACCTCGAGCACGAGGAGACCGGCGTCTGGCAGCCGCTGGTCGAGGACGTGGACCTGGTGGCCTACCCAGGCTGACCTGCCCGAACGAAGTCTCTGGCGAGGTAGGACCGGGGGGCCGCCACCCCCGCCGCTCGTGCGGAGCTCTCCGTGCCGACGTGCCCGGTCAGGGTGAGGAAGACGTCGTCGAGGCTGG
>NZ_JBFAKY010000039.1:0-52824 GCF_040656015.1 Promicromonospora sp. NPDC050249 | reverse complement strand
ACCTCGGGCTCCCCCCACTAGCTGGGTTTGGCGTGGCCCTGGCCTCTGCCCTGGGCCGCGCCGCTCTTCCCCACCACCACCCCCCCCCCCAACCCCCCCCCCCCCGACCGAAGTCGGCGAGGCCGGCGGGGCATGTGACCGAAGTCGGCGAGGCCGGCGGGGCATGTGACCGAAGTCGGCGAGGCCGGCTCAGTGCCCAGCGGAACTCAGTGCCAGCGGAAGAGGCGGGCGGCGCCCGCGCCGAGCGCGGCCGTCCAGGCCAGCAGGATCACCACGGAGAACGGCGGCACGGAGCCGTGCAGCAGGGCGCCGCGCATCGCCTCACCCAGCGCTCCGGAGGGGAGGAGCACCGCGACGTGCGCCAGCGGGCCGGCGAGCTGTGCGGCGGGCAGCAGCACGCCGCCGCCCACCGTGAGCAGCACGAGCACGAGGTTGGCCACGGCGAGCACGCCCTCGGCGCGCAGGGTCCCGGCGAGCAGCAGCGCGAGGGCGGTGAACGCGGCGGTCCCGAGCAGCCCCGCGCCGACGACGGCGGGCAGCGCGCCGAGCTCCGGACGCCAGCCGAGGGCTACCGCGACGCCCGCGATGACGAGCACCTGCACCACCTCGACCGCGAGCACGCCGAGCACCTTGCCGGCCAGCAGCCCGCCGCGGCCCAGCGGGGTGGTCGCCATGAGGCGCAGCACGCCGTTGCGCCTGTCGAACGCGGTGGCGATGGCCTGGGACGTGAACGCCGTCGACATCACGGCGAGCGCGAGCACGCCCGGCGTCACGAAGTCGATACGCGTGTACCCCTGCGTGTCGAGGTCGAGGAACGAGGTGCGCACGAGCCCCACCAGCACCAGCACGGGCAGCACTATCGTCACGAGCAGCTGCTCGCCGTTGCGCAGGATCGCGCGCGTCTCGAAGGAGGCCTGGGCGGCGATCCGGCGGGCCACGGGCGCGGCGGCCGGTGCGGTCTGGACACTCATCGCAGGTTCCGTCCGGTGAGGTCGAGGAAGACGTCCTCGAGGGTGCGGCGGCCGGTGCTGACCGACCGGGCCAGCACGCCGCGCTCGGCGAGCCAGGCGGTCACGACCGCCAGCGCGGCGGGATCCACCGCCCCGGTCAGCGTGTACACCCCGGCCTCGCCCTCGCCGCCCGCCCAGTCCCCGGTGGTGTTGAGGGTGGTGAGCAGCGGGGTCAGGTCCAGGCCCGGTGTGGCCTCGACGCGGAGGGTGCCCGGTCCCGTGCTCGCGTCGGTCAGCTCGCGCACGCTGCCGGACGCGATGACCTTGCCGTGGTCGACGACGTGCACGTGGTCGGCCAGGTCGGCGGCCTCGTCCATGAGGTGGGTCGTCAGGACGATGGCGACGCCGTCGGCCCGCAGCTCGCGCACCAGGTCCCAGACGGCGCGCCGGCTCTGCGGGTCCATGCCGGCGCTGGGCTCGTCGAGGAAGACGACGTCGGGACGGCCGACGACCGCTGCGGCGAGGGCGACCCGCTGCCGCTGCCCGCCCGACAGGCGGCGCACGGTGGTGCGCGCGAAGCCGTGCAGCCCCAGCCGTTCGGCGAGCTCGTCCACGGGTCGCGGGCTGGCGTACATCGCGGCGACGTGCCGCAGCAGCTCCAGCGCGCGCACCCCGGTGGGCAGGCCGCCGTCCTGCAGCATCACGCCGACGCGGGGGCGCAAGGCCCGGGCGTCGGCGACGGGGTCGAGGCCGAGCACGCGGACCGTGCCGCCGTCGGGGGAGCGCAGGCCTTCGCAGCACTCGATGGTCGTCGTCTTGCCCGCACCGTTGGGGCCAAGGACCGCGGTGACGGCGCCCTGGCGGGCGACCAGGTCGAGGCCGTCCACCACCGCGCGGCCGTCGTAGCGTTTGACGAGGCCGCGCACCTCTACGGCGACCGCGTGGTCGCCGTCGGCCGTACCGGAGGCGCTGACTGTGGTGGCGCCCGCGGTGGCCGCCTGGGCGGAGTCGATCGCGGGCGCGTCGGACAAGGACACCGGACAATCGTAGGTGGCGGCACGCGGACCGTCGTCGTGCGACGTGACCTGGGTGTGGATCACACGTGTGAGATGTGTCGCGATCGGGCGGAACTGAGGTTCGCCTTCCTTGCGCATCTCGAATTAGGGAACAAGGATGTTCTCAAAAGCATTGGCGTCTACGAGGCGTGCACACCGAGGGTGAAGTTTGCCTCCGGACCGACGCGAGATCGACGTAGACCGGCGCAGGACCGACGTGAGGGAGGTGACCAGCATGAGCGCAGCGACACAGGTGGCGGCGGGCCACGTGGCGAGCCACGAGACCGACGGCACCACGCGTCGGCGAGTGCTCGAGCTCGTCGCTTCCCGGGGCCCGGTCACCGCAGGCGCCCTCGCCGCCGTCCTGGAGCTGACGGCGCCCGCCGTGCGCAGGCACCTGACCCTCCTGGAGGAGGACGGCAAGATCGCCGTCCACGAAGCCTCGCGGTCGGGCGTGCCCCGCCGTGGGCGCCCCGCCCGGCGGTACGTCGTCACGGGCGGCGGCCAGTCCGAGCTCGCCGGCGGCTACCAGGAGATCGCGCGGCAGGTCCTGCGGTTCCTGCGCGAGACGGGTGGCAGCGAGGCGGTGGTGGGCTTCGCCAAGGAGCGGTTCGACGCCGTCGCCCGCAGCTACGCGCCGCACCTCACCGCGGAGACCGCGGAGGGCCGCGCCGCCCAGCTCGTCCAGCTGCTGTCCGCCGACGGTTACGCCGCCTCCGTGCGGCCCGTCCCTGCGCCGCTGAGCGGTCCCACTGCAGGCACGGTCGCCCGTGCGGTGCAGCTCTGCCAGGGGCACTGCCCGGTCCAGCACGTGGCCGAGGAGTTTCCCGAGCTGTGCGAGCAGGAGGCCCGCGCGTTCAGCGAGCTGCTGGGCTCGCACGTCCAACGCCTCGCGACCATCGCGGGCGGTGCGCACGCGTGCACGACGAACATTCCCGTGAACATCCCCGTGAACCTGCCTGTGAACATCCCCCTGAACCACCCCGCGAAGACCCCCACCGAAGGAAAGTGATGAGCGCAGAAACGCAAGCGCCAGAGCAGCGCTCCGACGATGAGATCATCGCCAGCATCGGCTCTTACGAGTACGGCTGGCACGACAGCGACGCTGCGGGCATGTCCGCGCAGCGAGGCCTGAGCGAAGAGGTGGTTCGCAACATCTCGGCTCTGAAGAACGAGCCCGAGTGGATGCTGAACCAGCGGCTCAAGGCCCTGCGTCTCTTCGGCAAGAAGCCCATGCCGAGCTGGGGCTCCGACCTGTCGGGCATCCACTTCGACAAGATCAAGTACTTCGTGCGCTCCACGGAGAAGCAGGCCACCTCCTGGGAGGACCTGCCTGACGACATCAAGAACACGTACGACAAGCTCGGCATCCCCGAGGCGGAGAAGCAGCGTCTTGTCGCGGGCGTCGCCGCCCAGTACGAGTCCGAGGTCGTCTACCACCAGATCCGTGAGGACCTGGAGGAGCAGGGCGTCATCTTCGTCGACACCGACACGGGCCTGCGCGACTACCCGGAGCTCTTCCAGGAGTACTTCGGCACGGTCATCCCCGCCGGTGACAACAAGTTCTCCGCGCTGAACTCCGCCGTGTGGTCGGGTGGCTCGTTCGTCTACGTGCCGCCGGGCGTGCACGTGGAGATCCCGCTCCAGGCCTACTTCCGGATCAACACCGAGAACATGGGCCAGTTCGAGCGCACGCTGATCATCGCCGACGAGGGCTCGTACGTGCACTACGTCGAGGGCTGCACGGCGCCGATCTACACCTCCGACTCCCTGCACTCGGCAGTCGTCGAGATCATCGTGAAGAAGAACGCCCGCGTTCGCTACACGACGATCCAGAACTGGTCGAACAACGTGTACAACCTGGTCACCAAGCGCGCCACGGCCGCCGAGGGTGCCCAGATGGAGTGGGTCGACGGCAACATCGGCTCGAAGGTCACCATGAAGTACCCGGCGATCTACCTGCTGGGCGAGCACGCCCGCGGCGAGACGCTGTCCATCGCCTTCGCCGGCGAGGGCCAGCACCAGGACGCCGGCGCCAAGATGGTCCACGCGGCGCCGAACACGGTGTCGTCGATCGTCAGCAAGTCCGTGGCGCGCGGCGGCGGCCGCACGTCCTACCGCGGTCTGGTGCAGGTGCTCGAGGGCGCCAAGCACTCCGCGTCCACCGTCCTCTGCGACGCGCTGCTGGTCGACCAGATCTCCCGCAGCGACACCTACCCCTACGTCGACGTCCGCGAGGACGACGTCTCCATGGGTCACGAGGCCACGGTCTCGCGGGTGAGCGAGGACCAGCTGTTCTACCTCATGTCCCGGGGCATGGAAGAGACCGAGGCCATGGCCATGATCGTGCGCGGGTTCGTCGAGCCCATCGCGCGCGAGCTGCCCATGGAGTACGCACTCGAGCTCAACCGCCTCATCGAGCTGCAGATGGAAGGGTCCGTCGGCTGATATGACGACTGCTACCACCGATCTGACGACAGATCACACGCGCGCTGTTGCCGACGGCGCCCACACGCACGGCGCCGTCAAGCCCCAGGGCTCACGGGCCGAGCGCCGTACGTCCTTCGACCTGGCGGACATCCCCGTCCCCAACGGCCGCGAGGAGGAGTGGCGCTTCTCCCCGGCGGACCGCCTCCAGCCGCTGTTCCAGGCCGAGCTCGGCGCCTCGGGCGTCACGGTCCAGGTCACCGCGGCCCCCGAGGTCACCGTGGAGACCGTCGGCCGCGACGACGCACGTCTCGGCACCGCCGGCCAGCCCGGCGACCGCACGGCGGTCACCGCGTGGAACGCCTTCGAGCAGGCCACGATCGTGACGATCCCCAAGGAGGCCGTTGCCTCCGACGTCACCTCCGTGCGCCTGACGGGCGTGTCGAAGGACGCGACGGCGGCCCACGTGCTGGTCCGCGCCGAGCGGCACTCCGAGGCAGTGGTGGTCCTGGACCACGACGGCAGCGGCACGCTCGCCGAGACCGTCGAGATCGTCGTCGAGGACGGTGCGCAGCTCACCGTCGTCAGCGTCCAGGACTGGGCCGACGGCGCCGTGCACGCCTCCTCGCACCGCGCCCGCCTGGGCCGCGACGCGAAGCTCAAGCACGTCGTCGTGACGTTCGGCGGCGATGTCGTCCGCGTCACGCCGGACGCCGAGTTCACCGCCCCCGGTGGTGAGGTCGAGATGGTGGGCCTCTACTTCGCGGACACGAACCAGCACCAGGAGCACCGCCTCTTCGTGGACCACGCGGTACCGGACTGCAAGTCCCGCGTGACCTACAAGGGCGCCCTGCAGGGTGCAGGCGCGCACACCGTCTGGGTGGGTGACGTCCTGATCCGGGCGGCCGCCGAGAACACCGACACCTACGAGCTCAACCGCAACCTCGTCCTGTCGGACGGCGCACGCGCTGACTCGGTGCCGAACCTCGAGATCGAGACCGGTGAGATCGCCGGCGCCGGCCACGCCAGCGCCACCGGCCGGTTCGACGACGAGCAGCTCTTCTACCTCCAGGCTCGCGGCATCCCCGAGACGGAGGCGCGCAAGCTCGTCGTGCGCGGCTTCTTCGCCGAGCTCATCCACGAGATCGGCATCCCGTCGGTCGAGGAGCGCCTGCTCGCCTCCATCGAGGCCGAGCTGGAGAAGTCGATGAGCGTGATCACCGGAGCACCGACCGCATGACCGCGCAGCTGGCCTGTATGACCGACGACCTGGGACCGGAGGAGGCGATGCTCGTGGAGCTCGACGGCGCCGACGGCGCCCCGGTGCCCGTGACCGTCGCCCGTGACGCGGACGGCAACTTCCACGCCATCTCCGACATCTGCTCCCACGGTGCGGTCTCGCTGTCCGACGGCGAGGTGGAGGGCTGCCTGGTCGAGTGCTGGCTGCACGGCTCCCAGTTCGACCTGCGGACCGGTCAGCCGATCCAGCTTCCGGCGGTGCGCCCCGTGCCCGTCTACCCGGTGACGGTCGACGGCGACAAGGTGCTCGTCGACATCGACGCCACCGTGCCTGTTTCCTGAATCTTCTGACTTCGCAAGCAACCCTGGAGTAATCGATATGCCCACCCTCGAGATCCGCGACCTGCACGTCAGCGTCGAGACCAAGGAAGGCCCCAAGCCGATCCTGCGCGGTGTCGACCTGACCATCGCCAGCGGCGAGACCCACGCCATCATGGGCCCCAACGGCTCGGGCAAGTCCACCCTCGCCTCCGCGCTCGCCGGCCACCCCAAGTACACGGTCACCTCGGGTACCGCCACGCTCGACGGCGAGGACCTGCTGGAGATGTCCGTCGACCAGCGCGCTCGCGCCGGCCTGTTCCTCGCCATGCAGTACCCGGTCGAGGTCGCCGGCGTGTCGGTCGCGAACTTCCTGCGCACTGCCAAGACCGCCATCTCCGGCGAGGCCCCCGCCCTGCGTACGTGGGGCAAGGAGGTCCGGGGCGCGATGGAGAACCTGCGCATGGACCCGGCCTTCGCCGAGCGTTCCGTGAACGAGGGCTTCTCCGGTGGTGAGAAGAAGCGCCACGAGATCCTGCAGATGGAGCTCTTCAAGCCCCGCTTCGCGATCCTCGACGAGACCGACTCCGGCCTCGACGTCGACGCGCTGCGCATCGTGTCCGAGGGCGTGAACCGGGCCAAGGAGCAGACCGACATCGGCATCCTGCTCATCACGCACTACACGCGGATCCTGCGCTACATCAAGCCCGACTTCGTGCACGTCTTCGTCGACGGCAGGATCGCCGAGGAGGGTGGCTCCGAGCTGGCCGACCGCCTCGAGGAAGAGGGCTACGACCGGTACCTCGTCAACACCAAGACGGTCTCGGCCTGATCCACCGCTGACGCATCTGCTGATGCTCTGCTGATCTTCTGCAAGGGGACACCATGACCACCACCGCCACCGTGCGACCGGGCAACCAGGAACCGCAGGCAGCCGCTGCCGCGGGGGCCGTGCCTGTCGAGACGCAGCTCTCGACGACCGAGCTGGCCGCCGTCCGCGCGGACTTCCCGCTGCTCGAGCGCACGGTGCGGGGCGGTCAACCCCTCGTGTACCTGGACTCCGCCGCGACCTCCCAGAAGCCGCAGGTGGTGCTCGACACCGAGGTGGACTTCTACGAGCAGCGCAACGCCGCGGTACACCGCGGTGCGCACCAGCTCGCCGAGGAGGCCACCGAGGCGTTCGAGCAGGCGCGCGCGGCGGTGGCGGCGTTCGTCGGGGCCGACGACGGCGAGATCGTCTGGCAGCCGGGCGCGACCGCCGCGATCAACGTCGTGGCGTACGCCTTCTCCAACGCGTCCCTGGGACGCGGGGGAGAGGCCGCCGCGCGGTTCCGGCTGGCGGCGGGCGACGAGATCGTCGTCACCGAGGCCGAGCACCACGCGAACCTCGTGCCGTGGCAGGAGCTGTGCGCCCGCACGGGCGCCGTCCTGCGCTGGATCCCGGTGGGCGACGACGGCCGGCTCGACCTGTCGAACCTCGACGCGGTCGTCACCGAGCGCACCAAGGTGCTGGCCTTCGGGCACGTGTCGAACGTGACCGGGGCGGTCGCGCCCGTCGCCACGCTCGTCGCGGCGGCGCAGCGGGTGGGCGCCCTCACGGTGCTCGACGCCTGCCAGTCCGTGCCGAACATGCCCGTGGACTTCCACGAGCTCGGCGTCGACTTCGCCGCGTTCAGCGGGCACAAGATGCTCGGTCCGACCGGCGTCGGCGCGCTGTACGGGCGGCGCGAGCTGCTCGAGGCCATGCCACCCACCGTCACCGGCGGGTCGATGGTCGAGGTCGTGACCATGGAGAGCACCACGTACGCGCCGCCCCCGCAGCGCTTCGAGGCGGGCACCCAGATGGTCGCCCAGGCGGTCGGCATGGGGTGCGCGGCCCAGTACCTCGACGAGCTCGGCATGGCCGGCGTCGCCCGGCACGAGACCGAGCTGGCCGCCGAGATGCTGAAGATCGCCGACATCCCTGGGGTCCGGGTGATCGGCCCGCTCGACACCGCCGACAGGTTGGCGGTCGTCTCGTTCGTGGTCGACGGCGTGCACGCGCACGACGTCGGACAGGTGCTGGACGACAAGGGCATCGCCGTCCGCGTGGGGCACCACTGCGCGCAGCCGCTGCACCGCCGGTTCGGGGTCGCGGCGACGGCCCGCGCGTCGGCGTCGGTCTACACGACCGTCGAAGAGGTAGTGGCGTTCCGGGAAGCGTTGGCGGGGGTCCGCGCGTTCTTCGGAGCAGAATGAGAACGTCGGCAAGGCTGTTCGGACGGTTGTCCGGACGATCGAGAGAGGCAGCGTCGTGAGCACGCTCGAGCAGATGTACCAGCAGGTGATCCTGGACCACGCGAAGCGTCCGGTGGGCCACGGCCTCGTCGACCTCGCATCGGTGGAGGGACACCTCGCGGGGGAGTCGCACCAGGTGAACCCGACCTGCGGCGACGAGGTGACCCTCCGGGTCGACGTCACGCCCGAGGGCACGGTGGCCGGCGTCTCGTGGGAGGGGCAGGGATGCTCCATCTCCCAGGCGTCGGTGTCGGTCATGACGTCGCTGGTCGAGGGTGCGCCCCTGGCCGAGGTGGCGCGGCTCGACGGCCTGTTCCACGATCTGATGTCGTCCCGCGGCAAGGGCCTGGACGACGACGCAGCGGAGGACGCCCTCGGGGACGCGACAGCGTTCACCGGTGTGTCGCAGTACCCCGCGCGAATCAAGTGCGCGCTGCTCGGCTGGGCAGCGCTCAAGGACTCGCTGGCGCGCAGTGGCGCGCTGGCAACGAGCTGAGGAGAGACCGATGACTGAGGCGAGTACCGAGGTCGGGCAGGAAGCCCCGGCCGCTCCCGCTGAGGGAGTGGGCCCGTCGCCCACCACTGCGGTGGACGTCGAGGAAGCGATGCGCGACGTGATCGACCCCGAGCTGGGGATCAACGTCGTCGACCTGGGCCTGGTGTACGGCATCCAGGTGGACCAGAACAACCACACGACCATCGACATGACGCTCACGTCGGCGGCCTGCCCGCTGACGGACGTGATCGAGGACCAGACCGCGCAGGCACTCGAGGGCATCGTCGACGGGTTCCGCGTGAACTGGGTCTGGATGCCGCCGTGGGGTCCGGAGAAGATCACGGACGACGGCAAGGAGCAGCTGCGGATGCTCGGGTTCAACGTCTGAAGCCCAGCATTCTGGGACTCGGTCAGGTCGTCCAGCACGGCCGGGCAGCACGGATTCGAAACGCGCCTCGCGAGCGGCAACGGCGGCTTCCTGCGGAACAGAAGGTGTTCCGCCGCAAGTCCGGCTGACCCCTCGGTGTTGAAGGCCGCTGACCTGGTGAACGACCGGGCCGGCGGCCTTCGTCATACCTGATGCGGCTCAGGAAACACCCGAGGCGCTCCTCGGTCATGCCAGCCTGCAGGCCACACGTGGGTATGTCGCCGTGTTCCCGTGGTCAACGAGTCCCGGAGGGAGCCCGGCTGCAGGTCGCGCCGCGACGGCGCGGGGTCGCGAAGCTGGGCGACGTTAGGCGGCGGGCCGATCAAGGCCCTGCACCGTCGCCACGAATGCGGCGATCAGCCGAGACTTTCGGCCCTGCTCCCAGCCCAGATGGACCTCGGTCGGCGGAAGGTCCGTAACGGGAACGAATCGGACGTCACCCCGACGGTAGAACTGGGCGGTCGACAACGGGAGAATCGCGATTCCCTGCCCTACCGCCACCAGCTCGAGCTTCTCCTCGACGGTGCGGCTCAGCGATCGTGCCGGCCCGCGTCGTCGGCGCATCTCGGCGGCGATAGCGGCCCATTCCGGCACGGCGGCCGGGTCCTGTAGGAGGTGCTCGGCGGCGAGGTCGTTCATCAACACACCGGTCGCCGTCGCCAGCTCGTGCTTGGCCGGCAGCATGACCACTCGCGGTTCGGAGAAGAGCAGCTCGGTCGAGAGTCCGGCGGCGTCGAAGGGGCGCCGCAGGTAGCTCACGTCCGCACGACCATCATGGAGCACCTGCACCTGGTCCTCCCAGCCGGTGCGCATGACCTGGATCGTCACGTCCGGGTTCGTGCGCTGGAATTCCCGCACAGCCTCGGCGACCACCAATCCCGGCATGAATCCGACAGTGAACACGGCCTCGCCACGCGCGGAGGTCATGACGCGGCGTCGCACCGCGGCCGCGGTGGCGAGCAGCGCCTCGGCTTCTCGATGGAGCAGCCGACCGTGCTCGGTCAGCTCTGTGCCACGCCTGTCGCGGACGAACAGCTGCACACCGAGCTCATCCTCGAACGCTCGGATCTGCCGGGACAGGACCGGCTGGGCGATCATCAACGCCTCGGCCGCGCGTCCAAAGCTCAGCTCGTCGGCCACCGCCAGGAAATACCGCAACTTGCGAAGATCCAGATCGGGACTCATCACCCAAGCCTTCCACAACTCGCTGATACCCGTTAGGTCTCACGGCTCACGAAAGAGGTCTTGGACGAAGAGCCGTCCCGACGCTGAGACTCGGTGTGGATTCGACGAAAGGAACCCCCATGTCTCTCACCAACCAGCGTGTCGTCGTCATCGGTGGCACGTCCGGTATCGGCCTGGCGACGGCGCATGCCGCCGCCGAAGCTGGAGCGCAGGTCATCATCGCCTCGAGTCGGCAGTCGAGCATCGATGCCGCCCTCGGCGAGCTCTCCGCCGACACGACCGGGCACGCACTCGATGTTCTCGACACTCGTGCGGTGCAGGCGTTCTTCGACGAGGTCGGTGAGTTCGACCACCTCGCGTACACGGCGGGAGAGTCTCTCCGCCTCATGCCGGTGGACGGGATGGACATCGACCAGGCGCGCGGCTTCTTCCAGGTCCGGTTCTTCGGAGCGCTGAGCACCGTCAGCACGGCCGCCGAGCACATCCGCCCTGGTGGGTCGATCACTCTCACCTCGGGTTCGGCTCGGACCCGGCCCGGCTCCGGGTGGTCGGTCGCATCGAGCCTGTGCGGAGCAACCACGAGCCTCGCCGGTGCGCTGGCCGTGGAGCTGGCACCGCTTCGGGTCAACGTCGTCGAACCGGGCATCATCCGCAGCCCGCTGTGGAGCGGTATGAGCCCTGAGGACCAGCAGGCGATGTATGACCAGCAGGCGGAGCTGCTCCCCGCCGGCCGTGTCGGGGAGGTCGACGACGTCGCCCAGGCGTTCCTCTACTCGATGACGCAATCGTTCATGACCGGCACCTCCGTTCCGGTCGACGGCGGCGCCCTCCTCGTCTGACCACGGACGACCGTGAGAGGGACCATGTCTCTCTCGAACCGCCTGGCAGCGTGTCCGCCGCTCGACCCGACGCCGTGCTGTGGTCGACCCGCCCGCCGGCCGGCGGGCGGGCGGGCGGCGGCTGGCCCCTGCCCGGCCTGATCATGCGGCCTCGTTTCCTGAACCGATCCTGACTGCCAAGTCGACTCCAGCCCAGCTCGGGCCTCTTACCGAGACCGCTTGCCGGCGTCGAGAGAGTCCGCAAAGTTCTGCAACAGCTCCGGCTTGGTCGCGTTGGAGCGGTCGAGAGTGGTCTGCAGTGTCTGGGCGAGCGTCACTGCGCCGAGCGCGTCATCGACCGCGCGTTCGACCGCCTCGTAGGTCTCGCTCAGGACCGACCCGACGCTGTAGCCGACAGGACAGTCCGACGAAGGCGTCGACTTGTGTAGTGCGAAGAGTTCATCGTGATCCACGGCGTGGCGGATGTCTCTCATGGTGATCTGATCGGCCGGCCGCTTCAGCGTCCATCCTGCTGGCGTGCCCCGGTGCGATTCGACCAGCCCTGCTGCCTGGGCGGCGCCGAGCAGTCGCCGCACGACAACCGGGTTGGTCTGAATGCTGTGCGCAATCTCGTCGGAGACGGCTGGTCCGCCGCCCAGCTGGCCTTTCAGGGCGATCCATGCCAAGGCGTGCGTGGCGATCGTCAACCGTGAGTTCCCGCTCATAGAGCTCCTTTCAGCGACCGGGGCCCGCCGCGCCAGGCGGGCAGTCCGGATCCGTCCTTGCAGTGGTGTAACAGATGTGGTTACATCATGGTGTAACACTCAAGGTTACATCGACCCTCGTGCGCGTCACTGAAAGGCCAGCACCCATGACCATCGCCACTTCTTCCGCCCTCGCCCCCTTGGAGCACGTCACCGCCGCCAGCGGCGAGACGTATGCATATCGGCGCTTCGGCGTTCAGGGCGCGGTGCCTGTGCTGTTCCTGCAGCACTTCCGCGGCAGCATCGACAACTGGGACCCCGCCCTGGTCGACGGGATCGCCGGCTCCCACGACGTCATCCTGTTCGACAGCCTGGGTGTGGCCGGCAGCTCGGGCGTGACGCCCTCGACCGTGGAGGGCATGGTCGCCTCTGCGGCTGAGTTCGTTCGTGCCCTCGGTGTGTCCCAGGTCGACCTGTTCGGGTTCTCGCTCGGCGGCTTCGTTGCCCAGGCCCTGGCGCTGGCAGAGCCGACCCTGGTCCGTCGGCTCGTCCTGGCCAGCACTGGTCCGAAGGGTGCGCCGGGCATGGAGAGGTGGGCTCCGGATGTCGTCGAGCGCCTCGTCGCCAACGACAGCCCGGGGGCCGGTGACATCCTCTACGTCTTCAACGCCCCCACCGAGACGAGCCAGGCTGCCGGTGGCGCTTCGCTGGGGCGCATCTTCACCCGCCAGGACGGTCGTGATGCCGAGGTGTCGCTGGCAACTCGTGACGCCCAGTACCAGGCTATCCTCGCCTGGGGCGTCCAGGACTGGTCGGCGGTGAAGCAGCTCACCCAGCTGACGCAGCCCACCCTGGTCCTGCAGGGCGACAACGACATCATGATTCCGACGCAGGCGAGCCACACGCTCGCCGGGCTCATCCCGAACGCCGAACTGGTGATCTACCCCGACGCGTCCCATGGTGCGATCTTCCAGTTCGTCGACGAGGTAGCGAGCAAGGTCACCGAGTTCCTCGGTCGCTGAATCACCGCGGCGCCGCCCAGCGTCCTCGCGAGGATGTTCGGCGGCGCCGTGCGGCTACAGGGGCCGGCCGATCGCCGAGTCGATCAACGTGGTTGCCAGGCCCCGCGCGTCCTCGAACGGCTGCGGGTCGTTGAGCGAGGTCGCGAGCGCCCGTGCGCCCTCGAAGAGGATGGCGAGCTGTCCACCCAATTCCTCTGGATCGGCGGCGCCGGCAGCCTCTGCCGTCGCGATGAGAGTGGCGACCAGTTCCCGCTTGTGGCGCTCGACGAACGTAGCCGCATCTGGCATCCTCCCGGCAGCCTCGACCACAGTGTTGTGGAACGGGCACCCCCTCACCACCTGTCCTGATGCTCGGTCGACCGGGGGAGCGGCGAACAGCGCGAGGAGCCTGTCGCGAGGAGCAAGGTCCTCGCAGAGCAGAACGGTTTCGATCTGAGCCGGGCCGCCTGGCTCCGATTCGAGACGTTCGAGATACGCACCCACCAGTGCTTCCTTGCTGGGAAAGTGCTGATACAGGGTGCGCGTCGATACGTGGGCCACGTCCACCAGTCTGGCGATCCCTGTCGCATGGATGCCGTCGCGAGCGAAGAGCTCGACGGTCGCCTTCAAGATCCGCTCTCGAGCGCCGCGACCGCCGCTCGTCGCGGCTGTCGTCATCGTGTCTGTCACCACGCAAGTATAGCGACCGTTGTACTTCGGGGATCCCAGGGGCTACAGTGGGACAAGTACAGCGATCGCTGTACTTGTCGGGGCCGCGGCCTCGCCGATCCAAAAGGAGCTGGCACCACATGCCCAATAGCACCTTCATCTCTGTTCCTCATCAGGTCGTCCGTTGGTCGATCGACACAGGTATGTCCTTCGCGGACTTCCGTGCTCGGTACGAGGCGGCCGTGCCCGTCCTGGATACGGACCGGCTGGCACGGCTGCGCGCCGAGCATTCCGACTGGGGCACTGTGCTCGATGCGGCGGCCGAGAACGCCCCGCACGGCTTCATGCGGTTCTGGAGCACCGACGTCGGCGAGACCATGCAGCTGGCTGGTAACCCGGGTGACTGCGCCGCGTACCTGATGGGAAACCACACCATCGCAGAGCGGATGTACCGTCACGACCCCGCAGTGATGCTCTACGCGCCGCTGCGAACTGCGATCCACGTCGACGAGAACAGGGCCACCCGGTTCTCGATCGATCAGCCCAGCACGCGGTTCTCCACCTTCGACAGCCCGGAGATCGCGGCAATCGGCGAGGAGCTGGACCGAAAGGTCCTTCACCTGCTCCAGGTGCTCGATGTGGTGGTCCCGGAGACCCTGTTCTCGGACGGGGTGAACACGTGATCCCCGCGGACCGGCAGAGCAGCGCCGACAGCGTCGGCGGTGACACGGAACTCACCGATCTCAGTGTTGTCGGGGCCGCCGACGCGATCCGGAACGGCGACGTCACGGCGGAGTCCTACGCCGAAGCGCTGCTGCGCCGCGCGCGCACGCAGTCCGAGCTCAACTCGTTCATCACCATCGATGAAGTGGCCGTGCTCGATGCTGCTGCTGCCGCTGACAAGGCGCGAGCAGCAGGCTCGACCTTGCCGCTGCTCGGGGTCCCACTGGGGATCAAGGACAGCTATGAGACACGCGACCTTCCGACGACGATCGGCCTGAAGTCGCTCCAGGATTTCACTCCGTCCGCGGATGCCGAGGTCGTCACAGCGGTCAGGGCCGCTGGCGGAATCGTGTTCGGCAAGAACAACCTCGTCGAGATGTCCTGGGGGGTTACCGGCCACAACGAGGCCTACGGGCAAGTGCTGAACCCGTACCAGCGCGACCATATCTCCGGCGGATCCTCGAGCGGCTCGGCCGCCTCGGTCGCCGCGCGGATCGTGCCGGCATCCTTCGGTGGCGACACCATCGGCTCGATCAGGATCCCCGCTGCTCTCAACGGAGTGGTCGGTTTCAAGCCAACCACCGGCCGGTGGCCACGCGGCAGAGTCGCTCCGGTCTCTCACACGCTCGACACCACGGGACTCCTCGCCCGACACGTTGAAGACGCCGCCCTCATCGACCACATCGTCACCGGCGAGCCGGCGGCACCGGCGCTCTCGGACCTCACCGACGCGCGGTTCGCCCATGCCCCCAAGCACTACCTCCGGCTCGTCGATCCGGAGGTCGAGAAGCAGTTCTGGGAGACCGTTCACCTCCTGCGCGACGCAGGCGCCGAAGTGGTCGAGATAGACCTTGGCGAGGACTTCTCCGACCTCGCGGACCGCACCGGGTGGAACCTCTTCCTGCGCGATACCCACCAGGCCGTCTCCCGGTTCCTCCGGGAGAACGACTACCCCGTCGCGTTCGACGACGTCTACCACGCCCTCAAGCCACAGCTGCACGCCGAGTGGAGCGCCGTCGTCATTCCTGGCGCCCCTAGTCGTCTCTCGGAGGAGGAGTACGCCGCTACGCTCGCTGTCGATCGCCCGAGGCTGCAGCAGCGCTTCGACGACGTGTTCACCCGCGACGGCTTCGATGCGCTGATCTTCCCCACCACCCCCACATCGGCGCCGGCGATCGCGGACCAATGGAAGTTCACCGTCGCCGGCGAGACCGTGCCGCACCTCTTCCTGTCCAAGAACACCATCCCGGCCAGCGGCGCGGGCCTCCCCGGCATCAGCCTCCCGGCGGGGCTGACCACCGGCGGGCTTCCGATCGGAGTCGAACTCAACAGCGCCCGCGGCCGCGACCAGCAACTCCTCGCCCTTGCGCTACGGGTCGAGAGCCTCCTCGGCTCGCTGCCGGCACCCGCCTGACCCGACCAACAGCAACAGCGCGCGAACAGTACGTCCCGCCCCTCCTGCCAGGTCCTTCTGTCGACCACGGGTGCTCGTTCGACAAGTGGCGGTGCTGGAAGAGCGTGCCCCATGGGGTTCAGATGCCGGCTCCGCTGTCGAGCAGCCAGTGGTATCGCATGCGCAGAGCGCGTTCGGTGGCGCCGACGCCAGCGCCGAAGCCGAGCGCGACGTTGAGCCACAGCGGCAGATGCACGGGAGACTCGAACGTGCCGATCGTGTCCGCGACGGGTGGGATCTCGGAGAGCGGCTCCGCGAGCTGCAAGAGGTTCAGGCCGATGCCGATGAGCAGCAAGACGGTGGAGACGGCGCCCACGAGCCAGCTCCCGGCGGGATGCTCGCGGGCGAAGCGCATGCGGCGACCCTCTGCGGACCGAGGGTCTGGCTCCAGTCGATGCTCCGTCCCGTCGTCGGCGATGAAGTGCGCTCGACGCATCCCCACCTCGCTCGTGCGTACGTCGATGCGTCCGCCCGGGACAGGGAAGAGCGCCGGCACCTTCGACTCGGCCACGTGCCTGCCGTCGCGGTAGAGACTTGCCAGCACCTCCCACGTCTCAGGATCGCCGCCGTGCTTGACCTCGATCGAGTACACCGACGCCTCGCCTCCAGGCGACGCCGGGTCGGTGGGCAGGGCGATCGACAGCACCGACCGCCGTGTCATCTGCCACCATCGGAACCGTTCTAGCTGCCGCCCGTCGCCCGGCTTCACGCGCCTGACGAGACGACGGTCGTTCCAGCGTGCGGTCATGGCTCCGGTCTCCTTCCACGGCCTCACGTGCGTGCCGCATCTGGCGACGGTGGGGCCGGCGAGCTGACGGGCGGGTGCAGCACCAGGACGACGACGACCACGACGAGGATCACGGCGGTCAGGGTGACGGGGACGGGGACCAGCGGGTCGCACAGGACCAGGACCGCGGCGAGCGGGACGACGGTGTTGACGAGCGGGTCGGCGTGGTCGCGGATCGCAACCCACCAGGTCCCTGCGAGGAAGATGGCGACCGGGATGGTCACGGTGTAGGACGCGGCCAGGTCGTTGAGCTCGCTGTGACCGGTCAGGGCGTCGATCTGGACCTCGATGCCTGCGGAGAGCGCGCCGGCGGCGGCGAAGACGAGGTAGTGGACGTAGCCGTAGCGCAGCGTCCCGCCGAACCCGGTGATGGACCGGTGATGAGGCGGCCAGAAGTAGATCCACCACAACGCGGCGGTCACGACGAACGCGAGTGCGGCGATCGAGACGAGCGGTGCGAGGGCATCGGTGTCGTGCACGGCCTCGATGATCGCGTTGGCGGAGCCGAGCAGGCTCTCGCCGAGCAGGATGAGGGTGAACAGGCCGTAGCGCTCGGTGATGTGGTGTGGATGCCACGGCGTGGTGCCCTGTCTCTGGGCGATCACCGGGATCGCGACCTCGGCGACGATGAGCAGGACCAGCATGATCCTGCCGGGTGCGTCGGGCAGGATGAGCTGCACGAGCCAGAGCACCTGTACCGCCGCGATGCCCCCGGCGTAGACATGGGCGGTGCGGCGCACGGACGGGTGCGAGCGCGAGGCGCGCAGCCACTGGGCGACCATCGCCAGGCGCATGACCACGTAGCCGAGGACCGGCACGGTGTAGTCCGCGTCCGTGAAGGCGGGCTCGATCCCCGTGGCGAGCACAAGCACGCCTGCCATCTGGACGATGGTCAGCACGCGGTAGAGCCAGTCGTCGGTGTCGAAGGACGTGGCGAACCAGGTGAAGTTCATCCAGGCCCACCAGATCCCGAAGAACACCAGACCGTACGTGGCCAGGCCGTCGAGCACGTGTCCCTCGGTCAGGGCGTGGTGAAGCTGGACCGAGGCGATGCTGACCGCGACGACGAAGACGAGGTCGAAGAACAGCTCGAGCGTGCTGGCCGACCGGCCCGGTTCACGGGAGTCGCGGGGCGCCATCGGGACGAGGCGGAGCCTGCTCGCCTGGGACGGGGGTCTGGTCATGGTTCAGCGCAGGGCGCGGAGGTGCTCGCGACCTACGGGGTCGGTGGCGTCGTCGAAGTCGTGGTGCGTGGCGAGCCACTTCTTCACGTAGGGGCAGACGGCCACGATGCGGTGCCCGGCCTGGATGCTGGTGCTCAGTGCGGTGCGGGTGAGGGTGCCGGCGAGACCTCGGCCGCCGAACTCGTCGAAGACCACCGTGTGGTAGAAGACGCGCTGCGTCTCGCCGAGGTCTTTGTACGCGGAGAGCCCGGCGTGCGTGTCCTCGACGAAGACGTCGAAGCGGCTCTCGTCGGGGTTGTCGCGGACGGTCACTTCGTGCTGGTCCTGATCGTTCATCGCTGTGTTCCTCTCGTGGTGGGGCTCTCCAGGCGCTCAGTCAGCTCGGCGACGAACCGAGCTCGAGCGCTTGGCGCGCTCGACGAGCCAGACCATGACGACGACCAGGACGTTCATGACCATGAGGATGATGATGGAGGGGCCCGGCCCGGATCCGACGCCACGGTCGATCACCGACGACCCGCCGCCCGCGAAGAGGGCGTTCACGATTCCGACGACAACGTTGTTGGAGACGTGGAATGCCATCGCGGCTTCCAGCCCTCCGCTGATCAGTCCCATGATCGCCGTGCACGCGGAGAAGACGAACAGATAGCTGACGAGCCACGGATCCAGGGACACGTGAACCGCCGCGAAGAGCGCTCCGGAGACGAGGATGCCGAACACCAGGGCGAGCCGGACACTACGGAACCAGGAGCCGGCAGCGGGGATCACCGCTCCTCGGAAGGCAATTTCCTCACCTGCCGACTGCAGAGGGGTGAAGAGAAGAGTGGCGACGAGAGTGGCGATGGTGGTCGCTCCGATCTCGAATGCCCCCCGTCCGGTGGACCCCGGCGCGATGAGTGTTGTCGCGATGCCGGCGAGTCCGACCAGAACTGCGGATCCAAGGAGATAGACCCAGACACGGCGCCAGTCGAAGGGGCGGATGTGCCGGAAGACCGCCCGCCACGGCACCTTCGCCATCCTCGCGGCCAGCACCGTCGCGAGCAACGCGGTGATGGCGGTGCTCAGGCCCGTTGCGACGATCGTGAGCGGTGTGAGTGCAGGCTTGTTCGGGTCTGCCGGCCCTTCGATCAGGACGACCGGTTGGAACACGATGATCTGGACCAGGAGCAGTATTAACGGCACCGCGATCAGGACGACCAAGGACTTCCAGCGCGCCATTCGGAAATGGACGCCGAACGGACGTTCGGGCAATGTCCCAGGCAGCGCTACCACTGCGTCACCGGCATGAACAAGAGCGGGGTCGGGTCGGATATCCGCGCCATGGGAACCATGGGGCTCTGGTGTGCGCACGAGGCATTACCTTTCTTGAGGAGGGATCGATTGATCCGCTCGTGAGTAGGCAATCTGCCGCTGGGGCGATCACCAATATTGAAGTGCCTTCAGACAGCAGAGGTCTGCGCAGGAACCTCTGCCGACCTCGGCGTCAGGACCGTTCCCGTGCGTCGCGTACGGATCGCCACGACGATGACGGCGCCGATGATGAGCGGAACGGAGATGAGGGCGGTCAGGTCGATCGCGCCGGCGGAACGGTCGGTAGCCACGGTCGGGTCGATCTGGAGCGCGGCGTCGATGACGAACTGCGCGGTGTTGTGCACCGCATGGAGCACGACGGCGATCTCGAGTCCACCGGTACGCCAGGTGATCCACGCGGTGCCGACGGCGAAGACGATGTACCAGAGGTTCAGCAACCCGCTCGTGGAGACGTGGACCAGCGCGAAGAGCACGCTCGAGATGATGATGGCGAGCACGAGTCCGAGGCGAGCACTGCGCGTCCAGCTGCCCACGACGCGGAGGATGAGACCGCGGAAGCCGTATTCCTCGCCCGCGGCCTGGAACGGTGTCAGGGCGAGTGCCGTGGCGGTGAGCAGGAGCGTTTCGTGCCATGTCCAGGTCGTCTGCGGCAACGGCGTCCGGTAGTACGCGATCTGGAACAGGACGGTCACCGGAAGGAGGATCACGAGGGCGCGGCCGAAGACGTCGAAGCGGAAGTACGACAGCACCGACGACAGCGACCCGCCCCGCACGCCGTAGAGCCAGCGCTGGATCAGCATGCTCCACGGGATCAGGAGGGCCACGGAGAACGCACCGACGGCGTTGACGAGCGGGGTGTACCCCGGCCTGGTTTCCGTGCCGATCGCCGTGTCGACGAGGACCGCGACGATCGCGAGCCCAAAAGTGAAGACCTGCATGCCCCCGATAAGAAGGGCGATTGCGAGGATGCCTCGCCCGATCCTGCGTTTGTCGCTCACGAGCCCGCGGTGGTACTCCACAGGCGTGACGGGGTGTTCCATCGTGTTCTCTTTCTGTTCTTCACGGGTAGACGCGAGATCGGTAGGGAGCAAGCCGTCAGGCGCCGATGTCGTCGAGGAACTAGCTGCATCCGAGGTGGAGGACATGTTCTGAGGCCAATTCCGCTCAGCGTCGCGCACTCGTTCCACACATTCCAGGGGCGGCGCTGCCACAATCCGCGAGGATAGTGACACGCCCACCTTTCGTCGTCGTGAGTAATGGCAATTACGCACCGCCACCGTCGGTGGTGGGCGTGGCCAGGAGCTGCACCTCCCAGGCGAGTGCGACGCCGGTGGCGCCGCCGTGCTCGAAGAGGATCGGCCCGAGCTGGTTGGCCGTCCCCTCGCGGGCCCAGTCGCGCTGCCACTCGCTGGACACGACCAGCCAGGTGACCGGGACCACGCCGGCCCGCTCCATACGGCGCACCGCCACGTCGTGCGCCTCGGCACTGACCCCGCCGCTGGCGTCGGTGACGACGAAGACGTCATACCCGTCGGCCAGCGCGTGGATGGCGGGCATGGCGACGCAGATCTCCGTCCACAGCCCCGCGATGATCAGCTGCTTGCGCCCGGTCTTCTCCACGGCGTCGACCACACGGCGGTCCTCCCAGGTGTTGATGGAGGTCTGGTTGATGGGCTGGTGGTCGATGAGCACCAGGACGCTCTCCTCGGGGGTGAGCAGTGCGTCCAGTCCTACCTTTGCGGAACGCGTCACGATGATTCCTTCTGCCGGAGGAGCTGAACGCCAGGAGGGAATGGTGGGCTCGGACCGACGAGAGGGCCGCCTCCACGACGTCGGACGGGAGCTGTTCCAGGCACGACGAACCGGCGTCGACGGAGCGGACCGGAGCCCTTCCCGTGGCGTGGCACGACGCTATGGCGGGCGTCCGGCAGACGTCCAAGACTTGTCCCGACGCCGGACGATAAGAACTGTCTATCGATCAGCAGGCGCCCCGCATCGATGCTCTCCGCTCATGGGTTCCCGGCCGGGCACGCCGTCGGGTGAGAACCCGTCGACCGGCTCATCGGACGGCCCCGAGGACGCCGCTGATGACGAGTGCGGTGAGGGTGGTCCAGGCGATGATGGTGATGGCCTGCCAGATCAGGATGCGGGTCTTGCCGACGCCGGAGGCGGCGAGCATGGTGGCCGTGAAGTGCGTGGGGAGCAGGAGCGGGCCGAGCAGGCTGACGCCGGGGACGCCGTAGCGTTCGTAGGCGCGCTGGAACTTCTCGCGGCGCGCGTCGCTGCGCGTGTCGTCGAGCCTGGCGTCCGGCGGGATCTCCAGCGTGGATCCGACGCGTGCCGGCGCACCGGCGTGGGCCAGGACCTTTTCCTGGCGTCGGGTCACGACGGCGTTGCGGGCGCCGGAGCTGAGCAGTACCAGGACGGTCACGGCGAGGAAGTTGCCGGCGATCGCGGCGATCGCGGCGACGACCGGGCTGATACCGCCGAGGATGCCGATCGCCGCGCCGCCCTCACCCTCGATGAAGGGGATGGCGCCGGCGGTCGCGACGATGAACGGCTGGATGAGCTCGGGCACCTGCCCGAGGAGGTTCTGGAGGGTTTCGACGAGGTCCATGGCGTGCTCCTGCGGATGTGGCTGCTGTGGTCGTCGGGGGTGGTCCCCGGTGCTGACTCCAGTTCACCGCTCGCGAGCTCCGCACAGAAGTGCCGACCTGTCACCGCCTCCCGGATGCTTTGCACACCCCACCCATGACATGCGTCATGCCTCTGACCCGAGGGGGGAGCAGCCCGCTACGCGGTGAGGTCGTGCAGCCACCCGTGGCGCTCGGCGCATCGTCGTGCCGCGGCCAGCACGCTCGCGAGGGCAGGTGATGGATCGTTCGTCGGCCACAGCATCGACAGGTCTGCGGCGATCGACGGATCGACGACGTCGCGAGCAGTGAGAGTGGTCCCAAGGTTCCCGGCGTGCTCGGCGAACGACGCGGGGGCCAGGCCGATCTCGCGCCCGCCGGAGAGCCGAGCGAGCATGGCGTTGACCGGTGGGTCCTCGAACGTGCGGATCCCGGGGGAGAAGCCCGCTTCCTGGCATGCAGCGACGATCCCGTCGTAGTACGCCGGTGCCAGGCGGCGCGGAAAGAGCAGCAGCGTCTCGTCACGCAGCTCGGCCAGCGGTATCTTCGGCGCAGCGGCGAGGCAGTGGCGCGTGCTCAGGAGCGCGGAGACGGCCTCGCGGCGCAGCAGCTCGCTGCCCACACCGTCGAACGGCGGCGGGGCCAGAGCGAGGCCGATGTCCAGCTCGCCGGCGCAGATGCGCTCAGGTATCTCGGCGCTGAAGACCTCCCGGGCGTCGATCGTGCAGTCGGGGTGCTCCTCCTGGAGCGCCTCCAGCAGCGCCGTCAGGGTGCCGAAGTTCGCGACCGGGGTGTAGCCAAGACGGATAGTGGTCGCGGCCCCCGATCCGGCCAGTCGAGTGCGCTCCACTGCCTGGTCCAGGGCGGCCAGTGCCGACGGCGCATTCTCCAGCAGCATCCGCCCTGCGGCGGTGAGGCCCACCCGGCGGCTCGAGCGCACGAACAACGGCGTGCCGAGAGTCTCCTCGAGCTTGCGGATCTGATGGCTCAGGGACGGCTGGGAGACGTAGAGCCGCATGGCCGCGCGGCCGAAGTGCAGCTCCTCGGCCACCGCCAGGAAGTAGCGCAGGAGGCGCGGGCTGATGTCGATAGACGGACCCTATCGTCGGACGCAGGACACGTCCTGGAGTCTGCCCGTGCACCGCGCACCGGGCGTGTCACTATCCTCGCGGACAGTGGCAGTGCCGCCACTGGCGGCCGTGGATCGTGCGCGCGACCCTGAGTGAGAACTGCTCGTCCACGCGCGTCGCGAACTCAGAACCACGATGAGGAACTCCCACATGACTGATCTGATGAAGGCCGTTGTGCTCACCCGATTCGGAGGGGTCGATGCCTTCGAGCTGCGCGATGTCTCCGTACCGGAGGTCGGACCCCGCCAGGTGCGGGTGCGCGTCCATGCGACCGCGGTCAACCCGCTCGACTTCCAGATCCGCCGCGGGGACTACGCGGACCATGTGCCGCTCCCGGCGATCACCGGGCACGACATCTCCGGCGTGATCGAGGAGATCGGGTCCCACGTGACCGAGTTCCGCGTCGGCGACGCGGTGTACTACACACCCAGAATCTTCGGCGGTCCGGGCTCCTACGCCGAGCAGCACGTCGCCGACGTCGACCTCGTCGGCCACACGCCGCAGAACATCGGTCACCTGGAGGCGGCGAGCCTGACTCTCGTCGGAGGGACGGCGTGGGAGGCCCTGGTGACGCGAGCTCGGCTCACCGTGGGGGAGACGATCCTCGTCCACGGGGGCGCGGGCGGTGTCGGCACGATCGCGATCCAGGTGGCGAAGGCGATCGGCGCACGGGTGATCACGACCGCCAGGGCCGGCGAGCACGAGTTCGTGCGCTCCCTCGGAGCGGATGCGGCGATCGACTACACCTCGACGGACTACGTCGATGCCGTGGCCGAGCTGACGCGAGGCAAGGGGGTCGACGTCGTCCTGGACACGATCGGTGGCGACACGCTCACACGAAGCCCGCTGACGCTCGTCGACGCCGGACGTGTCGTGAGCATCGTCGACATCACCCAGCCGCAGAACCTCATCGAGGCATGGGGCAGGAACGCCGCCTATCACTTCGTCTTCACGCGACAGAACCGAGGAAAGCTGGACGCGCTCACCACGCTGGTCGAGCGTGGTCTCGTGAAGCCGGTCATCGGCGCGACTCTTCCGCTCGCCCGGATCGGCGAGGCCCACGAGCTCCTGGAGAACAGGCGGTCGTACGCACTGCACGGCAAGGTCGCGATCGATGTAGCCGGCGAGACCGTCGCGCTTCCCCCTCGCATCTCGTAGCGGAACGCTCAGGCGCTCAGGCGCTCAGGCGCTGATCGCGGTGGTCAGCTCCGTCCGGCGAAGGTGGCGCGGTACTCCGTGGGGGACACGTCCAGGAGCCGGCGGAAATGCAGTCGGAGGTTCGATCCGCTACCCAGACCGACCTGGTCCGCGATGCGGTCGATCGAGAGTCTGGTGCTCTCCAGGAGCTCGCGCGCGGTGTCGACCCGCGCCCGGAGGATCCACTGCATCGGGGTGGTACCGGTCTCCTCGGCGAAGCGGCGCAGGAACGTGCGGGGCGACAGCCGTGCGTGAGCGGCGAGCTCGGCGACCGTGAGCTGCTGGTCGAGCCGCGCCATGGCCCATTCGCGCGTCGCGGCGAGGGTCTCGCCCTGGACCGCCGGGCTGGTCTTCGGCAGGTACTGGGCCTGACCCCCGGTCCGGTAGGGCGCGGTGACGAGTGCTCGCGCGATCTCGGTCGCAGGGCTCACGCCGAGGTCGCGGCGGACGATGTGCAGGCAGAGGTCGAGACCGGCGGCGGCACCCGCCGAGGTCAGGATGGATCCTTCGTCGACGAAGAGCACGTTCGGCTCGACAGCGACCTGCGGATGCCGCTCCGCGAGCTGCTCCGCCGCATCCCAGTGCGTCGTCGCTCGCAGGCCGTCGAGCAGGCCGGCATCCGCGAGGGCGAACGCGCCGTAGCAGATCGACGCGATGCGCGCCCCGCGGGCCGCGGCGGTCCGAAGCGCTTCGTGCACCTCCACCGGTAGCGGCCGACCTGCCGGGACGTACCCCGGGACGATGATCGTGTCCGCGTCGGTCAGAGCCTCCAGACCCCGCGGTACCGTGAATCCGAAGTTCCCGTGGGTCGTCACCGTCCCGGCGGTGACGCCGCAGGCCGACACCTCGTAGGGAAAACCCGACTCCGGATGGAACACTTCCGCCGGGATCCCGACGTCCAGCGGGCGCGCCCCGTCGAGCACGAGGACCACCACCTGGTGCGCTCGCTGCATCGCCCTGCTCCGATCTGGTCGGTACCTGCCGACCGTGTCATCATGCTCGCACGTCTGTGCATTACTGACATCGAGTGCATCCGCCCCGGGGCCGGTGCCGCAGCGCGGCAGGGATGCAGAACTCGCCCTAGGAACCGAGGGTTCCGGGCTACTTGCTGTCGATGCGGCCGAGTGTCGCACCGGTCTCGGCCAGTGCGGCGGTGGCCTTCGCCCATCCGGTGTCGGCAGGGTCCAGCGTGCTGCGCAGGTAGGCGGTGGTCAGTCGCTGCAGGACCGCGACGCGTTCCGGGTTCTCGTCGGTGGTCTCGGCGGCTTCCCAGCTCGGGATGCCACCCAGGGAGTGTTCGGCGCCGAACAGGGTCAGCAGGTCGGTGGCACCTGGGCTGTGGACGTAGGCGTCGGTGAACCAGTCCGGGCCGCGGCTGGACATCTTCGACTGGTCGTGGTCGCCGGCCACCACGAGCGTGGGCGTGGTCAGCTCGGTGAACGACGGGTTCATGAACGGGAAGTGCTCCTGGGCGAACGGGTGCAGCTCCTCGCCCCCGGTCCCGGTCGCGGCCAGCAGCGCGCCGGCCCGCACACGCCGGTCCGCGTAGTCCTGGCCGGCCTGGCCCGTGCTGTCGAGAACGCGCGCGCCGAGCAGCATCTGCACGGTCTGGGCGCCCCAGGAGTGCCCGGCCGCGACGACCCGGTCGCGGTCGACCCGCCCGGCAAGGCCCGGCACCGCACGTTCGATCGTCTCGAGCTGGTCCATGGTCCGCACGAGGTCGGCGCGCCGCTCGGTCCAGACCTGGCCGAACCGGGGGTGATCGAACCCGATCCCGTCGCGACGGGAGTCCAGGTGGGTCGGCTGGACGACGACGAACCCACGAGACGCCCAGAAGGTGGTCAGGGGCGCGTATCCGTCGAGCGACCACCCGTTGCCGTGCGAGAACAGCAGCACCGGCAGGTGCTGCCCGGTCACGGGGGCAGAGACGCGCACGTCGAGCGGGAGCGCCCGGCCCGGCGCGTCGAGGCGCACCGGGGCGACCGAGACGACCGGGTCACCGGCGCCGACGACCGCGTCGAGGGTATGGACGACCGGCGTGTCGGCCGTCGCGGGAGCGGCATTCATGGGAGATCACTCGTCCTTTGCGTTCGCGGCCTCCGCCGAGCACAATCGAAGCGGAGCGCCGCTCCGAAACAATACGGAGCAGTGCTCCGTTTTGCAAGCCTCGACGAAGGTTCCCCATGACGACTCCCGGTCCTGCCGGCTCGACACCCCGCGCGAAGCGCGTCGATGCCAGGCGCAACGAACAGACCCTGCTGGAGGCTGCCGCCGCCGTCTTCGTGACGGACGGCGTGGATGCGCCTGTGCGCTTGATCGCCGAACGCGCGGGGGTGGGCATGGGCACGATCTACCGGCACTTCCCCACGCGTCCCGCACTGCTGGCGGCGGTGTATCAGCACCAGGTGGAAGCGCTGGCCGAGGCGGGCCCGTCGCTGCTGCGCGAGTCCGGCGATCCCGGGGTCGCCCTCCGGCAATGGGTGGCCGGTTTCGTCGACTTCCTCGTGACCAAGCACGGGCTCGCCGGTGCTCTCGGGTCCGACACGGAGGGCGTGAACACCCTGCATCAGTACTTCGTGGACCGGCTCGTCCCGGTCTGCGACGCCCTGCTCGACGCCGCACTCGAACCGGGGTCCTCCGGGCGAGTGTCCGGCTACATGCTCATGCGCGGCATCGGCAACCTCTGCATCGGCGGCGGTACCGGCTCCGACTACGACGCCGCTCGCCTGGCCGGTCTCCTAGTGACCGGGGTGCTCACTGCTCGCGGGACGACTCCGTCAGCGTCCGTGCGCGACCGAGAGGCGTGCCTGGGCCCGGAACTTCGCGGGTGACGAGCCGACCACTCGGCGGAACGCGGTGCTGAATGCGCTCTCGGACTGGTAGCCCGTGGCCCGTGCCAGCTCGGAGATCGACAGCGTGTCGCGCGCGAGGGCGTCACGGGCGAGATTCATGCGCCACTGGATCAGGTATTCCAGGGGCGGGACGCCGACGTGACTCTTGAAGGCCTGGGCGAACGCCGAACGCGACATGTGGCTGATCTCGGCGAGCTCCTGGAGGCTCCAGGAGTGGGCCATGTCCGCGTGCACGGCACGCAGGGCGGCGCCGATGCCGTCGTCGTTCAGAGCTCCCAGCCAGCCGCAGGGCCAGTCCGTCTGGCCGGCGTGCGCACGGAGCATGTGCACGAGCAGGACCTGTGCGAGGTGGTTCTGCACCAGCGGGCCGCCGGCGGCGGCGATCCCGACCTCGGTGGCCAGGTGATCGATCAGCTGCGCGAGCCGCAGGCCATGAGGATCGGCGGCGCGGACGATCACGAGCGGCGGCAGAAGATCGGTCAGGAGGGCCGCGTTGCCGTCGTCGAAGGCGATGTGGCCGACGCAGAGGTAGAGGTCGTCCTCGGACTCCGGGCCGATCCGTACCAAACCGTCCTCGACCCCCGCCCACACCTGCGCGGCAGGACGCGGACGCGCGCCGGGCGTGCTGGCCAGCACGTAGGGCGGCGGGTTGCCCAGCATGAAGGTGTCACCCGCCTGCAGGAGCACCGGCTCGCGCCCTTCGAGGATCAGCCAGCACGTGCCACGCACGAGGCCGCCGATCCGCACGTGCAGGAACGGGTCGAAGCTCAGTGCCCACTCGCCCACGGCTCGGAGGCTGGGCCCGATCACCGTACGGGGCCGGAGCAGGCCGATCGCGTCAGCCACTGGATCGCTGAAACCGAGCAACGTTCAACTCCTGGACTATCGGTAAGGAATCCCGGACTATCCGTTATGGATCATACCTCCGCAGTCCCGCAGGATGAGTGCCTCAACAGGTCCGCGACGGAAGGTACGGGAGAGAGTCACATGGGACAGCTGGAGGGCAGGACGGCGGTCGTGACCGGCGGCAGCAGCGGCATCGGTCTGGCGACCGCGGTGCGGCTGGCGAACGAGGGCGCGTACGTGTTCGTCACGGGACGGCGTGCGGCCGAGCTGGAGGCCGCCGTCACGACCATCGGGTCCGACCGGGCGACGGGCGTGGTCGGCGACATCGCGAAGCTGGCGGACCTGGACCGCCTCTACGCGGCGGTTCGGACGCGGGGGAGAGGGCTGGACGTGCTCGTGGCGAACGCGGCGGTCGGCTCGTTCGTGACGTTGGAGCAGACGACAGAGGAGCACTTCGACCAGACCTTCGGGATCAACGTGCGGGGCACGCTGTTCACCGTGCAGAAGGCGCTACCGCTGCTCAACGACGGAGCCTCGGTGATCCTGACGGGTTCCACGGCGGCCGACCGGGGCATGGAGGCGTTCGGCGCGTACTCGGCGTCGAAGGCTGCGGTCCGGTCGTTCGCGCGGACCTGGTCCAACGAGCTCAAGGGGCGCGGCATCCGGGTCAACGTCGTCTCGCCGGCATGGATCGAGACGCCCGGAGGTACTGCCGCTTTCGGCGACGAGGAGACCGCCCGGGCCATCAAGGAGCAGGTTGCCGCGACCGTGCCCAAGGGTCGTATGGGGCAGCCCGAGGAGGCCGCCGCGGTCGTGGCGTTCCTCGCCTCGGAACAGAGCAGCTACGTCGTCGGCAACAACCTCTACGTCGACGGCGGCACCAACCAGGTCTGAGCGAGGGGTCGGGGGCCGGTCGCGGAGGGGGCGCAGCCGCTCCGGCCCTCGCCCAGGTGCCGGGGGTCAGTCGGTCAACAGGGCGTCAACGGCCTCGGCGGAGAAGACGTGGTCGACGACGGTGCGCGTCATCCCCACGATCTCGGCGTCCTCACCCAGCGACGCGAGCCCGATGTCGAGGCTGCGGGTCGCTCGGGGCGGCGAGTTGGGGTAGAGCGTCTCGCGCACGCCGCTGATGAGCGGGGAGGAGGCGAGCGCGCCGCCCATCAGCAGTACCCCGGGATTCAGCAGGCACACCAGCGAGGCCATGACCTCGCCGATCACACGGCCGGCCTCGCGGGTCAGGTTGACCGCCTCGACGTCTCCCCGGGCGAGGAGCGCGCCCACGTCGCGGCCCGAGTGGGCGTCGATCCCCGCGGCGGCGAGCGACGTGGCGACAGCGCGCCCGCTGGCCACCGCGGCCAGGCAGCCGCGCGCCCCGCACTGGCACAGGGCGTCGGGGTAGCCGGACAGCCTGACGTGACCGATGTCGCCGGCGCCGCCGTCGATGCCCTGGTAGACGCGGCCGTCGACGACGATGCCGACGCCGATCCCCGTCGACACCTTGATCACGCAGATCGAGCGGCTGTCCTGATAGGCCGACGCGTACTCGCCGATCGCCATCGCGTTCGCGTCGTTCTCGACCAGCACGGGGACGTCGACGATCTCTTGGACGTGCTCGACGATCGGGTACGCGTCCCAGCCGGGCATGATCGGGGGCTGGCTGGGACGCGACGTGCGGGGCTCGATGGGCCCAGGCACGCAGATGCCGATCCCGCTCAGCCGTGCCGCTGACGTGCCGGTGCGCTCGAGCAGGTCCTGTACGGCGGACGTGATCGCCGGAAGGACCTTCTCGGGTCCGGCGGTCACGTCGACGTCCGTGTCGACGTCGGCGAGGATCGTCCCGTCCAGCGTGGTGAGGGCCGTGCGCGTGTGGGTCGTGTCGACGGCGGCGGACGCGACCACCGAGTGCTCGACGTTGAACTCGAGCCGGCGCGGGCGCCGGCCGCGCGGGGACCGGTCGCTGCCGCCCTCGCGGATGAGGCCGGCGGCCAGGAGCGCGTCGACCCGCTGCGCCACGGTCATCCGCGCCAGGCCCGTGGCCTCGAGGATCTCCCCACGCGTCCCGGCGCCCCCCTTGCGGATCAGCTCGAAGATGCTGCCTGGTCCCGGCCCTACTGGCACTGTGCTGCCCCTCTCGGTGATCGACCCCACTTGACCCGCCATCCTTTCATGCTCCAGTCTAGGCAACGGATGCACATCAACTAGGCAGATTAAGTCTAGCAATAGACAGAACTGTCGCGTCGGCCAATGGAGGTCATCGTGGGACGAGATGTGACGGAAGCGCTCCGGCGCTCCGGATCGAAGAGGAAGGCGCGCCTGAGCGTGGGCGCCGCTCTGCTGGCGGGGACGCTGGCCCTGTCCGCCTGTTCGGGCGGTGGCGGAGGGCCCGAGGCGGATGGCGACGCGCTCACGATCTGGACCACCGACAACCTGCCGGACAGCATGGCCCAGACGGAGGCGATCGCCGCCGACTTCACCGAGGCCAGCGGCATCGACGTCGAGGTGGTCGGGGTCGCCGAGGACCAGTTCAACCAGCTGCTGACGTCGGCCGCCGCCGCGGGCGACCTGCCCGACGTGATCGGCGGCCTCTCGCTCGCGCAGGTTCGCACCCTGGCCGCGAACGACCTCGCGAACACCGACGCCACGGGTGCCGTCGTCGAGAGGCTCGGGGCGGACACGTTCACGGCGCGAGCGCTGGAGATGACCCAGGACGACGGCACGCAGCTCGCCGTACCGAGCGAGTCGTGGGCGCAGCTCCTGTACTACCGCACCGACCTGTTCGAGAAGGCCGGCCTGCAGCCGCCAGAGACCTACGAGGACATCCTGGCCGCCGCCGAGGCGCTCGACGGTCCGGACACGGCAGGGTTCGTCGGGGCGACCGCGCCCGGTGACGCCTTCACGCACCAGACGTTCGAGCACATCGCGCTCGGCAACGACTGCCAGATGGTCACCGACGCCGGGGAGATCGCGTTCGACAGCCCCGAGTGCGTCGAGGCGCTCCAGTTCTACCAGGACCTGATCGGCGGCTATTCCGTGCCCGGCGCGCAGGACGTCGACACCGTCCGGGCGGCGTACTTCGCCGGTCAGGCCGCGATGTTCGTCTGGTCGACGTTCGCGCTCGACGAGATGGCCGGCCTGCGCGACGACGCCAAGCCCACCTGCCCGGAGTGCACGGACGACCCCGCGTTCCTCGCGAAGAACACCGGCATCGTCCCCGCGATCCAGGGCCCGAGCGGGTCCGCGCCGGCACCGTTCGGCGAGGTCACGAGCTGGGCCATCACCGTGGGTGCCCCGGCCGACCCGGCGCAGCAGTTCGTCGAGTACATGATGACCGACGGCTACGAGCCGTGGCTCGCCATCGCGCCCGAGGGCAAGGTCCCCGTCCGGTCCGGCACCGCGGAGAACCCGACCCAGTACGCGGACGCCTGGGGAACCCTCGACATCGGCGTGGACACGCAGGGGCCGCTGAGCGACTTCTACTCGGACGACGTGCTCTCCGTGCTCCAGGCCGGCCCCGAGGACCTGAGCCGCTGGGGCATCACGCAGGGCCAGGGCGACCTGGTCGGCGCGTCCCTGGGCGAGCTCCCGGTCGCGGCAGCCGTCAGCGCCGTCACGTCGGGCACCGATCCCGAGCAGGCCGCGCAGGAGGCGGCGGACGCCCTGCGCACGATCCAGGAATCACAGGAATGAGCGGAGTGGACGTCCGGCCCTCGGGCGGAGGCACGTCGGGGCGCACGGGCCCGGCGTCGCCCCGCCAGGGGTCCGGGCGGCGAAAGAAGTCGGCCATGGCGCGGGCGGAAGCCCGCGCCGGCCTGGGCTTCATCACACCCACCCTCGTCATCGTCGTCGCCGTCGTGGTGCTGCCGGTCGCATGGACGTTCCTGCTGGCGTTCCAGGACGTCGGGCTGATCAACATCCGGTACGTCGGCCTCTTCGGCAACTACACGCTGGAGAACTTCGTCGACGTCCTGACCGCGCCCGGGTTCCTCGGGGCGCTCACCACGACGGTCGTCTATTCCGTGCTGGGCACGGCCGGCGCGATCAGCCTCGGTCTGGTGGCCGCGCTGGCCCTGCGCCGTTCCTTCCGGGGGAGCGGCTTCGTGAAGGCATCGATCCTGCTGCCGTACGTGGCGCCCGTCGTGGCGGTGACCTACGTGTGGCGGACGATGCTGAACCCGCAGTTCGGCGTCGTGAACCACTGGGGAGTCAGGCTGTTCGGCTGGGACGGGCCCGTCGCGTTCCTGTCCGAGCAGTCGCGCAGCGTGTCCCTGTTCGGCCTGGACCTCGGTATCCCCGTCGCCCTCTTGACGGTGATCGCCTTCGAGGCGTGGCGCTCCTTCCCGTTCGCGTTCCTGTTCCTCAGTGCTCGCATCGGCGCCGTCCCCGCCAGCCTGGAGGAGGCCGCCCGGGTGGACGGCGCGACCCCGACCCAACGCTTCCGGTACATCCTGCTGCCCCAGCTCGTGCCCACCATCGCGGTGCTCGCCGTGCTGCGCTTCATCTGGACGTTCAACAACTTCGACGACATCTACCTGCTCACCGGCGGCGGTGCGGGCACGGAGGTCGTCACGGTACGGATCTTCAACTTCCTCACCGCCCGCGGCGACATCGGGTCGGCGTCCGCCCAGGCGCTCGTGCTGGCCACGATCCTCGCGGTGCTGGTGACCGTCTACCTGCGGTTCGCCGGCCGCCGGGAGGAGAAAGCATGAGCACCCTCACTGCGGCACGCCGCCCGGCCGTCGCACCCCGCCGGCGGTGGTCGCGCGACCGGGTGGAGAACCTGCTGCTCGCGGTCGTGCAGCCGGCGACCGTCGTCGGACTCCTCCTGATCACGGTCGTTCCCTTCTACTACATGGTGATCCTGTCGCTGCGCCCGCTGGACGCGGTGCTCCAGGACCCGGGCGCACTGTGGGTCACCGTCGAGGAGCTCAACCTCTCCACGTACGTCTCCGTGCTGACTCCCACCGAGGACGGCGGGCAGGGCTTCCTCACCTTCATCGGGAACAGCCTGCTGGTGGCGCTCGGCACCGTCGTCATCACGCTGCTCGTCTCGATCCCCGGGGCGTACGCGGTGAGCCGGCTGCGGTTCTTCGGGCAGCGTCAGGTCAGCGCCCTGTTCCTCGGCGTCTACTTCTTCCCGACGATCCTGCTCGCGATCCCGCTGTTCGTCTTCTTCACCCGGGTCGGCCTGCGGGGCGAGCTCTTCGCCCTGCTGTTCGTGTACGTCGCGCAGGTGGTGCCCGTGTCCATCTACCTCCTGCGCAACTACTTCGACACCATCCCGGCGAGCCTCGAGGAGGCGGCGGCGATCGACGGCGCGAACCGGGTGCAGGTGCTGTGGCGGATCAGCCTTCCCCTCGCGATGCCGTCGATCGTCTCGAACGGCCTGTTCATCTTCATGATCGCCTGGAACGAGTTCCTGTTCGCCCTGCTCTTCCTCGTGGAACGCCGCGAGAACTGGACGGTCTCGCTCGGCCTGTCCCAGCTCGCCGGGAGCATCGAGATCCCCACCACGGTCCTCATGGCCGGCTCGGTCATCCTCACGGTGCCCGTGATCGCCATCTTCTTCGCGGGCTCCCGTCTGCTCACCGGCGGCCTGACCGCCGGGGCGGAGAAGGGATGAGCGTCGCTCGTCCCGAGGCCCGCCTCGCGTCCCGCCCCGCCCGGGCCTGACCGGCCCAGTTCTCACTTCTCTCTTCACCCGTCATCCCGGAGGTAACACCGTGCCCACCGTCGTCCAGTTCACCGCACCACGTCAGGTGGAGCTCGTGGACTGCGCCCCAGAACCCCTGCGACCCGGGACGGTCCGCGTTGCGACCCTGTACTCCGGCATTTCCGCAGGCACCGAGCTCACGGCGTACCGCGGCTCGAACCCGTACCTGACCCGCGCGTGGGACGCGGAGGCCAGGCTCTTCCGGGACGGCGAGCCGACGGCGCCCTACCCGCTCGTCGGCTGGGGCTACTCGGAGGTCGGCCGCGTCGTCGAGGTCGCGGACGACGTGACGTCGCCGGCGGTCGGCGACGTGGTCCACGGGATCTGGGGCCACCGCAGCGAGGCCGTCCTGCCCGCCGACGCGCTCGCGTGGCGGCGGCTCCCGGAGGGCACGGACCCGGTCGTCGGGGTGTTCGCGCGGGTGGGCTCGATCGCGCTCAACGCGGTGCTCGCCGCGGACGTCCGCCTCGGCGAGCAGGTCGCCGTCTTCGGCCAGGGCGTGATCGGCCTGCTCGCGACGCGCCTCGCGGCGCTGTCCGGCGCCCGGGTGGTCGCCGTGGACGTGCAGCCCGGGCGGCTGGAGGTCGCGACGCGGCTCGGCGCCGCCGCGGTGGTCCCGGCACTGGTCGACGGCGGCGTGGGTGCGGTCGTCCGCGACGTGACGGGTGGCGGTGCGGACTCGGCGATCGAGCTGAGCGGCAGCAGCGCCGCCCTGCACGAGGCCGTCCGCTCCGTCGTGGTCGAGGGGACCGTCGTCGCCTCCGGGTTCTACCAGGGCGGAGCCGAGGCGCTGCGCCTGGGCGAGGAGTTCCACCACAACCGGGTCTCGATCGTGGCGAGCCAGATCTCGGGCGTCCCGGTCCCCGTCGGGCGCCGCTGGGACCAGCCGCGCCTCGTGCGCGTGTTCATGGACCAGGTACTCACCGGAGCCGTCGACGTCGCGCCGCTGGTCACCGACGTCGTGGCCGCGGCGGACGTCGCCACGGCGTTCGACCGGCTCGACGCCGGCGACCCGGACCTGCTCCAGGCAGTCCTGAAGTTCGATACGGACGCGGGGGAGCGTGCATGAGCGACTGGTCAGCGGTGCCGGAGCACGGCCCGCGTTTTCCCGAACGGCGCCTCGGTGTCGCCGTCCTCGGCGCGGGCACCATCGCGCAGAGCGCCCACCTGCCCGCCTACGCGCAGCACGGCGTCGACGTCGTCGGCGTGTGGAGCCGCAACCCCGCGCGGACCGAGGGCATCCAGGAGCGGTTCCCCGGCGTGCGGCGCGTGTACGGCTCCGCCGCCGAGCTCCTGGCGGATCCCGAGGTCGAGGTCGTCGACATCGCGACCGGGCCGGCCGGCCGGCTCGACCTCGTCGCCGCGGCGGTCC
Organism: Promicromonospora sp. NPDC050249; assembly: GCF_040656015.1. Classification (NCBI taxonomy): domain Bacteria; kingdom Bacillati; phylum Actinomycetota; class Actinomycetes; order Micrococcales; family Promicromonosporaceae; genus Promicromonospora; species Promicromonospora sp. NPDC050249. The sequence continues at coordinate 18,060 of NZ_JBFAKY010000039.1, read as the reverse complement.
GGGCCGGCAAGCACGTGCTGGCGCAGAAGCCCGTGGTCGCCGAGCCCGACGAGATCGGCGCGCTCGAGGCGATCCTCGCTGAGGCCGCGGAGCGCGGCGTCCGCGTGGCGGTCAACCAGAACGCACGCTGGGCACCCGCATGGCGGGTGGCGACACGGCTCATCCGGTCCGGCGCGATCGGCGACGTCGTCGGCGTCACCCACCTGCACGACAAGCCGTTGCCGCCCATCGCGGGCACCCCGTTCGACGACGTGCCGCACATGCTCCTGACCGACTACCTCGTGCACTGGATCGACATCACCCGCAGCTGGCTCGAGGGGCGCACCGTCACCACGGTCACCGCCCAGGACTCGCGCGTGCCGGGACAGCCCGCGTCCGCGCGCAACCCCTGGCACGCGACGCTCGGCCTCGCGTGCGACGACGGCGCCACGGCCCTGGTCCGCGTCGTCGGCAACGCCGTCGCGGGCGAGCCAGGCTGCCCGTTCTGGGTGCACGGCACGGAAGGCACCATCCGCGGCAGCGTGCTCGGCGGCTCCGACGCGGTCACGCTCGAACGGGACGGTACGCGTACGTCGTACGACCTGCAGGGCCAGTGGTTCGTCGACGGGTTCGCCGCGGCGCTCGCGGAGCTGATGAGCGCGGTGGCCGAGGACCGGGAACCCGAGAACTCGGCGTCGCACGTGCTGGCGACGGCCCGGCTGGTGTTCGCGGCCCGCGACTCGGCCGCGGCGGGCGGCGTCCCGGTGCACGGCACGACGTTCCTGACGACGGCGGGAGGCGCGGCATGAGCGGCATCGGCACCGAGGTCGGAGAGGTCAGGGTGGGACCGCGGGCCCGGGTCTACACCGAGGGCTGGCAGAGCTGGAGCCCCGCCACCTGGTACGCGCTCGACCAGCCGCAGCACCGGCCCGACCTGGGCTGGGAGCACACGATGCGGTTCCGGCCGGGCACGGCCCTGGCCGACGACGCGTACCAGGCCGAGGGCGTGCTCGTGGTAGACCCGGGCGACGGCGCACCCGCGCGGGCCTGGCTGCCCGCCGACCCCACGGGCGAGGTACCGACGCTGCGCGCCCGCGTGCGCGGCGACCACGTCGTGGTCACCGCGCACGGCGCCGCCGTGCGCACGATCGAGGCACCCGACGGCGCCGCGGCGCTGGCCGCCGCCGGCGACGCGCTCGCGGCAGGCGCGGGCGTGGAGCCACTGCGCTTACCCGGCGGGGTGTGGTGCACCTGGTACCGGTACTTCGAGGCGGTGACCGACGACGACGTCGTCCGCGACGTCGCCGCGATGGACCGGCTCGAGGTACCCGTGGACGTCGTCCAGATCGACGACGGCTGGACGCTCGGCGTGGGGGAGTCGCTGGCGCGCAGGCCCTCGTTCGGCTCGCTCGAACGCGCCGTCGACGCGGTGCGTGCCTCCGGTCGGCGCGCAGGGATCTGGCTCGCGCCGTTCCTGGTCGGCCGCGACAGCACCGTGGCCCGCGAGCACCCCGACTGGCTGACGGGCGACGCCGGCGAGAACTGGGGGACCGCCCTCGCCGGGCTCGACCTCACCCATCCGGGCGTGCGGGACCACCTCGTGCGGTGCTTCGCCGAGATCGCGGAGCTCGGGATCGACTACGTCAAGCTCGACTTCCTCTACGGAGGCGCGCTGCCCGGGCGACGCCACGCCGACCTGACCGGCACCGAGGCGTACCGCTCGGGCATGCAGCTCATCCGGGACGCCGTCGGGCCGCAGACCTACCTGCTCGGCTGCGGGGCCCCGCTGCTACCCAGCCTCGGCCTGGTCGACGCGATGCGCGTCTCGCCCGACACGTACCACGAGGGCGGCCAGGACGGATCAGTGGGTCTGCGCGGCCAGCTCTCCCTCGAAGGGCGGACCTGGCAGCACGGCAGGCTCTGGGTCACGGACCCCGACTGCGTCGTCGCGCGCCCCAGCTTCCCGCCGCGGCACGAGTGGGCCGAGATAGCGCGCCGCAGCGGTGGCCTGAGGTCCGTCTCGGACCGGCTGGACGAGCTCGACGACGCAGGCCTGGCGCTGACCATCGACTACCTGTCCGACACGCCGTCGATCGAGCCGCTCGTCGGCGCACGCACCACGGTCACCGGGGGTGCCGCATGAACCGCGACCGGCTCGCCGAGCGCATCGCCCCCCACCTCCGGCTCGTCTACCCCGACACCGCCGGCACGGTGATCGACCAGGTCCTCGACCTCGCCGAGCGCTGGGCCCCCGAGGTGTCCGCCACGCTCACCCGGCACCCGGCGTCCCGGCCCGATGCCGGTACCTCCTACCTGATCACCTACGGCGACGCGATCCGCCGGCCCGGCGAGGCGCCGCTGCACACGCTGGCCCAGGTGCTCCACGACGTGGTCGACGGCGCCGTGACCGACGTGCATCTGCTGCCCATCTACCCGTCCACCTCCGACGACGGGTTCGCCGTCGTGGACCACCGCGCGGTCAGCCCCGACCTGGGCACCTGGGACGACGTCGGCGCGATCGCCGCGGACCACGGGCTCATGCTCGACTTCGTCGCCAACCACGTCTCGGCCTCCAGTCCGTGGTTCACGGGCTGGCTCGCCGGGGAACCCGGCCGCGCCGGGTACTTCCTCGACCCCGGGCCCGGCTTCGACACCAGCCGGGTGGTCCGGCCACGGACCTCGCCGCTGGTCCACGACTACACCCGGCCGGACGGCACCACGGCCCGCGCCTGGTCAACCTTTTCCCGCGACCAGGTCGACGTCGAGGTACGGACTCCCGCCGTGCTCGTCGAGCTCACCGACGTCCTGCTCGGCTACGTCGCGCGCGGCGCGACCACGGTCCGCCTGGACGCCATCGGGTTCCTGTGGAAGGAGTCGGGCACCACGTCCATCCACCTGCCGCAGACCCACGCGGTGATCAAGGTGTGGCGCGCCCTGCTCGACGAGCTCGCACCCGACGTGCGCCTGCTCACGGAGACCAACGTGCCGCACACGGAGAACATCTCCTACTTCGGTGACGGCGGCGACGAGGCGCACATGGTCTACCAGTTCGCGCTGCCGCCTCTCGTGCTGCACGCCTTCGTCACGGGGGACGCGACGGTCCTGGCCCGGTGGGCGTCGACCGTCGGGCCCGTCGGCCCCGACGCCACGTGGTTCAACTTCCTCGCCAGCCACGACGGCGTCGGCATGCGCCCCTCCGAAGGGCTCCTGACCGACGCCGACCGGGCGCTCCTCGTCGACCGTGCGCTCGCGCACGGCGGACGGGTCTCCATGACGACCCGCCCCGACGGCAGCGAGAGCGTGTACGAGCTCAATGTCAGCTACATCGACGCGCTCTCGGCGCCCGGGACCACCGACGAGGAGATCGCCCGGCGGGCGCTGGCGGCGCACTCCATCCTCCTCGCGATGGTCGGCGTGCCGGCGATCTACTACCACTCCCTCTTCGGTTCGACCCACGATCGCGAGGGCATGGAGGCGAGCGGCGTCAACCGGCGCATCAACCGGCAGGTGCTCGACGCGGACCGGTTGACGGCGGAGCTGGCTGAGGTGCCTCGGCGCCACATCGTCTTCGAAGGGCTACGGGACCTGATGGCGGTGCGTCGTACCCAGCCGGCCTTCTCGCCGTTCGCGTCGCAGCAGGTCGAACACCTGGACCCGCGGGTGCTCGTGATTCGGCGCGCAGCGGGGACCGACGACGAGGTCATGGCGGTCACCAACGTCAGCAGCCAACCGGTGGAGCTGCCGGGCGTGCTCGGTGTCGACCTGGTCACCGGCAAGCCCGTGGCAGGCCTGCGCCTCGAGCCGAACGACTTTGCCTGGGTCAGGAGCTGGGCTGGCCGACGAGATACTCCATCGGATTGATTTATGCTGCACGGGTGCGCTGTGCGCACACAGCCTCGTGATCCGACGGGGTGCGGACGACCGGAGGACGAGTGGCTGAGTCGATCGACCGCACGACGAGCCAGGGTGCGAGGATGTGCGGGGGCGGCCGGCTGGGCCGCCCGCCGGCCGGTCATCGAGCAGGAGGTAACACGTGACGATCGACCAGTCGGCCGCGCCGTCGACCGTGCGCCGGGGGACCAACCTGCCGCGCATGGGCGACTTCAACGAGTCCGTCATCCTCGACGCGGTGCGCCGTGCGCGGGACGGGCTGAGCCGCGTCGAGCTCGCAGGCGCGACCGGGCTGTCGGCGCAGACGGTCTCGAACATCTGCCGCCGTCTGCTCGACTCCGGGCTGCTCGCCGAGACCGGCAAGAAGGGCGGGCGCGCCGGCAAGCCGCGCACGGTCCTGCAGGTGGTGCCCGGCGGCCGGTACGCGCTCGGCGTCCACCTCGACCCGGCGGTCGTCACGTACGTCGTGCTCGACCTCGCGGGGCAGGTGGTGCACAGCGTGCACCGGCCCACGCCCGCCGTCGTCGACCAGGAGTCGACGATCGCCGAGATGAGCGAGACCATCGAGACCGTCATCCGGGAGTCCGGCGCGGCTCGCGACCGGATCCTCGGCCTGGGTCTTGCCGTGCCGGGCCCCGTCGACTTCGCCACCGGGTCGGTGGTCGACCCGCCGCAGCTCAAGGGCTGGGGCCGGGTGCCGCTGCGCGACCGGCTCGTCGAGGCCACGGGGCTGCCGGTCCTCATGGACAAGGACGTCATCGCCGCCGCGGTGGCCGAGCGCTGGGCGGGTGCCGCCACGCACTCGGGCAACTTCCTGTTCTTCTACCTCGGCACGGGCTCCGGCATGGGCGTGGTGGCGGACGACGTCGTGCTGCGCGGCGCCTCCGGCAACGCCGGCGAGGTGGGCGGGCTGGACGCCAACTGCACCACGCGTTCGCTCGTCGACGAGGCGGTGTCCGCGGGCGTCCTGGACGCCGCACCCGTGCCCGGGCCGCAGGCCGTGGCCGAACAGCTCGGCCGGCTCGCGGACCTCGCGGCGGCGGGGGAGCGCGGCGCCCAGGTGATCATCGACCGCTGGGCGCGCCGGGTGGGCAAGGGCGTCGCGGCGGCGGCGACGCTGCTCGACTCGGACCTCGTGGTGTTCGGCGGACCCATCTGGCCGATGCTGTCCGAACGGTTCCTCGCGGTGGTCGAGCCGATGATCACGAGCTGGCCGTTCGTGGAGAAGATGCACGACATCCAGGTCGCCAACACGCAGCTCGGGGAGGACGTCGGCGCCGTCGGCGCGGCGTGCCTCGTGCTGGACCAGACCCTCTCGCCGCAGCCGCACGCGCTCCTGATCGGCTGAGCTCGATCGGCTGAGCTCGATCGGCTGAGCGGCCCGCGGTCCGACACCGGCATGCTCACGCCCGGTGCGCGCTCCCGTCCGTGGCGCGCAGCAGCGCCCACCGGTCGTGCTCGAGCGGGGCGCCCACCGGGTAGCGGCGAGCGGCCCGCTCGTCGAAGTCGACACCCAGCCCGGGCGCCTCGGGCGCGAGCAGGTGCCCGTTCGCGGGAACGGGCGCGCCCGGGAACACCTCGAGCGTCGCGTCGCGGAAGGTCGCGGCCTCCTGGACGCCGAAGGCGGGGGAGGAGATGTTCAGCGCCATGTTGGCCGCCATGCCGACCGGCGTGACGTCGCCAGGGCCGTGCGGCGCGGTGCGCACGCCGAACATCTCGCACACGGCGACCAGCTTGCGGGCCGGGGTGAGCCCACCGAGCGTGGGGATGCGGATGCGCGCGAAGTCGATCGACCGCCCGGCCAGCAGCGGCAGGTACGCGCGCGGGTCGTGGTAGAGCTCGCCGACCGCGAGCGGCGTCGTGCCCGCGGCACGCAGCTCCGGGAAGTGGGCGGCGTCCTCGGGCGCCAGCGCGTCCTCCAGGAAGTACAGGTGCGCGTCCTCGACCGCGCGGACGAACTGCCGGGCCTCGGCCGGGGTCATGCGCTCGTGGGCGTCGTGGAGCAGCTCGACGTCGGGGCCCACCCGGTCGCGGACGTCCGCGAGGATCCCCGGCACGTGCCGCAGGTAGGCCAGCGTGTCCCACCGGTCGGTGCGGGTCCGACGGCGGGCGGCCTCCGCCGCGTCGCGCGGCGCCGTGCCGTAGGTGTCCCGGCCCGGCACGGCCACCTGCACGCGCACGTGCCGGTAGCCCTGGCCGACGGCGGCCAGCACCTTGTCGGCCACCTCCGCCGCGTCGGCGCCGTCGACGTGCGTGTAGGCGTCCGCCCACGCGCGGGCCTTGCCGCCCAGGAGCTGGTGCACGGGGAGGCCCGCGACCTTGCCCTTGAGGTCCCACAGTGCCAGGTCGACCGAGGCGAGCGCGTTGTGCTCGATCGAGCCGCCGCGCCAGTACCCGCTGTTCAGCAGCAGGCGGTGCAGGTCCTCGATGTCGGCGGGGTCGCGGCCGACCAGCAGCGGCCCGAGGTATTCGTCGATCACCGCCCGGGTCGCGAGCGGGCGCTGCGGGTCGCTCGCGTCACCGAGCCCGTAGAGCCCCGGCTGGTTGGTCTCGACGCGGGTGACGACGTACGGGCAGCCCTGGGGGCCCGTGAGGAAGGTGCGCACCGCGGTGACCCGCACGCCGTCGGCCTCGTCGGTGGACCAGGGGGCCGGGGCGAGCACCTCGGCGCGGGGGGTGTCGCGGGCGCCGTCGGTGGTTGCCTGCGGTGCTGTCATCGGTGACCTCGATCCGGACGGGCTGTTCGCGCGGGCCGTCCCGCGCACTGGGAAGAGGCGCCTCCAGGGGGCCCGTTGACACTGTACATCGAATTGATTTATGTTCCGATGGCCGCGGCACCGATGCCGCCCCGATGACCCGAGAGGCACAGCTCGTGATCCGACACCGACGTCGTCCGTCCTCCGCACGCCTGACCACCATCACCGTCTCCGCGCTGCTCGTCGGCGCGCTCGCCGCCTGCAGCGGCCCGGTCGGCGGCGCCCCCGAGGGTTCCACCGAGGGCGACCCCGAGACCCTGACCATGTGGACCTTCAAGCAGTCGCACGTCGAGCCGCTGCAGAACGCCGCCAAGTCCTTCGAGGAGAAGACGGGCATCACCGTCGACGTCCAGGCCTACACGCCCGACGACGCCTTCGTCACCAAGGTGCAGGCCGCCGCGCAGACCGGCGACCTGCCCGACGTGCTGGAGGTGCACACCCACGGCGACGACTTCACGTTCGGTGCCGCAGGCCTGCTGGAAGACCTGTCCGACGACGTCGACGAGGAGTGGACCTCGCGGTTCCTGCCCGCCGTGGCGAACGACGGCACGGTCACCGACGCCTACTACGAGCAGTCGCTCGCCGAGGGGTCCAAGACCGCCGGCGTCGAGAAGGGCCAGCGCTACTCCGTGCCGCTGACCATCGGCACGTTCGGCATCGTCTACGCGAACAAGGAGCGCCTGGAGGAGGCCGGCATCACCGAGGCGCCCACCACCTGGGAGGAGTTCGTCGCGGCGCTGGAGGCCGTCCAGGAGGTACGTCCGGACGACGGCGGCGTGAGCATCGGCTTCCAGTCCTCCACCACCGGCCTCGAGTGGCTCATGCAGCCCATGGCCTACGGCCAGCTCGGCAAGGAGGACTTCGGCGCGCTGTTCGGCCAGGACCCGGCCAAGAACTTCGCGTCGGAGAACGGCACCGCGGTGCTGGAGGCGTACAGCCAGGTCCAGCCCTACTGGATGCCCGGCACGCAGTCCCTCACGATCGACGACGCCGACATCGCGTTCGCGCAGGGCAAGTCGTCGTTCGACATCGGCGGCACGTTCACCCTCGCGTTCCTCGACCAGAACGGGATGGACCCGGAGAACATCATGACGTTCCCCGTGCCGGCGCCCGAGGACGGCGCGATCGACGACCTGGAGCTCGCGCCGTTCAGCCTGACCGGGCTCTCGGTCGCCGCCTCCTCGGGCAACAAGGACGGCGCCCTGCAGTGGATCGAGTACCTCTCCGAGACGGACGTCGCGGCGACGTTCGCGCAGGACGCCCTCGACGTCCCGCCCGTCGACCTGGGCGAGGACCCGACCACGACCGTCGGGCCCGTGCTGGGCGCGATGATCGGTGCGTTCGGCGAGGGCGAGAACGCTTACAACCCCGGCGACACGTCCTACCGCCCCGCGGCGTACGACGCCGCGCAGGTGGGTGACGCCGTGATGGAGCTGACGCCGCTGGAGACCAAGGACGTCACCAGGGTGGGCCAGGACGTCGCCACGCTCGTCGACACGTTCTGGTCCCAGTCGAAGTGACCGCACAGACCCTGATCGCCACCGCCGCCCCCACGGGGGACGGCGGTGGTGGCCGGCGGGGCCGCCGCCGGCAGCCGGTGCAGTACCGCGGCCAGGAGGTCGCCTGGGGTTACGTCTTCATCGCCCCGGCCCTCCTGCTCTTCCTCGTCATGGGCGTCTACACGCTCTTCTTCAGCGCCCAGCTCTCGTTCGTCCGCTGGAACGGCCTGACCCCGACATGGGAGTGGGTGGGGCTGAAGAACTACGCCGACCTGCTGTGGGCGAGCCCGGTGTACGCACCGGTCGTCCACCGGGCCGCACTCAACACGCTCGGCGTGATGGTGGCCGTGCCGCTGCTCACCGTGCTGGTCTCGTTCCCGCTGGCGGTGGTGCTCAACCAGGCCCGCCGGTTCGCGGGGCTGCTGCGCTCCGTGTACTTCGTGCCGTACGTGACGGCGGGCATCGCGGTCTACATGGCCTGGCAGTACGTGCTCGAGCCGAACGGTGCCGTCAACCTGCTGCTGCGCACCCTCGGGCTCGGCAGTCTGGAGCAGCCGCAGGGCTGGCTCGGCAACCCCGCCACGGCCATGCCCACCCTCGTGGTCATCATGGTCTGGTCGGGCGTGCCCGTCGCGATGCTCCTGTACCTGACGGGCCTGCAGGCCATCGACACCTCGCTCCTGGAGGCCGCACAGCTCGACGGCGCCGGCTGGTGGCGCACCAACCTGTCGGTGGTGCGGCCGCTGCTGGCAGGGACCACCGCCGTGATCACGCTGCTCAACGTGCGCGAGGCGCTCCAGGGCTTCCAGATCTTCCTCATCATGACCAACGGCGGCCCCGCCGGGCGCACCAACGTGCTCGGGCTGGAGACGTACGACCTGGCCTTCCAGCAGGAGCTCGCGCCCACGCTCGGCCTCGCCAGCGCGCTGGGCTGGCTGCTGTTCTTCGCCGCGCTCGCCGTCGCGATCGTCAACCAGCGCATTGCGAGGGAGAAGTCATGATCGCCGTCATCACCCCCGCCGCCGGGGCGGCGACCGCCCGGACCACGGCGCCGCGCCGCCGTCGGGCCCCCGGGAAGGTGGTCCTGGCGCGGACGTTCGTGGGCGTGCTGCTCGCCGGGTACGCCGTGGTGAGCCTGTACCCGTTCCTCTGGATGGTCTCCGCCGCCTTCAAGACGCAGGAGGAGGTGATCCAGGGCGGGCACCTGATCCCGCACGACCCGACGTTCGCCACGATCGTCGACGCCTGGGCGCAGCTGCACTTCTTCGACTACTTCCTCAACAGCCTCAAGGTCACCGGCCTCACGACGCTCGGGGTGGTCGTGGTCTACTCCGCCGCCTCGTACGCGTTCGCGGTGCTGCGGTTCCCCGGCAGGCAGGCGTTCTTCCGGCTCTTCCTGGTGCTCCTGTTCGTGCCCGGCGTGGTCACGCTGCTGCCGATCGTGCTGCTGGAGAACCAGATGGGCATCCTCGGCACGCACCTGGGGCTGATCCTCCCGTTCGTCAACGGCACCGCGCCCTTGTCGATCCTGCTGCTCACCAACTCGTTCCGGTCGGTGCCGGACGAGCTGCGCGACGCCGCCCGGGTCGACGGCGCGGGGGAGCTGCGGATCTTCACCCGCATCTACCTGCCGCTCGCGCGGCCCGCGCTCATCACGATCGCGCTGCTCACGGCGATCCCGACGTGGAACGAGTACCTGCTGTCCCGGGTCTCCCTCAACGACCCCGCCACGTTCACGCTGCCCATCGCCCTGCAGCAGCTCCAGTCCTCGAACGTCGTCCAGTACAACCAGCTCATGGCCGGCGCCCTGATCGTGGTGATCCCCGTGATCATCCTGTTCCTCGCCACCCAGCGGTACTTCGTCAACGGTCTCGCCGGCGCGGTCAAGGGATGACCCACCACCCGCCGGCCACGGCCGGAGAGCAGAACGGAACGCACAGCTCCATGAACCACGCCTCGTCCGCCGCCCCGCCCGCCACGTCACGGGCCCCGTCACCCGCCACCTCGACGGCCCCGGCCCTGCACCCCGGCGACACCGTCCTGGTCACCGGGGCGGCGGGCGGCATCGGCCGGGTGGTGGTGCCGGCGCTCGCGGAGGCCGGCTACCGCGTCGTGGCGACCGACCGCGCCGCGTTCGACTCGCCGTCCGCCGACGTGGTGCTCGTGGGCGACACCCGGGACCCGGCCTTCGTCGGGTCGGCGCTGCGGGCCGGCGGCGGGGCGGGCGCGCCGGTGGTCGACGGCGTCGTGCACCTCGCGGCGATCCCGTCGCCCGGTCAGGTCCCCGACGACGAGACGTTCACGCAGAACGTGCGGGGCGCGTTCTGCGTGCTCGACGGCGCGGGCCGCGCGGGCGTGCGGGTGGCGGTGGCGGCGTCGTCGTTCTCCGCGTACGGCTACCCCTGGGCGGGGCGGCACCTGTCGCCCGCGTACGTGCCGATCGACGAGGCGCAGGAGCCCGTCGCGGTAGACGCGTACGCGCTGTCCAAGCTGGCGGGCGAGCAGGTCGGCGCGTACGCCGCGCGCCGGTACGGCATGGCGGCCACGCTGCTGCGCCTCCCGTTCGTCGGCACCGGGGACCGGCTGCGCGAGGCGGTCGACCGCACGCACCGTGACCCCGGCGCGAGCAGGCAGGAGCTGTGGACGTGGCTCGACACGCGCGATGCCGCGGGCGTGGTGCGAGCCGTGCTCGGATCCGGCGCCACCGGGTACCACGTGGTCAACGTCGCGGCGCCCGACACCACCAGCGACGTGCCCACCGCGGAGCTGCTCGCCCGGTACCACCCGGCGTCGCGCGTCGCGCGCCCGCTCGACGGGTTCGCGTCGGTCATCGACACGACGGCCGTGCGCGAGCTGTTCGGGTTCGAGCCCGTGCACTCGTGGCGCACGGGTGACGCGCTCGACCCGTCCGTCACGGCGGTGGCCGAGGGAGTGTGCGCCTGACGCGCCGGTTCCTGCCAGTTCCCGCCAGTCCCAGCCAGTCCGAGTCCCAGTCCGATCACGTCAGTCCGAACAAAGGTGTTGAGGATGAACATGAACGCACGAAGAAGCCGGGTGGTCGCCACCGCCGCGGCCGTCGCGATAGCGGTGACGGGGTTCGTCGCCCCGGCCGCCGCCGGCCCGCTGGTCGACGTCGACCGGTACCCGGTCGGCGTCGGCGCCGACCTGTCGGCGACCCCACGCACCCACGGCATCGCCGTGGCCACCGCACCGACCGCGGGCGGGCAGGTCACGGGCGAGCACGCGGCGCGCGAGTACTGGCGCACCGATGTCGCGTCGGGGGCGGACCGGCTCGCCCTCGACCTGGCCGACGAGTACGTGGGACGGCTCGACGGCACCCCCGGCTACCTGGTCGTGGACCACCGCGCGGGGGAGACGGTCGTCGCCACCGGCGAAGGGGAGCCGCTGACGGCGGGCGACCCCGAGGCCGACACCGACGACGACGGCTGGACGACCACCGTCGTCGTGCTGCCCGCCGGGACGCTCGACGCCGGAGCGGGACCCGAGGTCGAGCTCGCGGGCGCCGACGGCGACCTGACCGTGGCGGCCGTGCGCGTGGTGGCCCAGGGCACGAGCGTGGACCTCGGCCCGGCGGTGGCCGAGCGCGGCATCGGCGTGCGCGCGGGCGACGACACCGCGGGCCTGGTGACAGGGACCGCCGACGGCCGCGGCTACTGGCAGACGGGCCGCGCGCAGGGCACGAACTTCGTCTACGCCAACGTGTCGGACGGCTACGCCCGCGACGTGCGCGACCGCGTGCTGGTCGACGCGACCGTGCAGGAGGGCGGCGGCTCGATGTTCCTCCAGTACGACTCCCCGGGGGACACGATCCCGGACATGTTCCGGCCGTCCGCCCGCCACGACCTGACCGACGACGGCACGTGGCGCTCGCGGTCGTGGCTGCTGGAGGACGCGATCCTGACCAACCGGTCCAACGGCTCCGACTTCCGGCTCTCCGTCGAGGGCTCGACGCACGACGTGCGGGTCGACTCGCTCGCCGTGACGGTCGTGCCACGGGAGGTCGACCCCGCGGTCGGGCTGCGCAACCTGGTCGAGCAGGCCGACGTGGCGCACTACGCCGCGCGCGAGGGCGAGCGCGACGGGCAGTTCCCCGCCGGGTCGAAGGCCGAGCTGCGCACCGCGATCGAGGCGGCGCAGGCGGTGCTGGACGACCCGGAGGCCTCCGGGCCGCAGCTCGACGCGGCGACCGACGCCCTGCAGCAGGCCCTGGAGGAGTTCCTCGCGGCCGAGCGGACCACCGACCTCGCGCGCGGCGCCTCCGCCACGGCGAGCTCCACCAGCGCGGGCACGCCCGGCGCGGTCACCGACGGCACGGGTTCCGCGTGGTTCTCCGGCCGCGACGAGGAGTCGGCCTGGGTCCAGGTCGACCTGGGCGAGCCCACCCGGTTCGACGACGTCGTCGTGGACTGGACCGCCGACTACGCGCACGTCTACCGCGTCCAGGTGTCGGACGACGGCACGCAGTTCCGCACGGTCGCGACCGCCGGCTCGCTCGGCGCCACGCCGGTGCGCACCCGGTTCGCGGAGACCACCGCGCGCTACGTGCGCCTCGCGCTGGACGAGCGCGCCGTGCAGCGGGGCGCCTTCGGCCTGACCGCGCTCGAGGTGCGCGACGCCCGGCTCGTGGAGCTGGCGCCGCAGGTGGTCGAGACGGTGTTCCCGACCGACGACGTGGTGGTCGCCGACCTCGACGCCACGGACTTCGGTGCGGACGCCACGGGGGAGCAGGACTCCACCGCCGCCATCCAGGAGGCGCTCGCCACCTGCCGCGACGCCGGGGGCGGCACCGTCTGGCTGCCGGCCGGGACCTATCGGGTGAGCGACACCCTGGAGGTCTTCGCCTACTGCACGCTGCGCGGCGACCACCGCGACCTGGACGAGCAGCCGCTCGGCGCCCCCGACGCGCCGTCCGGGCTCGGCACCGTGCTCGAGGCGCACCTGCCGTCCGGCGAGGACGGCCCGGCGCTGCTGCGCGTGGGCGGCTCGGCGGGCGTCGTCGGCCTGACGACGTACTACCCGGAGCAGGACGCGGCCGACCCCGTGCCCTACGGCTGGACCGTCGAGATACCCGGCCTGGCGTGGATCGGCAACGAGAACTACATGCTCGGCACCGTCCAGGACCTGACGTTCCTGAACTCCTACCGCGGCATCGGCATCTCCACGATGCGCAACGACCGCGGCGAGGGCCCCGGCGCACAGGGGCACGAGCTGGCGAACGTGCGCAACGTGTCCGGGACGGTGCTGCGCGAGGGCGCCGCCGGGTACAACGGTGCCGACGTGGGCGTCTGGGAGGACGTGCGCTTCGACAACGGGTACTGGGCCGGAGCGGGCGCCGCGTACGGCGCGCCGGACCGGACCGTGCTCGACGCCTGGACACGCGCGCACGGCACGGGCTTCGTGCTCGCCGACCTGGAGTGGGACCAGTTCATCGGCCTGCACGCCGCCGACTACGCGGTGGGGATCAGGATGGTCAAGGGGCCCCGCGCGTCGTTCACCGGAGTGTTCGTCAACGCCGAGATCACGGACACCGACGTCGCCGTGCTGGTCGAGAACTCCGACCAGCGCTGGGGTTCCGCCTTCGCGTCCAGTGTCCTGGAGGGGTCCGAGGCGGCGGTCCGCAACACCTCGGCGGGCTACGTCAAGCTTACGGACACCGCCGTCAGCGGCGCCCTCGAGGGGACGGTGCACACGCTGGAGGGGCCGGGTCAGGTCCCGGAGCCGGGCGAGACCCGGACCGCTCCCAAGCCGGACGGGCGGATCTTCGACGTCACGGCAGCGCCCTACGACGTGCCGCGCACACCCAAGCAGCTCTCCGACGTCGACGCGACGCCCGGCATCCAGGCCGCGCTCGACGATGCCGGTCGGGCCGGGGGCGGCGTCGTCTACCTGCCCGCCGGCTGGTACACCGTGCGCGGGCACCTCTCGGTGCCGGCCGGGGTCGAGCTGCGCGGCGCGTCGGCGGTGCCGAACCGTACCTCGCTCGTGGAGTCGTCGGGCACGGTGCTGATGGCGTACGAGGGGCGCCAGGACGACACCGACCAGGCGTCGGTCGAGGCGGCCGCCGCCGCACCGGCCGTCGTGACGCTCGCCGGGCAGGACGCCGGCGTGCGCGGCCTGCGGGTGCTGCACCCGGAGAACAACCCGGCCTCGCCCAGCGGCGCGGTGCCCTACCCGTTCGCCGTGCGCGGCGACGCCCCGGGTGTCTACGTCGAGAACGTGGGGCTCGACAACGCCTGGAACGCGGTGGACCTCACCGAGCGCGCCGACGGGTTCCTGGTGCGGCGGGTGCTCGGCATCTTCCTGGACCAGGGTGTGCGCGTGGGCGCGGCGTCCGACGGTGTGGTGGACGGGGTGCTGTCCAACGGCAACGTCATGACCCGCAACGCGTACGGGCTGCCGGGCTGGGTCGAGGAGGCCAACCTCTTCGCCCAGGTCATCGACGGGATCAGCCGCGAGCGCGAGGTGCTGGTCCACGCCGTGGGCGCCCAGGACCTCGAGGTGCGCAACACGTTCGCCTACGGCTCCCACGACGGGATCGTGGCGCGCGACGGCGCGACGGTCACCGCGTTCAACCTCGGGACGGACAACCTGGGCCCCGGCGGGCACACGGTCGACGCCGACGAGTCCAGCGCCGTCCGGGTGGTCAACCTCATGCGCTACAACGGCACCACCAGCCGGGGCCCCGTCACGATCGTCAACCCGATGGCGATCAACATGGCCACGTCCGCCGTCACCGTCACGGCCGCCGGCGCCGGCACCGGCCGTATCGAGGGCAACGAGGCCGAACCGGGCCGGTACGAGACCGGCGCCGCCGTGACCGTCGTCGCCGAACCGGCGGCCGGGTCGCGGTTCGCCGGGTGGCGCGACGGCGCGGGCGAGACCGTCTCGTCCGCGGACCGGTACACGTTCCCGGTCGAGGCCGACACGGAGCTCGTCGCGACCTTCGAGCCCGCACCCGAGACCTGGGTCGAGGCGACGGCGGTGAGCCGGTGCACCGGCAAGCAGGCCCGGGTGGTGGCGCACCTGCACAACGCGGGGGACCGGCCGCTCGCCGTCCTGCTGTCGTCACCGTTCGGGCAGCGCCAGGTCGACGACCTGCGCCCGGGCAGGGACGTCCGCCGGCCGTTCCCCGCCCAGGCGCGCGTCATCGCGGCGGGCGAGGTCGAGCTGACGGTGACGGACCGCGACGGTGCGAGCGGCGTCGTCGGCGTGCCGTACCGCGCGGTGGACTGCCGCTGAGGCACCCGGCCGGGGGCGTCCGTGCCCCCGGCCCGTTGCACGGCCAAGGACGAGAGAGGAACACATGTCAGCAGCAGGTGAGCGCCCCGAGCCCGTGAGCATCCGAGGGGCGAGCCACGCCGAGGTCGCCCGCCGGGTGGGGTCGCTGGCGCAGGTGGCGCGGATCGAGCAGGTCGTCGAGGCCGACGGCCCGGGCCGGGGCGCCCGCCGGCTGCGGCTCGTGACCGGCGGCGGGCTCGAGCTCGACGTGCTGCCCGACCGGGCCCTCGACCTGGGCCGGCTCACGGTGCACGGCGTGCCGCTCGCCTGGGTCGCGCCGGCCGGCTTCTCCGCGCCGGGCCTGTACCGCGCCGACGACTTCGGGACGTCGTTCGGCGGCGGGCTGCTCGTCACGTGCGGCCTCGACCACGTGGGCTCGCCCGTCGTCGACGGCGGACGCCGGTTCCCGCAGCACGGTCGCCTCACCTCCGTGCCGGCGAGCGTGGAGCGGGCGGCCGTCGTCGGCGACGAGCTCGTCGTGGAGGGTGTCGTGCGCCAGGCGACCCTGCACGAGGAGAACCTCGTGCTGCGGCGGCGGATCCGGGCGGGCCTGGGCTCCACGTGGGTCACGGTCGAGGACACGGTGACCAACGAGGGGTGGCGGCCGGAGCCGCACCTCGTGCTCTACCACGCCAACCTGGGGTGGCCGCTCGTGTCCGAGTCCGCGGAGCTCGACGTCTCGTCGGCGCGGGTCGAGCCCGACGGCCCCGACGCGGTCGGGGACGCGTGGCGCGAGATCGTGGCGCCCGAGGCGGGCTACCGCCAGCGGGTGCACCGGCACGACCTCGCACCGGGCACCGGACGGGCCACCGTGAGCAACCCCGAGCTCGGCCTGCGGCTGACCCTCTCGTTCCCGACGGCGACGCTGCCCGTGCTCTACCAGTGGAAGATGTTCGCCCCCGGGCAGAACGTCCTGGGCCTCGAACCGGCGAACGCGCCCGCGATCCAGGGCCGCGTCGCCGCGCGGGAGGCGGGCGCCCTGCCGGTCCTGGCGCCGGGGGAGTCCGTCTCGTACCGGCTGCGGTTCGACGTCGACCGGCTCCCCGCCGGCCCGCTGTCCCCGCCCGGCCGGCTCCCCGTCGAGAGGAGGTCCAGCACCGTTCCGCCGCACCACACGTGATCGCCGTACCCGGGCCCGACGACGACGTCGGGCCCGTCACCTCGACGAACGGAAGACCACATGACCATCTCCCGACGTTCCTTCCTCAGCATCTCCGCTGCCGTGGCGGCCACGGCGGCCGCACCCGGCGCCGCTTCCGCCCTTGCCACGGCCGCACCCGGCGCTGCGGCGGCCGCGGCCGCGAGCCCGCCCGGCGACGTCGTCGGCAAGATCACCGCCGGCTACCAGGGCTGGTTCGCCTGCCGGGGCGACGGCGCCCCGATCGACGCCTGGTGGCACTGGGCCCGCCAGGCGGACCAGCCGCCGTCGATCTCGAACTCCGCCATCAAGTCGTGGCCCGACACTCGCGAGTACGCGAGAAGGTTCGGGACGGGATTTCCCGCGCTGAACGACGGGCGCCTCGCCCACCTCTTCTCGTCGTACGACCAGCAGAGCGTTGACGTCCACTTCCGCTGGATGGCGGAGAACGGGATCCACACGGCGGCGCTGCAGCGGTTCAACCCGTTCGGGGCCGAGGGGCCGACGCGCGACGCCGTCGCCGACCGGGTGCGCTCCGCGGCGGAACGGACCGGCCGGAAGTACTACATCATGTACGACGTGAGCGACTGGCTCTCGATGCGGACGCAGATCACGCAGGACTGGGCGACGAAGATGTCGGCCCACACCAGCTCGCCCGCCTACGCACGGCAGAACGGCAAGCCGGTGGTGGGGATCTGGGGCTTTGGGTTCAACGACGGGCAGCGCCCGTTCACCCCGCAGGAGTGCCAGGAGGTCATCAACTGGTTCAAGGGCCAGGGCGTCTACCTCATGGGTGGCGTGCCCACCTGGTGGCGCACCCTGGGCGACGACTCCCGGCAGGGCTTCGCGGATGTGTACCGCTCGTTCCACATGATCTCGCCCTGGCTCGTCGGGCGGATCAGCAACGTGGGCGGCGCCGACGACTTCTACAACCGGGCGACCGTGCCCGACCTGGCGGAGTGCAACCGCCTGGGGATCGACTACCAGCCGTGCGTGCTGCCGGGCGACCTGCAGGAGCGGCAGCGGGCGCACGGCGACTTCATGTGGCGCCAGTTCTACAACCACGCGCGGGCGGGGGTGGCGAGCGCCTACATCTCGATGTTCGACGAGTACAACGAGGGCAACTAGATCGCCAAGACCGCCGCGACGGCCGGGGACGTGCCGGCGGGATCGGGCATCTGGGCGCTCGACGAGGACGGCACGGCCTGCTCGTCGGACTACTACCTGCGGCTGACGAACGACGGAGGCCGCATGCTGCGCGGCGAGCTGCCCGTCACTGCCGGACGTCCGACGAGCCCGCGACCGTAGCCTTCAGCGGTCATCGCAGCGCGCCGTGAAGACGAGCTGACGGCGACGGCGTCCGTGCCGCACGTCGGCGGGCGCCGTCGTGGTCGTACCGGACGCCGCGGTCGAGGGGGCAGACGCACGGTGGCGCTACCAGGGCCGGGGGGGGGGGGGGGGCCACTCCCCGGAGCCCCACACCCGCCACCCCGCGGAG